>NZ_JABXGB010000011.1:0-166596 GCF_022627935.1 Ochrobactrum sp. C6C9 | reverse complement strand
ATGTAACAGCGGTTTCCTCTTTTACCAAGGGGCAGGCCGGTGAGACTCGGCGGAAAATTTTGAAAAGAACGAATGAATTGCGCCAAGGCGAAAAATGAGAGGGCCTTCGCAAACACGAAAGCCCTCTTTTGAAAGCAAAATGTCCGGTCAGATGTCGTAAGTGTGCGCGGCGTTGATGGTTGCGACAAACTGCTTGGTACGCTCGCGGGATGGGCGCGTGAAAACTTCATGCGCAGAGCCGGTCTCGACAATATTGCCCGATTCCAGAAACACCACATTCTGCGAAATCTTCGAGGCGAGGCGCAGATCGTGGGTGGCAATCACCATCGTCGTGCCTTCCTTGGCAAGTTTGCTCAGCACATCCACCACTTCCGAGGCAAGTTCAGGATCGAGCGCCGAAGTGGGTTCGTCGCATAGCAGCACGCGTGGCGAAGGCGCCAGCGCACGGGCAATCGCGATGCGCTGCTGCTGCCCACCGGACAAGGTCGATGGCCAGGCGTCGGCCTTATGGGCCATGCCCACTTTCTGCAACAGTTCCATCGCGCGTTCGCGGGCCTTGGCTTTCGGCCATTTCAGCACGGTGACGAGGCTTTCCATGACATTCTGGATCGCGGTCTGATGCGGAAACAGCTGGAAATTCTGAAACACCATGCCGGTCTGGCGGCGAATGGACTGAATGGCCTGCCAGCTTGGCTTGCGCCCCGGCTCGAAAGTCAGCGTCTGTCCGCCGAGCGACAACGTGCCGGATGTCGGTACTTCCAGCAGGTTGATGCAGCGCAGAAGCGTACTCTTGCCGCCACCTGATGGGCCGACAAGGGCCGTCACCGAGCCTTCAGAGATCGTGACATTGATGTCGTTGAGGATAACAGCGTCGTCGAAACGCTTGACGATGTGTTTCAGCTCGATCATGCGTTTGTCTCCAGCGTGCCGCCATAGCGCCCGAAGCGTCGTTCAAGCCGTACCTGAAGGGCAGACAGAACCGAACTCAGCGCCAGATAGATCAGCGCGGCCTCGATATAGAGGATCAGCGGTTCGTAGGTTGTAGCGACGATGCGCTGTGCCGACTGGAAAAGCTCCGGCACGGTGATGGCGGCGGCGAGCGAGGTATCTTTCACAAGCGAAATGAACGTGTTGGAAAGCGGCGGCACAGCGATTCTCGTCGCCTGCGGCAACACGGTGCGGGTCAGCGCCTGACGCCAGCTCATGCCAATGGAATAGGCGGCTTCCCATTGGCCCTTGGGCACGGACGAGATGACCGCGCGGATAATTTCCGAACTATAGGCACCGACATTCAACGTGAAGCCAATGAGGGCTGCCGGGAACGCATCGAGATAAATGCCAATGCTCGGTAAGCCATAGAAGATCACGAAAAGCTGCACCAGTAGCGGCGTGCCACGGAATATCCAGACATAGAAGCGAGCAATTGATGAGAGCCAGACCGGCGCGAAAAGCCGGACGAGGGCCGTCAGAAGCGCCAGCGCCAAACCAAAAACGAAGGACAGCAATGTCAGTGGAATTGTGAAGATCAGCCCCGCCCAGAGAAGGGTCGGGAGCGACTCGATCATGAGTTGTAGCCAATCAGGCACTTAGGTCTGCTCCTTCGCACGCAAAGCAGTGTCGGTTCAAATCGAGATGATCAGGCACCGGCAAGGCACTCTCATTCATCTTATACTGTTTGTGGAAAACGATCTCTGAAATTCAGTGGGAATAATTTTCTACTACACAATAAAAGAAGCCGGAAATGAATTCCGGCTTCATCGTTTATGTATCCGGAAGCTTACTTGGAAACGTCCTGACCGAAATATTTCTGCGCAATCTTGTCGTAGGTGCCATCGGCCTTGATATCGTCCAGCGCCTTGTTGATGGCTGCGACGAGGTCGTCGTCGCCCTTGCGAACGATGATGCCCGAAGCGTCAGCATTTTCCTTCTCTGCGGCGATCTTGACCGGAGCCTTCGGCTGCTGCTTCTTGAAGTCAAGGAAGGATAGGCTGTCATTGAGCGTCGCATCGGCGCGGCCCGTCAGCACGAGCTGGATCGACTGGTCGAAACCATCGGTCGCCACAAGTTCCGCGCCGGCTTCCTTGGCGAGCTTGCCGTAGTTGCTGGTCAGCGACTGTGCCGACTTCTTGCCCTTCAGATCGGCAAAGTCCTTGATCGTGTCGTTCTTGTCGTTGACGATCAGAACAACCTTGGAAACGATGTAAGGGTTGGAGAAGTTGAACTTCTTCTTGCGCTCTTCGGTGATGCCAACCTGATTGATGACGGCATCATAACGATTGACGTCGAGACCGGCGATGAGGCCGTCCCACTTGCCTTCGATGAATTCCGGCTTCACGCCGAGCTTGGCAGCCACGGCTTCACCGATTTCCACGTCGAAGCCGACGAGCTTGTTTTCCTTGTCGTGATAGGTGAAAGGCGCATAGGTGCCTTCCGTGCCGATCTTCAGAACGCCCGCCGACTTGATGGCGTCGAGATTTTCTCCGGCCATTGCGCCGGTGAAGAGAGCTGCCTGAATGATGCCTGCGGTAGCGATGATCTGAGCGAATTTCATTTTCGGTATCCGTGAACTGGTTGATGTTCTATTGATCGCAGAAATTTAATTCTAAAGATGCGTCCAAAACGACGGTAAAGACGCAATTATTAGGATTGAATCCTAATTATAGATCGAATTTTGGTGAATAATTCTAACATTTTTCGGGGTGGACCGAAAGGGTGGAAAAACCGTTCGCAAATGCGTCGGCACGCATTGATTTTGCCCGGTTTTATCCCGGTTGAATGCACAACGCCGCCAGACATGAGCTGGCGGCGTTGTGCTTTGTTAATATTCATCTCGGTTATTCAGGCTTGCCGTATCCGCCACCAGTCGGCGTGATGACGGTGAAGGCTTCACCTGCTTCCAGAACAGTCTGGTCGCAATTTCCTAATACGTCGATGGACCCGTCCTTGCGACGCACTTCATTACGGCCGGTCTGGCCAGCTTCGCCGCCTTCCAGACCGAAAGGCGCCACCCGGCGATGACCGGAAAGAATGGCAAATTCCAGCGTTTTCAGCGCGCGGATCGTGCGCCTGGTGCCGTCGCCCGCGTGCCATTTGCCCCTGCCGCCGGAGTCCTTTCGAATATGGAAGTCTTCCAGCAAGACGGGGAAGCGGGTTTCCAGAATTTCCGGGTCGGTCAGGCGCGAATTGGTCATGTGGGTGTGCACAGCATTGGCACCGTTGAAACCGGGACCGGCGGGCGCGCCGGAACAGATGGTTTCGTAATACTGATATTCATCATTGCCGAAAGTTAGATTGTTCATCGTGCCCTGCGCTGCGGCCATCGCCTTGGTCGCGCCGAACAGGCAGTTGGTGACAGCCTGACTGACTTCGACATTGCCCGCCACGACCGCCGCTGGATATTGCGGAGAGAGCATCGAGCCTTCCGGCACAATGATCCTGATCGGTCGCAGGCAGCCCGCATTCATCGGAATGTCGCCCTCAACCAGCACGCGGAAGACATAAAGCACAGCCGCGCGGGTGACGGGCTCTGGCGCATTGAAATTGTCGGAACGCTGTTCCGACGTGCCGGTGAAATCGACCGTCGCTTCGCGCTTTTCCTTGTCGATGGTGACGCGCACCTCGATTTGGCAGCCCTGGTCCATCTCATAGGTGAAATGGCCGTCCGGCAGCTTGTCGAGTACGCGGCGCACGCTTTCGGCGGCATTGTCCTGAACGTGGCCCATATAGGCTTTCACGACATGCTCGCCGAATAGGCCGATCATCTTTTTCAGCTCGGTCACGCCCTTTTCGTTGGCCGCGATCTGCGCCTTCAGGTCGTTGACGTTCTGCGTCAGGTTACGGACAGGGTAGGTCGCGCCAGTCAGCAGAGCGGCAAGCGCCTCTTCGCGGAAGGTGCCGCGATCGACCAGCTTGAAATTGTCGATATAGACGCCTTCCTGCTCGATATTGACCGCAAGCGGCGACATGGAACCCGGCGCAATGCCGCCAATATCCGCATGGTGCCCACGGCTTGCCACCCAGAAGCGGATTTCACGATTGTCGTCGTCGAAAACCGGCGTGCAGACGGTGAGGTCGGGCAGATGGGTGCCGCCATTATAAGGTGCGTTGATGAGGAACACATCGCCCGGCTTGATGTCGCTGTTTTCGCGGATGGCGGTGGCGACCGACGCATCCATGGAACCGAGATGCACCGGCATATGCGGCGCATTGGCGACAAGATTGCCTGCCGCGTCGAAAACCGCACAGGAAAAGTCGAGACGCTCCTTGATATTGACCGAATAGGCAGTGTTTTGAAGCGTAACGCCCATCTGCTCAGCAATGGACATGAAGAGATTGTTGAAAATCTCCAGCATGACCGGGTCGGCTTCGGTGCCGATGGCCGTGCGCGCAGGCAGCGCCTTGATGCGCGTCAGCACGACGTGGTCATGCGCAGTCAGGCGGGCCTGCCAGCCATCTTCGATAACGATAGTCTGGTTTTTCTCGATGATGATCGCCGGGCCGGTGACAGTCTGGCCGCGTTGCATCTGCTCGCGCAAGACAACGCCCGCGTCGTGCAACTCGCCCTGCGAGAAGAAGCGGGTCCGCTTGGCGGTTGCAGCTTCCAGATCGCTGTCGAGCGATTGGGCGCTTTCGGTTTCGCCTGCGCCACCACCCACGGCTTCGACTTCCACCGCGTCGATAACGAGAGCCTTGTTCTCCGCAATGAAGCCGAAACGGCGCTTATGGGCCGCCTCGAACTCGGCGCGAAGGCGGTCGGCATTGTCCTTAGCAGGGAAGGTGGCTTCAACGGAGAGCACGGTGTCGGTGCCCGCATAGCGGATGTGGGCGCGCAGATGACGCTGCACGGCTGCGGCTTCTATGCCTTGAGCCAGAAGTTCGGCCACGCATTCCTGCGCCAGTTCTTCACCCAGTTCTTTCAGGGCTGAAGGCGCTGCCGGATCGAGCGCGACGCCGAGCGCCTTTTGACGGGTGGCGCGAATATCGGCCAGACCCATGCCATAGGCGGACAGCAGACCGGACATTGGATGGAGGAGAATATTCTTCATGCCAAGCGCATCGGCAACGAGACAGGCGTGCTGGCCACCCGCACCGCCAAAGCAGTTGAGCGCATAGCGCGTCACGTCATAGCCGCGCTGGACGGAAATTTTCTTGATGGCCTCGACCATATTGGCCACTGCAATGCGGATGAATCCATCGGCAACGGCTTCCGGCGAGCGACCATCGCCAATTTCGGCTGCGAGCGCGGAGAAAAGTTCCCGCACCCGCTCCACATCGAGCGTCTGGTTCTGGTCCGGGCCAAAGATTGCCGGGAAAAATTCCGGCAGAAGCTTGCCCAGCATGACATTGGCATCGGTGACGGCGAGCGGTCCACCGTTGCGATAGCAGGCCGGACCGGGATTGGCGCCCGCCGAATCCGGGCCGACGCGGAAACGTCCGGCGTCATAATGCAGGATCGAGCCGCCGCCTGCGGCAACGGTGTGGATCAGCATCATCGGTGCCCGCACGCGCACGCCAGCCACTTCCGTTTCGAAAGCGCGTTCATATTCGCCATCGAAATGCGCGACGTCCGTGGAGGTGCCGCCCATGTCAAAGCCGATGACTTTCGGAAAGCCTGCCGTTTCGCCGGTTCGGGCGAGGCCGACAACGCCACCAGCCGGGCCGGACAGGATTGCATCCTTGCCCTGAAACAGATCAGCGGCCGTGAGACCACCCGACGACATCATGAACATGACGCGCGCGCCGGTGCGCTCGACATCCAGCTCATTGGAAACCTGCGCAACGTAACGGCGAAGAACCGGCGACAGATAGGCATCGACGACTGTAGTGTCGCCACGACCGACCAGCTTGATCAGCGGCGAAACCTCGTGGCTAACGGAGACCTGCTCGAAGTCGAGACCGCGCGCAATGCGAGCAATTTCAGCCTCATGTGAGGGAAACTTAAAAGCATGCATGAGCGCGATGGCGACGGATTTGTAGCCCTGTTCCTTCAGCGCAACCAGTACGGCTTCGGCCTCGGAGGGATCGAGAGCCGTTTCAACCGTGCCATCCGCCTGAACGCGCTCATTCAGTTCCACGACCTTTTCATAAAGCGCTTCCGGCTTGATGATTTCGGTCGCGAAGATGTTCTTGCGTTCCTGATAGCCAATGCGCAGCGCATCACGGAAACCCCTTGTGGTAACAAGGGCCAGCCGCTCGCCCTTGCGCTCCAGAAGCGCATTGGTGGCGACCGTCGTGCCCATGCGAACTTCGCCGATGGCACCGGCGGGAATCGTTTCACCGGAGTTCAGGCCCAGATGCAGGCGAATGCCGTGAACGGCGGCATCCTTATAGGCAGACGGGTTTTCGGAGAGAACCTTGCGTGCATGGAGCTGGCCCTGCGGATCCCGCCCGATGACGTCCGTAAACGTACCGCCGCGGTCGATCCAGAAATCCCATACTCCGCGTCCCGTTCCGCTCATCGCTGGCTCCCTCACACAAGTTATAAAGCGGGTCGCATTTATCCTATTAGGGTGACGCGCTCTCAGTATTTGTTTATACGCACATCCCGAAAACCGTTTCACCCTTTTCGGGGTATATTCCAAAATCTTCTTGGCGACTGGCTGCGCGACAGCCTTGACCCCGCTTTGATCCCATTGGCAGGACTTCCCGATGAGCGTGCTTTTTGAGAAAACCTATCCGCGTACCGTTCATGCGCTTGTCGATCATTTTCTGAAACCGGAAATGCGCGACGCGAAGGTGGAAGCCTGGCTGTTCGATGACCAGCCGAGCCGCTTTGCAGCGGAAACGAAGCTGCGCGAAGCAGGCGTCGAGGCGCGCCTGCGCTCGGCTTACAAGCCGCTCCTGCATTTCTTTCTGGAAGAAGTCGATGGCGCGGCGCTGAAGTCGGCTGCGATCCGCTATCCACGCCACGAAGCCTGCGTGCAGAACCGTTTCCTGCTCGAAACCTATCCTTTGTCAGTGCTGCTGCCGGAGGCGGAGGTGGCTTTTGCAGCTTCGGACAAAGACGATTTTCATTATGAAGTCGATCTGACCTTTACCGATGGTCATAGCGAGAAGCACCGGGTTTTTGCCCCGAACCGCGTGCATGTGGATTTCATCGGCGAAACGCTGGTCTCGCCAACCGGCTGGCTGACGGTCACGCAAGGCGGCAAGACTGAAAGCGCGCGCTATGAAACATCCTATGAAAAGCTCTTTCATGACACGGTTTCGACCATCGCGGCCCATGACTGGAAGCGTGGCGAACCTTATTTCGATGAACTGAACATTACGGTCAGCTTGCCCATCACCGACCGTCGCCTGCCTTACGATGAGGAAACGCTGAGCCTCACCGAAGCCATGCACGAGGATATCTATTTCTCGCTGCTTGAAGTATTTCAAAAAAAGTCCAGTCGTCCAGTGGGTGATCGTGGGTTGCAACCGGGCCAGATTGTGCCAGAAGTCTGCTTTCGCGATGCCGAGCCGTCGGTCAGAGTGGAAACGAGACCGCTTTCCACCGATGACGCGCTGACGGCAGAACAGGTGCTGGAGACGGCGCAAGCGCCGCTTTCCGCCGATCAGATCCGCCGTGAACTCGCCCGTCTGGGCGGTGAGCCGTTCGAGGCAAAAACCCGTTCGGGCAGAGCGGTGCGCGCGACCTATCGCAAGGGCAGCGATGCCGCGATGATGATCAGCGCCGGTCAGCATGCCAATGAAACGACGGGCGTTGTCGGCGCGTTGCGTGCGGCCAATCGGCTTGTCACGCGCGAAGGCGCGCATTTCACGATCTCCCCGCAGGAAAACCCGGATGGATACGAGATACACAAGCGGCTTTGCGCACTGCAGCCGCACCACATACATCATGCGGCGCGCTATACGGCGCTGGGTGATGATCTGGAATATCGCAGCGGCGAGGGGCTCTACGAAAAGGCCATTCGTGTCGAGGCTGAAAGGCTGACGGATGCGAAACTGCACGTCAACCTGCATGGTTATCCGTCGCATGAATGGACGCGCCCGCTCTCAGGCTATGTGCCGCGTTCCTTTGCCATGTGGACGCTGCCGAAAGGCTTTTTCCTGATCATCCGCCACCATGCCTCATGGGAGAGGCACGCAGAGGAACTGATCGACCGCGTAACGAAACATCTGGCCGCGATTGACGGGCTGGTCGCTTATAACAACGCCCAGATCAGGCTTTTCGAGCAGCATGCAGGCGAAACGGGTTTCCGCATCATCAACGGATTTCCGTGCCTTGTCGGCGTCGATGACCGACATACGGTGCCAATGACGCTCATCACCGAATATCCGGACGAAACGGTCTATGGTGATGCTTTCGTCAAGGGCCATACCGCGCAGATGGAAACCGTGCTGGCATCCTACGATGCCTTGCAGGCGCTGTTCCCATCCACGCCGGTTGCCTGAACGGTCTCGATTTCGAGAGTGAACTTTTATAAAGGAAAAAAAGCGCCGTTTAGCGGCGCTTTTTCATGTTTAACATCTGCTGGTTGAGATCAACCGCTGATCAGCTTCACTTCCATGAAGTCTTCGAGGCCCCATTTGCCGCCTTCGCGACCGTTGCCCGACTGCTTGTATCCGCCGAACGGGCTGCCCGGAGCGCGGGACGTGCCGTTGATCTGGATCATGCCTGCGCGAAGCTTGCGCGCAACGCGCTTGGCGCGTTCCGGGCTGCCGGTCTGGATATAGGCGGCCAGACCGTAAGGCGTATCGTTGGCGATGGCGATAGCTTCTTCTTCCGTTTCAAACGGGATCATGGCCAGCACTGGTCCGAAGATTTCTTCGCGGGCGATGGTCATGTCGTTGTTCACATCGGCGAAGACGGTCGGCTTGACGAAGTCGCCTTCGGTGAAGCCATCCGGGCGGCCAGTGCCGCCGGCAACGAGGCGTGCGCCTTCATCGATGCCTTTCTGGATCAGCTTTTGGACCTTTTCGAACTGAATCGACGAGGAAAGTGGCCCGATATGATCGCCTTCTTCCGCAGGATCGCCAACCTTAGTGCCTTCGGTGACCTTCTTCGCGAGTTCGACGGCCTTGTCATAGACCGAGCGCTCAACCAGCATGCGCGTCGGCGCATTGCAGGACTGGCCGGTATTCTCGAAGCAATGGGCAAGGCTGCGCTCGATGGTCTTTTCCAGATCGCTATCGGCAAAGACGATGTTCGGCGACTTGCCGCCGAGTTCCAGCGAAACGCGCTTGACGGTTGCCGCTGCGGCGCGGGAAACCGCCGTGCCTGCGCGCGTCGAGCCGGTGAAGGACATCATGTCCACATCCGGGTGCTGCGACAGCGCTTCGCCGACCACCGGACCTTCGCCATTGACGAGGTTGAACACGCCCTTCGGCAGACCGGCTGCATCGACGAATTCCGCAAACAGCATCGCCGACATCGGTGCGATTTCGGACGGCTTGAGCACGACCGTGCAGCCAACCGCAATCGCGGGAATGACCTTCAGCGCAATCTGGTTCATCGGCCAGTTCCACGGGGTGATCAGCCCGCAAACGCCGATCGGTTCGTGCACGATGGTCTGGTTTGGAAATTTCGGAGAAAGAATTTCTTCGAACTCGAAACTCTCGAAGGCAGCGACAAAAGCCTTGATATGCGACACGCCAACGGCAGCCTGCGATTCACGCGCAAGCGTGATCGGCGCCCCCATTTCGTGCGAAATGGCCTTGGCCATTTCATCCATGCGGGAATCGTAGATTTCAGCAATACGGCGGATATAGGCGATACGCTCCTTCGCGGGCGTTTCGGCCCATGCAGGGAAGGCTTTGCGCGCTGCCGCAACCGCGAGATCGATATCGGCAGCCGAACCGCCAGAGATCACCGCATAGGGCTTTTCATTGGCCGGATTGACGACTTCGATGCTCTTGGCGTCGATTGGAGCCCGCCAGGCGCCGTCGATATAAAAATCCGTTTTCTGAACCAGGTTCTTCTGAAGCATGGCGCTTTCCTCCGTCGTTTTTGAATTCCCATATGTTGTTCTGCAAGCGGATCCAGATCGAACCGGTTACATTTGCGGGCAACTCTAATGCCCGGATATGGCAGCGTCAAAACAGAAGGACGGATGGAACCATCAATTTTTCTTATTCATTATCGTAGGCTTCGACATCGATGCCGAGCGACACAAGGCCTTCCTCGATATAATCGCCCAGAAGCGGTGTTCCGATCAGGTATTTTGCCTCGCGCCCATTATGGCGTTCGCTTGCGGTGGATAGCGCGTCGTCCCATTCCTCTGCCGAGAAATCGCCGCGCCCCACCCAGATCAAGGCGAGCAATTCGATACGCTGATCTTCGTTCAGCGAGCGGATGGCGGCGAAAAGCTCTTTCCGGGTTGGGTTGTCAATTGACGCATCGAGAATATCGACATCCCTGTCGTCGCCGGGATTGGAGCCGGAATCCTCGTCCACCGCAGGCACTTGCACGTCATATTCGCGCGCCTTTGATATAATGAATTCCAGATTCTCCAGATTGTTCGTCAGCTCGACCATCGAATACCTCCGTTACCGGTTTTCTCAGCGTCTTTCTGATTATAGGGCGTCCGCTTCACGCAGGCGATAGCCAACACCGGTTTCGGTGAGAATATATTGCGGCTGGTCGGGCAGGGCTTCGATCTTGTGACGAAGCTGGCGCACATAGATGCGCAAATATTGCACGTCTGCCGCCGGACCCCAGACGTAATTCAGAATAAATTGATGCGTCAAAACCTTGCCCGCATGCTGCACCAGAAGGCGCAGAATATCGTATTCTTTGGGCGAAAGCTTGATGTCGTTGCCATCGACCCTGACGATGCGCCGCACCAGATCGACCGAAAGACCACCGCTCTGGAAAATCGGCTTTTCGCCTTGCTGTTGCAGCTTGTGGCGGAGCGCAACGCGCATGCGTGCCGCAAGTTCGCGCATACCGAAGGGCTTGGTCACATAATCGTCGGCGCCGAGTTCGAGAGCTTTCACAATGCCCACTTCGTCGGTGCGGCTCGAAAGAATGAGGATGGGCAGGCTGCGCCCTTCCTGTCGCCATTGCAGCAGGAGCCGGTGCCCGTCCATATCCGGCAGGCCGAGGTCGAGCAGTACCAGGTCTGGACTTTCTGCCTCAATCTTTTCGATCGCTTCGGTAGCATTGGCGGCTTCAACGGTCGTGTAACCCTCGGTGGTCAGCCCGACGCGCAGAAGTTTGCGGATCGGCGGTTCGTCATCGACGATCAGCACTTTGACGCTTTGCATATTCATTGCGTTGTTTCCGTTTCAGCGTCGCCGGATGGAAGCGGCAGGGATATGACGAAGACCGCGCCCGCACTGCTGTGGCCGCGATTGCGGGCGGATAAGGTGCCGCCCATCGCTTCGACAAAACCGCGCGCGATAGAAAGGCCAAGGCCTGTACCCGCTTGTACGTGATCACCCTTGCGAACGCGATAGAAGCTGTCGAAAATCCGTTCCGTGTCGTCGGCGGGGATGCCCGGCCCCTGATCGGCAATTTCCAGAATAAGCCGCGTGCCGCTGATATGGGCTTCGATGGTAATTTCAGAGGCGTCCGGCGCATATTTCGCGGCATTGTCGAGAAGATTGAACAGAACCTGTTCAAACAGCACCGCATCCAGCCGCAGCATCGGCAGATCGGCGGGTACTGATACGCGCACCGCATGGCGCACAAGAATTTTGGCGGCGCGGTGCAGGGCAGCGCCGACAATATCGCCGATATAATGCGGGGAAAGGTTCGGCTCCATCGCGCCTGCTTCAATCCGGGTCATGTCCAGAAGATTGGCGATGAAGCGGTTGAGACGTTCCGACTGATCCACGATGGTCTGATAAAGATCGGCCTGATCTTCAGCGGGCAAAGAGCCGTGATATTCACGCAATGTGGTGGCCGCACCCATGATGGCCGCGAGCGGGGTCTTGAGGTCGTGCGAAATCGAAGTGAGAAGTGCGGAGCGCAACTTGTCGGTTTCCGCAGCAAGCTTCGCCCGCTCGACATCCTCCACCAGTTGCACGCGCTCGATGGCGATGGCGGCCTGATCGGCCAGCGCTTCGAACAGTCTCTGCTGCTCTGGCGTGAGTATCGGTCCCTGCCGGTCATTGTCGAGACCGATAACGCCGACCGAGGTTCGCGCCGTGCGCAGTGGCAAGTAAAGGCGGCGCGCGCCGGGCAGCGTATCCGCACCACGTCCTGCGGGCAGATTGTGCTCCCATGCCCAATGGGCAGCGGCGATATCGGCATCGTCGAGCGTGTCGTCCGGCGGATATCCGGCGCGCACCGCGATGCTTTCGCGTTCCGGCAGCAGGATGACGGCTCGCACCTTCAGCATGGACGCGATCTGGAACGCCGTTGCCCAAAGGACATCGTCCAGCGAACCGGTGCCCGCGAGCTTTTTGCTGAAAAGATAGAGATCCTCCGTCATGCGCGCGCGCTGGCGCGCCGATGCCGCCTGACGCTGCACGCGGCTTGCCAGATTGCTGGCCACGAAACTGACGAGCAGGAAGAAGACGAGGGCGACCACGCTTTCCGGGTCCGCAATGGACAGGGTGTAAAGCGGCAGGAGAAAGAAGAAATTATAGGCGAAAGCGCTGATGACGGACACAAACAGCGCTGGCCACAGGCCAAGCGTTACTGCAACGCCGAGAACGCCGACCACGAAGACCAGCGCTATGCTGCGCACGTCGAGAAACTGGTCGAGCAGCAGCCCGACGGCGAGCGCCGCCGTGATGACCGCCATGCCAATCACATAGGGCAGGAGTTGCAGGCTCGCGGTTGGCGCGGCGGTCTTGACCTTGCGGGCAGCATTTGCCGCCTCCTGATCAATGCCAGCGGTGATGTGAACATCGATGGCGCCTGCCCGGCGGATCAGATCGTGCCCGACCGAACCTTCGATGATTTCACGCCAGCGCGGCTTGGCCGATTTGCCGACGACAACCTGCGTGAAATTATGCGTGCTGGCATAGCGGATAATGTCTTCGGCCACCGACTGGCCGGGAATGATGATCGGTTCGCCGCCCAACTGTTCGGCAAGGCGCATGGTTGCCGACAGCCGGTCTTTTTCATCCTCCGACATGGTGGCCGAGCGGGGTGTTTCAATGTAAATGACCGCCCATGGCGCGCGCAGCCGGTCGGCAAGACGGCGCGCATAGCGCACGAGAGACGCGCTACGCGGTCTTTCATCCACGGCAACAAGAATACGGTCGCCGGCAGCCCACGGACCCTCAATAGCATGGGCGCGCATATGGGTGAGAAGCTGTTCGTCCACCCGCTGCGCAGTGCGCCGCAGTGCCAGCTCGCGGAGCGCCGTCAGATTGCCGGGCGAGAAATAGTTGCGAATTGCGCGCTTCGCGGTCTTTGGAAGATAGACCTTGCCTTCATTGAGCCGTTTGATGAGGTCGCCCGGCGTCAGGTCGATCAGCTCTATATCGTCGGCGCGGTCGATAATGCTGTCCGGCACGGTCTCACGAACGCGAATGCGCGTGATCTGCGCCACCACATCATTCAGGCTTTCGACGTGTTGAATGTTGAGCGTGGTATAGACGTCTATCCCTTGCGCGAGGATTTCCTCCACATCCTGATAGCGCTTGGGGTGTCGGCTTCCGGGCGCATTGCTGTGGGCGAGTTCATCCACCAGAACCAGCTGCGGACGGCGCGCCAGCACGGCGTCAATGTCCATCTCTTCCAGTTCATGGCCATGATAGGCGACGCGGGCGCGCGGAATGATTTCCAGCCCATCGACCAGTGCTTCGGTGTCGCGGCGGCCATGGGTTTCGACAACGCCGATAACGATATCAACGCCATCGGCCTTGCGCGCCCTGCCGGACATCAGCATTTCATAGGTTTTGCCGACACCGGGTGCTGCGCCCAGAAATATCTTCAGGCGGCCACGCGTTTCGCGCTCCGCCTGTTCGAGCAGGGCATCGGGAGAGGGCCGTGTGTTGTCAGCGCGAATGTCGTCCGACATCAATGATAATGCTCCTGCGAAGCGGGCGGCGACATGAGCGCCACCCGCAATCTACCTCATTTTGCTGCGGTTCTGTCCAGAACTAGATTGAGTTTCAGGACATTGACCACAGCTTCGCCGAGAAAGCCGAGTTTTCGGTCTTCCACCTGCTGCTCCACAATGCCGCGCAGCGTGGCTTCGCTGATACCCCGCGCCTTGGCGACACGCGGTATCTGATAAAAGGCTGCTTCCGGCGAAATATGCGGGTCGAGACCGCTGGCCGAAGTGGTCACGAGATCGATAGGGATCGAGGCGGCAGGCGCTGACTGTTTTAACGATTCCGCCTCGCTCTTGATCCGCTCGACCAAGGCGGGATTGGTCGGGCCGAGATTGGAGCCGCCGGAACTGGATGCATCGTAGCCATCCTTGCCTGCGGCAGATGGGCGACCGTGGAAATAACGGTCACTGGCAAAATTCTGGCCGATCAGTTCAGAGCCGATGACCGTTCCATCCTTCTCGATCAGGCTGCCATTGGCCTGTTGCGGAAAGATTGCCTGCGCAAGGCCTGTCATGCCGAGCGGATAGATAAACCCGGTAATCACGGTGAGTGCGACGATCATGACCAGTGCAGGGCGAAGTTGCTTCAACATGGGTGAAAATCCTTATGCAAGGCCAAGGGCAATGAGGGCCATGTCGATGGCCTTGATGCCGATGAACGGAACGATGACTCCGCCGAGACCGTAGATGAGCAGGTTGCGGGAGAGCAGGGCGCCTGCGCCAACGGCCTTATACTTCACGCCTTTCAACGACAGCGGGATCAGCGCCACGATGATGAGGGCGTTGAAGATGATGGCCGAGAGAATAGCGCTTTGCGGCGTGGCGAGGTTCATGATGTTCAGCGCGCCAAGCTGCGGATAAAAAGCCAGAAACATGGCCGGAATGATCGCGAAATATTTCGCGATATCGTTGGCGATGGAGAAAGTCGTGAGCGCGCCGCGCGTCATCAGAAGCTGCTTGCCGATTTCAACAATCTCGATGAGCTTGGTCGGATCGCTGTCGAGATCGACCATATTGCCCGCTTCGCGGGCGGCAACCGTACCAGTGTTCATGGCGACACCCACATCGGCCTGCGCAAGCGCTGGCGCATCGTTGGTGCCATCACCACACATGGCGACCAGTTTGCCCTTGGCCTGTTCCTCGCGGATAAGCGCCAGCTTGTTCTCCGGCGTTGCCTGCGCCAGAAAATCATCCACGCCCGCTTCCGCAGCAATTGCTGCTGCCGTCATGGGATTGTCACCGGTGATCATCACCGTGCGGATGCCCATGCGCCGCAATTCGGAAAAACGCTCACGAATGCCGCCCTTGACGATATCCTTCAGATGGATAACGCCGAGCAGCTTGTCATCCTTGATCACGGCAAGCGGCGTGCCGCCACCCTTGGCAATGGTGTCGGCGATGGCTTGCAGTTCGTGAACGGTTTTTGCATCCGAAGTCGCGTTTTTCAGCACGGCATCCACGGCACCCTTGCGAATGGACGAACCGTCAATATCAACGCCGCTCATGCGGCTCTGCGCCGTAAAGGGCACAAAAGTCGCATGCAGGCTTTGCATATTGCGACCGCGAATGGCGTATTTTTCCTTGGCCAGAACCACGATGGAACGACCTTCCGGCGTTTCATCGGCAAGGGAGGCGAGTTGTGCTGCGTCGGCCAGTTCCTGTTCGCTTACGTCGGTGATGGGCATGAAGGCTGTTGCCTGACGATTGCCAAGCGTGATCGTGCCGGTCTTGTCCAGAAGCAATGTGTCTACATCGCCTGCCGCCTCCACCGCACGGCCCGACATGGCCAGCACATTGAAGCGCACCAGACGGTCCATGCCTGCAATGCCGATAGCTGACAGCAGCGCACCGATGGTGGTCGGGATCAGCGTAACGAACAGGGCAACCAGCACGATGACGGGGATATAGCCGCCCGCATAGGTCGCGAAGCTTGGAATTGTCACCACGGCCAGAACGAAGATCAGCGTCATGCCTGCAAGCAGGATGTTGAGCGCGATTTCGTTCGGCGTTTTCTGGCGTTCAGCACCTTCCACAAGGCTGATCATTTTGTCGATGAAGGTCGAGCCCTGCGCTGCCGTGATGCGCACCCTGATCCAGTCGGAGAGGACCTGCGTACCGCCGGTGACGGCGGAACGGTCGCCGCCGGATTCGCGGATGACCGGTGCGGATTCGCCGGTGATGGCGGCTTCGTTAACCGAGGCGACACCCTCGATCACTTCGCCATCGGAGGGGATGATGTCACCTGCTTCAACGAGAACGATATCGCCGACCTTGAGGCTTGTTCCGGCCACGGTCTTGTAATCGGTCTTGCTGTCGCCGCTCAGAAGCTTGGCCTGGGTTTCAGTGCGGGTGCGGCGCAATGATTCCGCCTGCGCCTTGCCGCGCCCTTCGGCAACGGCTTCGGCAAAATTGGCGAACAGCACTGTAAACCAGAGCCACAGCACGATCTGGGCAGAAAAGCCGACATTGCCGCCGCCTGTGGCAATGTCCTTTGCAAGCAGTACCGTGGTGAGCGCCGAAACGACGGCCACGACGAACATGACCGGGTTTCGGGCGAGGCTTTTCGGGTTCAGTTTGCGGAAGGCATCGCCGACCGCCGGGATAAGAATACGGGCATCGAGAATGCTCGCAGATTTGGACTGGCTCATAACGAGGCTCCAGTGGATGTTTTGCGAAGCGGACGCTCAGATCAGCCGGATGGCGAGAAACAGGATGAGCATCACGGCAAGGATCGACAGAATGCAGTTCGATGGTTTCAGCATCACAAGGTCTTTCCCTGGATCAGAGCGAGGTGTTCGGCGACGGGGCCGAGCGCCAGCGCGGGGAAGAAGATCAGCCCGCCGACAACCAGAATGACGCCGATCAGCAAGCCCACGAACAATGGACCATGGGTCGGGAAGGTGCCGGCCGATTGCGGAGCGATTTTCTTGGCGACCAGCGATCCGGCAATGGCCATGGCGGGAACAATGACGAGAAAGCGCCCCATCAGCATCGCAAGCCCGATGGTGATATTGTACCAGGGCGTATTGCCGGAAAGCCCGCCGAAAGCCGAGCCGTTATTGGCCGTGCCGGACGTATAGGCATAGAGGATTTCCGAAAAGCCGTGCGGTCCCGGATTGGCGATGGAGCCAAGGCCAGCCGGAATGACGGCAGCGATTGCGGTAAAGCCGAGGATCGACAGCGGCAGGCACAGCACGGCCAGCATCGCCATTTTGACTTCCCTGGCCTCGATCTTCTTGCCCAGATATTCCGGCGTGCGACCGACCATCAGGCCAGCCACGAAAATCGCCACCACAACGAACAGGATAATGCCGTAAAAACCTGCGCCGACACCGCCGATGATGATTTCGCCGAGCATCATATTGATCATCGGGATCATGCCGCCGAGCGCCATCATGCTGTCATGCATGGCGATCACCGCGCCACAGGATGCGGCAGTCGTGACCACGGCGAAAAGGGCGGTCATGGCGATACCGAAACGGGTTTCTTTGCCTTCCATATTGGCACCGTCGATGCCGAGTGCGTGGATCAGCGGGTTGCCGGCAGCTTCTGCCCAGTAACAAATGGCAACGCCTGCAACGAACAACACGCCCATGGCCGCGAAAATGGCCCAGCCCTGCTTTTCATTGCCGACCATGCGGCCAAAGACATTGGTCAGCGATGCGCCGATGGCGAAGATCGCAACCATCTGGATCATGTTCGAAATGGCGTCCGGATTTTCAAACGGATGCGCGGAATTGGCGTTGAAGAAACCACCGCCATTGGTGCCCAGCATCTTGATCGCCAGCTGCGATGCAACCGGCCCAAGCGCGATGACCTGCCGCGCGCCTTCAAGCGTCGTGGCCTGCGCATAGGCGCCAAGCGTTTGCGGAACGCCCAATGCGACGAAGGCAAGCGTCATCACGATGCAAATTGGCAGCAGGATATAAAGCGTGCAGCGCGTGAGATCGACCCAGAAGTTACCAAGCGTTTTCATGGATTTGCGAGAGAAAGCGCGGATAAGCGCTATCGCGATCGCCACACCCGTTGCAGCCGAGACGAAGTTCTGCACCGTCAATCCGGCCATCTGCGTCAGATAGGACATGGTGCTTTCGCCGCCATAGTTCTGCCAGTTGGTGTTTGTCACGAAACTGGCGGCGGTGTTGAAGGCGAGGTCAGCGGGCACATTGCTCATGCCCATGGGGTTGAAGGGCAATGCACCCTGAAACCGCTGCATGGCATAAAGCAGAACGAACCCGGTCAAGTTGAACAGCAGCATGGCGGCGGTATAGCTCGTCCAGTGCTGTTCCTCGCGTTCGCCAGTGCCTGCAAGGCGGTAGAGCCCGCGTTCGACCGGAACGAGAATTGGCGAAAGGAACGTTCGTTCGCCGTTGAAGACGCGCGTTAAATAGAAGCCAAGCGGCTTTACGAGCAGAATGATGATCCCGCAAAAAACGAGGATCTCTATCCATCCATTGATTGTCATGGTTTTTCCCAAGCCCCATTGGGCTGCAGCTCAGAACCGCTCCTCAGAACCGCTCTGGGCGAATGAGCGCATAAAGAAGGTAGATCGCGATGAAGATGGCGACCAAAGCGCCAGCGATATATTCGATCAGCATGTCACGCCCTCAAAGCTTTTCGCAGACGCGCAGATAACCAAAGAGCAGACCGAAAAAGCCGATGCCGATTGCCAGGACGGCGATGTCCATAATGTCGTCCCCTTGCGGGGCTCCCTGTTGGTGAAGGCTTTCGCCAGGCAGGGATTATGTGACGTTACGGCATAGGGTTTCGAGACAGGGAAACGGGCCGCGATATAAAAATCTCATATAGAAAATGGAATAGTGGACGGCAGCTGTCCGGCTGACGATCCAGAAAAAATCACGTAAAATCGAATTGTTACGGAATGGTGCTCACGCTTCAGATCGAAGCGACTGCCCGGCCTGCCGCCCGCCCGGAGAATATACAGCCGCCCAAGAATGTGCCTTCCAGCGCGTTATAGCCGTGATAGCCGCCACCGCCAAAACCGGCGGCTTCGCCTGCTGCATAAAGGCCGGGAACCGGTTCGCCGTCCTCGCCCAGAACTGCCGATTGTAGGTTGGTGTGCAGGCCACCCAGCGTCTTGCGGGTCAGGATATGCAGTTTGACGGCAATCAGCGGGCCGTTGGCAGGGTCGAGCAATGCATGCAACGGCACGGCCCGCGTCAGCCGGTCGCCGATATAGGCGCGGGCATTATGGATCGCCATGATTTGCGCATCTTTCGTGTAGCGGTTGACCACTTCAAGATCCCGCGCTTCGATCTGGTCGCGAATGCGCCGCACATCGAGCAGTTTATCGCCGCTCAAAGTGTTCATGGCCGCGACCAGTTCTTCAATCGTCTTGGCGGTGATGAAATCCGCACCTTTGTCGATAAAGGCCTTCACGGGCGGCGGTGGCGCTTTGCCGAGGCGACTTTTCAGCAGCAGCTTCCAGCTTTTGCCGGTCAGGTCCGGGTTCTGTTCGGAGCCGGATAGTGAAAACTCCTTGCGGATGATCTTCTCAGTCAGAATGAACCAGGAATAATCATATCCGGTGGAGAGAATATGTTTGAGCGTGCCGAGCGTATCGAAGCCGGGCAGATAGGGAGCCGGTAGCCGGTTGCCGCGCGCGTCGAACCACATGGAGGAAGGACCGGGCAGAATGCGGATGCCATGATTGGGCCAGATCGGGTTCCAGTTGCGGAGACCTTCGGTGTAATGCCACATGCGGTCGGCATTGATGACGTGCCCGCCTGCATTGACAGCCATATCGATGCCGCGTCCGTCCACATGGGCTGGAACACCAAGCACCATTTCCTTCGGCGGATTGCCGAGCCTTTCGCGCGGCCATGCCCGGCGCACGCGTTCTGGATCGCCGCCAATGCCACCGGATGTTACGATAACGCTGTCAGCGCCAAAGGCGAATTCCCCAATGATCTCGCGGGATGATGGTTGCCCGCGCTCAACGGTGGAAGGGGCCAGCACTTCTCCGAAAACGCCGGTGACGCGTCCGTTTTCGGTGGTGATTTCATTGACGCGGTGACGGCATTTCAGAGTCACCAGTCCTTTCGCCATTGCCGTCCGCAGCCGCTGTTCGAAAGGGGCCACCACACCCGGCCCGGTTCCCCAAGTGACGTGAAAACGCGGCACGGAATTGCCATGCCCATGGGCCTCAGCGCCGCCACGTTCGGCCCAGCCGACAACGGGAAACCAGCGCATGCCAAGGCTATGTAGCCATGGGCGCATTTCTCCGGTTGCAAATTGCAGATAGGCTTCGGCCCACTTCCGGGGCCATAGGTCTTCCGGCCTGTCAAACTGCGCCGAGCCGAACCAGTCCTGCGCGGCAAGATCGAAACTGTCCTTGATGCCGAGACGGCGTTGTTCCGGCGTGTCGATCATGAACAGGCCGCCCAGCGACCAGAAAGCCTGACCGCCGATGGAATTCTCGCCTTCCTGTTCGAGCAGGATGACTTTTTTGCCCGCGCTGGTCAGCTCGCTCGCTGCGGTAAGGCCCGCCAGCCCCGCACCGATAATGATCGCATCCGCATCAGCCATTCCCACATCCTCCCCGCATTTTGTGCGCATGGTGGCGGAAGCGGAAGCATCTGGCAAGAACCGGCGAAAGCCTCTCAACCAAAGAAATACGGCATGACCCAATCGGCGATCAGCTTGATGGAAAGGCCGAACAGCGTCAGTTGTACCAGCAGGAAGAAGGGACCGTCAGGAAGAAGCCGCGTCAGTTTGGCGCCGGCAAAAGTGCCGATGACTGCCGACGGTATCAGCCAGAGGCCCATCGACAGGTCGAGATTGGAAAACTGCTGCAACTGCCAGTATGGCACCAGCTTCACGGCGTTGACGATGGCGAAGAGGATCGTCGATGTGCCCGCGAAAACAAGCTTTTCCAGATGCTGCGGCAGCACATACATCTGAAAGGGCGGCGCGCCGGAATGCGACACGAAACTGGTGAGGCCGGTGAGAATGCCCCAGAAGACGCCGCCCGGAACATCGGCCTTGCGGGCTTTTCTGCGATAGCGGGCGCCGATCCAGGCATTGAGGCAAAACAGGATGCCGACCAGCCCGACCAGCATGCCAATGAAAGTGGCGGAGAGGTGCGAGCTGAACACCCAGCCCACACCGACACCAACGATGGCCGCTGGCGTAAGGATGGCGAGATTGCGCGCTGAATAGTGATGTCGGTAGAGATAAAGCCCGAACATGTCGCTGATGACATAGATCGGCAGCAGCAAGGCGGCGGCTGTCACAGGCGAGATGACAAGCGCCATCAGCGGAACGGCAAGCGTACCGACCGAGGGCAGGCCGCCTTTCGACATGCCGACCAGAAAGGCCGCAGTGACAGCGATTGCCAGATAAAGGGGGGTATGTTCGATCATGCGGCCGCCGCTGTCGGGGATAGGCTCCGGGCAGGATGGCCCGAAGGGTCAGGAGAATGGAATTTCGTGACGGAAAATCAGGCGTGCGCCCATTCCCAATAGAGGCTGCGGGCGCGCTTGGTCACGGCACCGTAATCGAGCTTGCAGTCGTCAAAGCCGATGATCGGCACAACCTTGCTCATATTGCCGGTTGAGAAAATTTCATCCGCCTGACGGAAATCTTCGATCTTCAGCGTGGTTTCATGCACCGTCACGCCTGCGGCGCGCAACAGCTTGATGACGCGCTGGCGCGTGATGCCGTTGAGGAAGGTGCCGTTTGGCACCGGGGTGAAGACTTCACCGCCGCGAACCAGGAAGATATTGGAGGTCGCCGTCTCTGCGACGTTACCCAACACATCGGTCACGATTGCGTTATGAAAGCCCTTGGCCTTGGCTTCGAGCAGCATACGGCCATTGTTCGGATAGAGGCAGGCCGCCTTGGCATTGACCGGCATTACTTCCAGAAAAGGACGACGAAACGAGGTCGTGGTGATGGTGAAGCCCTTCGGCTCAACCATCGGAATGGCTTCAAGGCACAAGGCGAAATCGGTGGAAGAGGCAAGTGGCGCAACCGTGCTGCTGTCACCCTCCTCGGCCCAATACATGGGGCGGATATAGACATCCGTGCCGGGGGCGAATTTCTTCAGGCCTTCCAGCGCCAATGCTTCGATGTCATTGGCCGAAAGCGTCGGCGACAGACCGAGCGCGCGCGCGGAATCATTGGCGCGTGCGGAATGCAGGTCGAGGTCCGGCGTAACACCTTCGAACAGGCGCGCCCCGTCGAATACAGCAGAACCGAGCCAGGTCGCGTGCGAGGCCGCACCCAGAATGCGCACGTCGCCTTCGCGCCATTCGCCCTTGTAATAGGTCCACATTGCCTTCGAGGCCTGCTTGTCGGTCATTTCTCTCGTCCTTAATTCGTTTGTCTTGCGACGGTAACCCATGGCACCGGCGAGCGTGGATACGCTGTTGTCTGCTGCTGATCTGTCGGGGAAAGGTGCAGTCGGCCGGTGAGTTTTGGGTATCGTAGGATCGCTTGTCGGTGGAAACAAGCGGGAAGCGGGCAACGAGAACAGTTTTTATCGGGCAATGCCGTAAAAACGAAGAAGCCAGCCGGGTGGGCTGGCTTCCGGTAAAATTCTGAGTGAATGGCTCAGAACATCGTATTGTTATTCTTGGACGTTTCCGGCACCGCCTGGATTACGTCCCAATGTTCGACGATCTTGCCGTTATCGACGCGAAAAATATCCACGATGGCGCGACCGCGATCCTCTTCATTCATTTTCGACTGGAGATGCAGGAAGACAAGATCGCCATCCGTGGCGCTGCGCACAATGCGTGCGGTGGCCTTGGGATTGTCCTTGAAGCGCTGCGTGAAAAATTTCACGAAAGGCGCTTTACCGTCGGGTACGCCCGGATTGTGCTGGATATAGTTTTCAGCAAGTACTTCGGAGTATTTTTCCACTTCATGCTTATTGAAGACACCATCGTAAAATTCAAGAACGAGTTTGCGATTGGCTTCTTCTTTGGCAATGTCCCGCGTTTGCTGGGCAAATACTGGTGTGGAAACCGATGCAACACTGATCAGCAAGGCACTGCAAACGGCAAGAATGGATATTTTCATGGGAGAGGCCTCTTTGTTAGGCTGGGAGGAAGCCTCTATTCTAGGGCATTCTGGCGATTGGAAAAGGCCTTATTCAGCATTTCGCCAGATTCTCAGAAAGCTGGCGATCGATGCGTCGATCAGTTTTTGATTGACCTGTTCGTCGGGATCAACCGTGCCAAGCAGCAGACGGGGAAACAGAAACCCGCTGATACTGCCCAGAAAAAGCATAACCTGCGTTTCCGGGTCCTTTACATGAAACTCGCCGGTCCTGGTTTTTGCCTCCAGATATTCGATCATTTTTTTCAGGACCTGGCCGGTTTGATCCGATCGCAGACTGACGCTGATCTCAGGAATGTCCTCGACGGCCTGAATCATTGCGCGCAGCAACTTGGCCATTGCCAGATCCAGAAAACTATCCGCTACAATACGCGCGATCACCGGGAGCAGAACTTCGGGTTCAGCGTCCCATGGAGCATTGTCAAGACGAGCATGAATCTGCTGGCGCAGATCGTCGAAAGCAGCGCGGAGAAGGGTTTGCTTACTGCCAAACCGGTTATAAAGGGTCTGGCGCGTCAGTCCGGCCTCGGCGGCCACGAGTTCCAGACTGACGGCAGAACCGTGTTGGGACAGCATCTTTCTCGTGGCGTTGAGAACCGTTTCGGTACTCACATTCAATTTTCTATCCATGTTTCTCAGGCCCTCCCACGCCCCGTGCGTTCGTCAAGAGACTGATATCACAGAAGATATTTTCACTTTACTGTAAAGTCAAATATGTTGAAGGCTAACAATTAACTGCCATTCGACCTGACGCGTGGGAGAGAACGCGGTGTGGAATCAAGCGCGATAGACTGCTGCGCCGCCCATCATTCCGGCACCTGCGGCGGTTAGCAGGATGGTTTCGCCATCTGCAAAAGCTTTGCTTTCATTGACAATCGACAGCGATAGCGGAACTGTCGCAGCGGAGGAATTGCCAAAGGTTGCGATTGTCCGGACCGTTTTAGCCGGATCGATTCCCAGATTATGTGCCACAGCATCGAACATGCGCGCATTGGCCTGATGCGGGATGAAGCGATCAATGTGTGCCGATTCGATTCCGGCTTTCGCAAGCGCATTTTTGGAGGCGACGGTCATAAGATCGACCGCGCGGGAAAACACCTCGCGACCATCGCTCATCGTCATCAGAAATTGCTCTGGCGGCAAATCGGGAGAAAATGGCTGGTTGCTGCCGCCGGACGGAATCGAAATCAGGTCATAACCGCTTCCGTCGGAAGACAGATCAGCCGAGAGGATGCCGCGTTGCGGGTCTTCATCCGGCACCAGTACAACGGCTCCGGCCGCATCGGCGAAGAGGACGGCGCTTGCGCGTTCAGCGGGATTGATGCGGCGGCTCAAAATATTGGCGGCGACCACAAGGACAGGCCGCTTATGGCTGCGCACAAAGCCATCGGCCAGCGTCAGCGCATAGAGAAAGCCCGCACACGCCCCCGCCAGATCGATGGCGCCGGATCGTGCAAGGCCGAGCTTTTGCGCCAGCAGCGGCGCTGACGGCGGCAGCAGATGATCCGGGGTGGAGGTGGCAAGCAAAGTCAGCGCGACGTCTTCGCGGGCGATGGCGGCATTGTTGAGCGCCATGTCTCCAGCCATGGCTGCAAGCCTGCTCAATGTCTCGCCATCGCCTGCCCAATAGCGCGTGCGGATACCCGTGCGGCGTTCGATCCAGCCCGGTTCCAGACCGAGTTGCTGTTCGATCTCACCGTTTTCCACGCGGCGTTTTGGCACTGCATGACCAAACCCCACCATGCGGGAGGAGCGGCACGAGCTCATAGTGCCCGCCCCGTCACGATGGATGCCACATCGTCAATCGCGTCGTAGAGGGCGGTCAACTCCTCGCTGGTTACACAATAGGGCGGCATCAGATAGATCACATTACCAAGCGGGCGGATCAGCAAGTTCCGCTCGCGAAACAATTTGCGCATCTGTTGGCCGATTTCTGCAAGATAGCCGCCGGAAGGTACGGCAATATCAAGCGCGGCAATCGTTCCCGCCTGCCGGATGCTGGCAAAGCGCCGGTCGCCTGCAAATCGCGTCAGATTGTGTTCGTGAAACTCCTCGATGGAGCGAATGCGGCTCAAGACCGGCTCCTGCTGCCAGACTTCGAGATTGGCGACAGCGGCGGCGCAGGCAATCGGATTGGCGGTATAGGAGCTTGAGTGAAAGAAGGTCTTGCGTCGGTCGGTCGACAGATGCGCATCGAAGATCGCCGGGGTGCAAAGTGTTGCCGCGAGCGGCAACGCCCCGCCTGTCAGCCCTTTGGAAACGCATAGGATATCCGGCGTGATGCGCGCCTGTTCACAGGCAAAGACGGTTCCGGTTCGTCCCCAGCCGGTCATGACCTCGTCGGCGATCAGCAGGCATTCGAAACGTTTGGCGATCTGTTTCAGTTCTGTCAGGAGCGCTGGGCGATAGGTTTTCATGCCGCCCGCACCGAGAACAAGTGGCTCGATCAGCAAGGCCGCTACGTGACCTGACCTGCAATACTCCTCGAACATATCGAGTGTGCGCTGTTCATTGCCTTTTTCGGGAAAGGGCAGCCGGTCAACGCCAAACAGCAAGGGTTCATAGGCGGCATTGAACACGCCGCGCTCTCCAGTGGACATGGTGCCGATGGTATCGCCGTGATAGCTGTGTTCCATCACGACGATACGGTCGCGCTTTTGCCCGGTATTGTGAAAATAGCCGAGCGCCATTTTCAGCGCCACTTCCACCGCGGTCGAACCGCTGTCCGAATAAAAGACGTGCTGCAGGCCGGGCGGTGCGATTTCAATCAGCCCTTCCGCCAGCTGTTCGGAAGGCGCATGGGAATATTCGGCAAAGATGATCTGGTCGAAGCTTTCCGTGGCGTCGCGGATTGCCTGCATGATTAAAGGGTGTCGGTGACCATGGGTGATGACCCACCAGGAGGAGATTGCATCAAGAATGCGCTTGCCGCTCTCGTCGATCAGATAAGCGCCCTCCGTCGAAACGATGCGCTGCATCTCCGGTTCCAGCGCGTGCTGGGTGAAGGGGTGCCAGACGGTCTGCCGCTTCATGCCCACACCTCCACGAAGCTGCCGAGATCGAAATTTTCTTCGAAGGCATGCATCAATACGCCTTCGGAAAGTGACGGCAACAATGGCAGGCGACCGAGAATGCGCACACCGCTCATTTTGGCGACGATGCGCTGGGTTTCGGGATTCTCATCGCCGATAAAGGCAATGCCGCATATTGGCGTCCGGCGATGCTTCAGCGCTTCGACCGACAAGAGCGTGTGATTGATCGTGCCGAGATTGGTGCGGGCGCAGACAATGACAGGGATTTTCCACTGCGCGAATATATCGGCAAAAACCAGATCGTCCGAAAGCGGCACCAGCAAGCCGCCAGCGCCTTCGATGACCAGCGGTCCGTCGGTTGCGGGGACAGTGAGTGCGTCGGCGGAGATTGCCGCGCTGTCCAGCGCTGCCGATTGATGAGGCGAAAGCGGTGCGGAAAGCCGGTAAGCTTCCGGTAAAATGCGGCTTTGGGGCAGGCCGACGAGCTTTGCTACCGCTTCACTGTCCGTCTCCGCATCAAGGCCGGATTGCACCGGCTTCCAGTAATAGCCGTCGAGGGCGGCGGTGAGTGCGGCTGAAAAGACCGTTTTCCCGATGCCGGTATCTGTGCCGGAGACGACGAGGCGCGTTGTCATGGTCTGTCTTTCCCGATTGCGATGGAAAGCCGTTCGAACATCTCGGTGATCTGGCTTTCATTGGCATTGAGCGTGATGGATAGTCTGAGCCGGGCGGTCCCTTCCGGCACGGTCGGAGGGCGGATCGCCCTGATATCGAAACCATCGGCGCGCATGGCCTCGGCGATGCGCATGGCGCGGAAATTATCGCCGATCAGGATCGGCATGATTTGCGAACCACTGGGTGTGAGACCCAGAAGCGAAACGACCAGCGATCCAGCATGGCCGGTCAGCGTCTGCAATTGCTGACGACGCTTTGGCTCGTCTGCGATCATCCGCAGGGCCTCGCGCACGCCCGCTGCCATCAAGGGCGATGGCGCGGTCGAATAGATGAAGTTGCGGGCACGGTTGACCAGATAATCGCCGAGTATGGCGGGCAATTGCAGCAATGCGCCGGACAAGCCCAAAGCCTTGCCACACGTATGCAACACCAGCACATTGTCGCGATTTTCGAGGTCTGCCGCCAGTCCACGTCCTTGCGAGCCATAAATGCCCGTGGCGTGGGCTTCATCGATGACCAGAAATCCGTCGTGGCGGGTCGACAGTGCGGCCAGCTCTGCGATGGGGCCTAAATCGCCGTCCATGGAATAAAGGCTTTCAACGGCAATCCACGGATGGCCCTTGCCGCCCTTGCGTCGCCAGCCATTGATTGCCGTGTCGAAAGCATCGACATCATTGTGTTGCACGAAGACCGCGTCTGCCTTGCTGGATGAAATCCCTTCATGGGCGCTGGCATGGATCAGCGCGTCGCAAACGATCAGATCCCCGCGTTGCGGCAGGGTCGCGAAAAGCGCCGTATTGGCAGCAAAACCAGTGCCGAAATAGAGCACTTTTTCTGTGCCGAAAAAGGCGGCTGCTTCACTTTCGAGCGCTTCATGCTCGACGTGATTGCCGCGCAACAGCCGCGATCCGCCAGCACCCGCCGGGACGCCCCGGTAGAGAGCCGCAGCGATTGCGGCCTTGAGGCGTGGTGAATTGGCGAGGCCCAGATAATCGTTCGAGGTGAAATCGACGCCCTTTTGCGGGGAAAGGGTGCGCAGGCGCGATTTCCGCTCAAGACCCTCAAGCGTTGCCTGATAACGGGCGAGTGCGGGAATGCTCAACGCATCTGCTCCAGTGTCATCGGCTTGAGACCGAGCCGCCGGAAGAGCGCGCTGTCGTGATCCTCGCCGGGATTGTCGGCGGTCAGCAGCGTGTCGCCGACAAAGATCGAATTGGCCCCGGCTAAGAAGCATAGTGCTTGCGTTTCATCGCTCATATCGGTGCGCCCGGCGGAAAGCCGCACATAGGAGGTTGGCATCAGAATGCGGGCCAGCGCGATGGTGCGGATGAAATCGAACGGGTCGATGGGCGCGGCATTGGCAAGGCGCGATCCGGGGATGGGGATCAGCATGTTGATCGGCACGCTCTCGGGCGGTGTCGGAAGGCTGGCCAGTGTGACCAGCATCGAAATGCGGTCATCGACGGTTTCGCCCATGCCGAGAATGCCGCCCGCACAGACCTTGATGCCTGCCTCGCGGACATTCGCCAGTGTTTCCAGCCGGTCTTCGAAAGTCCGGGTGGTGATGATTTCAGGGTAAAACCGCTCCGACGTGTCGATATTGTGGTTGTAGTAATCGAGCCCGGCGTCGGAAAGGCGTGCCGATTGTTCCGGCGTCAACATGCCAAGCGTCATGCAGGTTTCCATGCCCATCGCCTTGACGCCTTCGACCATGGCGACAAGCATGTCCATGTCGCGCTCCTTGGGGCTGCGCCATGCCGCACCCATGCAATAGCGCGTCGCGCCGCCTTCCTGTGCCTTGCGCGCTTCCGCCAGTACGCGCTCGACTTCCATCAGCTTGGAGGCTTTCAGCCCGGTCGGATAATGCGCCGACTGGCTGCAATAGCCGCAATCCTCCGCACAGCCGCCCGTCTTGATGGAAAGCAGCCTGCTCATCTGAATGGCATCGGGGTCAAAATGCTGTCGATGGATTTCCTGCGCGCGGAAGATCAGCTGGATGAAGGGTAAATTATAGATAATTCTAGCAAGATTGAGCGACTCATTTTGTTCGCCTGGTGAATCAACGCCACGTTTTTGGCCAATTATCTCATTAATCTCAGTCATATAGCGGCTCTTCCCATCTTTAATAGATTTGATTCTTAATTTATCTATATTTTAGATGGGCGCATTCATGCAAGCGGCTAAAGATTGCCAGATGTCGACATTGGTGAGCTTCTAGGGAGCGCGTCACTGGCTGGAACGCTGCGTTCCGCGTAGTGCAAGGCGGTGGACACGAAACTGGCGAGGGAAGAAGAGAGCGCTTCAGAGAGGAAGTCAGAACAGCTGAAGCCGCATATCCCCGCGCTCTGAAGCGCGGGGAGGGAGGGGAATTCATTTCACCCAGATGACGCGGCGCGTCTGCGGCTCAACGAGTGCCGGGCGCTGATCGATATAGACGTAGGAATAATTCGGCTGATCCGGGACGGCCACCAGTGGCACATCTTCCGGTATCACCATACCTTCCGTCACCTCGCCTTCGATGGTGATGGGCTCAATTGGATGGCTTTCAATGAAGGTCACGACATCATCCGGCACAACGGGCACGGGCGGTCCTGCATTTGGTCCTTCGTCATAATAAACCACCTGCCGGTTCTGCATCGAAACGATCACCGGTTCGCCATTCACATAGATATAGCCGAAGTCGGGATTGTCTGGGATGGGGCGCACGACAACAGCTTCCGGCACCACATAGCCCTGAGCGATATCGTCCTGAATAACAACCGGATCGACGGGATGGGCGATGACATAATCGCGTGCGGACTGGGGCACTTCGATGATGACAGCATCCTGCGCGGCGGCCAGACCGGTTGTCGCAAGAAACGCTGCCGCTGTAAGAATAAGAGCCTTTTTCATTGCATCGTCTCACTTTCTGTCTTGCCCCGCAGCGGTGGATAAACCTGCACGCGGACAATCTGTTCCCCCTGCGGCGCGCACATCGTGCAACAGGCTGCAATATTCGACCCGTCGCTAGCGATCAGGGCCATGCAAAAAGCGAGCAAAGAGGAAGGGTAAGCGTAGGACGCTCCCTCAACCATAAACTGCGTGAAATCGAGTTTCCGTTGCGACTGGCAAAAAATAGTTGGCTTTGTTGTGGTAATCCGCCGTCGTTCGGATTACTCAGACTTATCCCCTCAAGACAGACCGTCACCCGTTTCGGGCGGCTTAGAGTATGGCGTATGACCCCCAAGAGCCAAGGCTACTTCTTCACGATCCTCGCGGTGACCATTTTTGCGGCGCAGGACGGCATATCGAAATATCTTGGCACGCATTATTCGCCGATTTTCATCACGATGATTCGCTACTGGGTGTTCGCAATTTTCGTCATTCTGCTGGCCATGCGGTCTGGCGGAATCGTCAAGGTCGCTTCCACGAAGCGCCCCTTTCTGCAGATTACTCGTGGTGTGTTATTGGCGGCGGAAATCGTCACCTTCATTTTCGGCCTCAGCCGGGCCGGAATGGCCATGGCGCAGTCGGTCTTTCAAGGCGCGCCACTGCTGGTCACCATGCTTTCCGTGCCGTTTCTGGGCGAAAAGGTCGGCTGGCGTCGCTGGACGGCGATCATTATCGGCCTGTGCGGCGTGCTTTTGATCATCAACCCGGTCAATGCGCATTTCGATGCCAATATCCTGTTTTCCGTGGCTGCGACCTTCATGTTCGCGATCTATGCCGTGGCAACGCGTGCGGTGAGCAAGGATGACGACGCCATGACCAGCTTCTTCTATACGGGGATCGGGGGTGTCGTGGTGCTGACGGCGGTGGGCGTTTTTTATCTCGTACCCATCGCGCCGCATGACTGGTTCTGGATGGCCGCGCTCTGTGTTTGCGGCATTTCGAGCCATTATTGCCTTATCCGCGCTTATGACATTCTCGAAGCGGGCGAAGTGCAGCCGCTGACCTATCTCCAGCTGGTCATCGGCGCTTTTATCGCCACGCTTGTTTTCCACGAAACCTTGACATGGAACGTTATCGCTGGCGCTTTCATCGTTGTTGGCGCTGGTCTGTTCTCCATGTTCCGCGAGCGGAGCCTGTCGCTGAAACGCACCACAAGCGCGACGACGCCCTAAACCAAAAATGAATTTAAAATTCCTCTGCTGCCGACGACGAAAAATAACGGGTTTCGTTGTAGCAATCTGTGATGGCGGGGATTACTCAAAACTATTCCTTTAAGCAGATTTTCACCTGTTGCGGGCGGCTTTGAGTATTGCGTATGACCCCCAAAAGCCAAGGCTACCTGTTCAAGATTGCCTCCGTGTCCATCTTTGCGGTGCAGAATGGCCTGTCGAAATATCTTGGCACGGCCTATTCGCCAATCTTCATTGCGATGGTCCGTTACTGGGTGTTCGCGGCCTTTGTCATTCTGCTGGCCATGCGGTCCGGGGGCATCGTGAAGGCTGCGTCCACGAAGCATCCCTTTCTCCAGATTGCCCGGGGTGTCATATTGGCTGTTGGTGTTGTCGCAGCGATTTTTGCCTTGAGCCGGGCAGGCCTTGCCGTAGCGCAAACGATCTTTCAAAGTTCGCCTTTGCTGGTCACCATGCTTTCCGTACCGTTTCTGGGCGAAAAGGTCAGGTGGCCGCGTTGGATGGCGGTCACCCTTGGTCTGGGCGGTGTGCTTTTGATCATCAACCCGGTCAATGCGCATTTTGATGCCAATGTTCTGTTCGCCGTGGCGGCTTCCTGTCTCTTGGCGATTTATGTCGTGGCAATGCGTGCGGTCAGCAGGGATGACGACACTATGACAAGCTTCTTCTATACGGCGATCGGCGGCGCTGTGGTGCTGACAGCCGTGGGTGTCTTTTATATCGTACCTATCGCGCCGGAGGATTGGCTGTGGCTGGAAGCGTGCTGCGTGTGCGGCATTGCGAGCCATTGCTGCCTCATCCGGGCTTACGAAATCCTTGAAGCGGGGGAATTGCAGCCGCTGACCTATCTCCAGCTGCTCATAACCGCTTTTATCGCCACGCTGGTTTTCCACGAAATGCTGACATGGAACGTCATTGCTGGCGCTTTCATCGTTGTTGGCGCTGGTCTGTTCTCCATGATCCGCGAGCGGAACCTGTCGCTGAAACGCACCACAAGCGCGACGTCGCTCTGATCCATAAATGAATCCGAGGTCAAATTCTCTTGAGCGGCTATGTTTCGCCGTGATCTGTGATATATGCCGTCAACGGTGGAGGACTGAGTTTACTGCTCGCAGTTTTGTGTGAGTCGTCCATTGTTTACTCGCTGATCGGCATTGTCTCGGCGAGCGAGACCGCAGCGCTGGAATAGCCATGAGTGTCAGCCTCGAGAGCCAGAATTCAACCGCCGAAGCCGCAGCTTCGGAGGGCAAAAGCAATTTTCGCATCATCGCACTGATCGTCGCCAGCGCCATGCTGATGGAACAGCTCGATGCGACCATTCTGGCCACGGCACTGCCGACCATGGCGCGCGATTTCAATGTCGGGGCGCCTTCCATGAGCGTGGCACTGACTTCCTATCTGCTGAGCCTTGCGATTTTCATCCCGGCCAGTGGCAAGATCGCCGACCGCTTCGGCACGCGCACGGTTTTCCGCTTCGCGATTGCAATCTTCATTCTGGGTTCCGTGCTCTGCGCGCAGGCGCCGAACCTGCCCTGTCTGGTCGCGGCCCGGCTGTTGCAGGGCGCAGGCGGCGCGATGATGCTGCCGGTCGGTCGTCTGGTGCTGATCCGCTCCGTGGAACGCAAAGACCTCATCGCCGCCATGTCGTGGATGCTGGTGCCAGCCCTTATGGGCCCCATTCTCGGGCCGCCGCTTGGCGGTCTGTTTGTGACATATCTGGACTGGCGCTGGATTTTCTACATCAATGTTCCCATCGGCATTCTGGGCATGATTTTCGTGTCGCTTTATATCGGCGAATATAAAAGCGAAACGCGTGAACCGTTCGATTTCATGGGCTTGATCCTGTCCGGTATTGCGCTCGGTGCCCTGCTGTTCAGTCTGGAAACGGCGAGCAATCACGAAGGCGGGAACCTGGCGCTGAAACTCTTTGTGGTCGGCATTGTCTTCGGGGTTGCCACAATCGTCCATTCGCGCCGTCATCCGGCGCCGATGCTCGATTTTTCTCTGCTGCGGATTGAAAGCTTCGGAACCTCGATGATTGCGGGGTCGATCACTCGTATCACGCAGGGCGCGCATCCGTTTCTGCTGCCGCTGATGCTTCAGATCGGCTTTGGCCTGTCTGCCGTGGCGGCGGGCAATATGGTGCTTGCGACTGCGCTTGGTGCGCTGGCCATGAAGGCCTTCGCGCCGCGCATTATCCGGCAGTTCGGCTTCCGGATGTCGCTGGTCGTCAATGGCATATTCTCTGCATGCAGCTATGCGATCTGCGCCTTTTTCACGCCGGACTGGCCGCACTGGCTGATCTTCATCGTGCTGGCCATGTCGGGCTTTTCCATGTCGTTCCAGTTCACTGCCTATAACACCGTGGCGTATGACCGGGTGGACGCAAAGCGGATGAGTTCCGCCAACAGCTTCTATTCAACGTTCCAGCAGCTCATGCTGTCGGTCGGCGTTTGTGTGGCGGCACTGATACTGCATGCATCCATGAACCTGCATGCCCGTGACGTGCCCGTCATCTCCGATTTCTCGACGGCGTTTCTCGTCGTCACCGGCATTTCGCTGACGGCAACCTTCTGGAACCTGCGTTTTGCCAAAAATGCAGGCGAACAGATGCGGGGCAAGTAAGCGACAACGAAAAAAGCCTCCTTGCCGAGCGTTCCCGACAAGGAGGCTTTTGTTCAGATACGCTTCTTGTGTTCGGTCGATTATTCCTCGAACCAGATTTTTTCCGCCAGACGATAGCCGCTCATATCGCCGCCGGATGGCGTCGGGGTAAAGCCCTTGATCTTGTCCGTTGCTGCGGCAAGGTTGTCGGCAAAGAGCGGGATAAGCTCGCCGCCTTCATCCACCATGATTACCTGAATGTCATGGTAGATTTTCTTGCGCTTTCCCTCGTCCAGTTCGACGCGGGCTTCAGCAAGCAGCTTGTCGAAGGCTTCGTTCTTCCAGGCGGTTTCGTTCCACGGCGCATCCGATTGCAGGATCATCGACAGCATGGCGTCGGCGGTCGGGCGAACGGCCCAGTTGGAGGCGACGAACGGGCGCTTCAGCCAGATTTCGTCCCAATAGCCGTCGGACGGCACGCGTTCCACGTCGATGGTGATACCGGCCTTGGCGGCTGCTGCCTGATAGACCTGCGCCGCATCAACCGCGCCGGGGAAACCGTTTTCGGAAACGACCAGCGGAATATTTCCGCTATAGCCTGACTTCTTGAAGTGGAAGGCCGCCTTTTCCGGGTCGTAGGCGCGCTGCGGAATGTCCTTGGAATAATACGGGTTTGACGACGAAATCGGATTGTCGTTGCCAATTGAGCCGGTGCCGCCGAGAATGCTCTTCTGCAGTTCTTCGCGGTCGATGGCGTATTTCAGCGCCAGACGCACATCGTTATTGTCGAAAGGCGCCGTGTCGACCCGCATTGGCAGGCAATACATGGTGTTTTCCGGCGTTTTCAGGATCTGCACGCCGGGACGCGACGAAACGAGACCTACCGAGCGGGCGTCTACGCGATTGACGACATGCACCTGCCCGCTCAGCAATGCGGCCATGCGGGCGGTCGCATCGCTCATGGCGATGGTTTCGACGGATTCCACATTGGCGCGATCCGGCGCCCAATAGTTCGGGTTGCGGCGAGTCAGCGCCCGGACGCCCGGCTGGAAATCTTCCAGAATGAAAGCGCCGGTGCCGATACCCTTGTCGAAATCCGCATCGAGCGGCGTGATACCAAGATGCACGTCGGTCAGAGCTGCCGGGAAGTCGGCATTGCCCTTGTCGAGCGTGATCGTCACTTCGTAAGGATCGGTAGCCTTCAATTCCGTCACGGCGAGCAGGAAGCCTTTGCCACCGGAATTGCTGTTTTCGCCGCGATGATGGTTCAGCGAATAGATGACGTCCTCGGCCTTCAGCTCTTTGCCGTTATGGAACTGGATGCCCTTCTTGAGCTTGAAAACCCACTGCGATGCATCGGGCTTGGTCGCTTCCCAGCTTTCGACAAGCGCACCGTAGAGGCGACCGTCCGGGGTCGGTTCAAGCAGGGTGTTGAAGAGCTGGAAACCCACCGAATACATATAGGCTTCCGGATAATAGGCCGGATCGAGGCGGTCTGAACTCGACGCCGTGTCGAGACCCATGATCAGGTGGCCGCCCTTGCGTGGCGCGGCATCCTGCGCGCGCGCCTGACCGGGCATCCAGAAGCTGCCGGTCGCGCCAAGCGCCAGCGCGCTGCCTGCTCCAAGCAAAAACTGACGGCGATTTGGGGAAAGAGAGTTGGGGTTGTGATCCGACATGGCGGGTACTCGCATTGTATGAATTGGGCCTGGGTTGCAGGCGTACTCCTGGGTTCCGTTCTATCGGGACCGCTGGTTGCATTCGTGGTAATTTTTTCTAATTTCTACGCAATTTCTGTAATAATTTTCAATAGCTATTATCATGATCCTGCGTGTACGGAGCGTTTCGCGTAACTTATGATTGCCTGCTTCCATTTGGAATTTGACTGCGCGGTATCACACTGTCAAACGTCTGCGTGAAATCCTGCTGGTGTTTTCCTGATCGTGCCTTTCAGTGAACCGCGGCATATATGAAATGATGCGATTGAACAGTCGAATGCGCAGATTGCCGGATCAGAACATTGTTATCGTCGGAGCAGGGCTGGTGGGCTCGGCCATTGCCTGGGGGCTACTCCGCTCTGGCATACGCCCGCTGCTTCTTGATGGTGAAGACCTTTCGTTGCGCGCATCACGTGCCAATTTCGCGCTCATCTGGGTGCAGGGAAAGGGTGTCGGCGCTCCACATTATGCGCGTTGGACGATGCAATCGGCGCGGCTGTGGCCGACATTGGCAGATGATCTGCGTGAAGTAACCGGCATCGATGTCGCCTTGAAACAGAAGGGCGCCTTCATTTTCTGCTACGACGAGCGAGAGCTTGAAATGTACACGGGCGATGTAGAGGCCGTTGCACGTGAACTGGGCCATGACGCGCCGGAGCATGTCGTGCTCGACCACAGCGGAACGGCAAAAATGCTGCCGTCAATTGGTCGTGATGTTATCGGCTCGATCTATTCCCCCATGGATGGCGACGTGAATTCACTGCGTCTGTTTCATGCTTTGCATGAAGGCATGTTGAAGCTCGGCGCTTCCTATCAGCCGCACAGCGAAGTGACCTCGGTTACTCCGCAAGACGGCGGGTTTCTGCTGCGTGGCACTTGGGGCGAAGTTTTCACCGAGCGCGTTGTCCTTGCGGCTGGCAATGGCAACCCCGTCCTGGCTCAAGGTGTCGGCTTGCATACGCCGGTGGTGCGCAGCAAAGGGCAGATTCTGGTGACGGAAAAATGTGCGCCATTCTTTCCCTATACGGCGGCGACGCTGCGCCAGACCGATGAGGGCGGTGTCATGATCGGCGATAGTCAGGAGACGCATACGGACCGGATTGCCACCAATCAGGATATCAGCGCGGTTCTCGCCAACCGGGCTGTGCGGGCCTTTCCGCATCTGGCGGAGGTCAATGTCGTGCGAAGCTGGGCCGGGTTTCGCGTCAAGACACCGGATGGCTTGCCGATCTATGAGCAGTCCGCGAGCCATCCCGGCGCTTACGTGGTCATGTGCCATTCCGGCGTAACGCTGGCAGCCAATCACGCCATTACGATTGCGCAGCAAATCGCAACCGATGCAAAGCATCTGGCGGATGATGCATTCTCCGGGCGGAGGTTCCATGTTTCGTAAAACCGACATTCCGAACGAAACCGTGTCGATTACCTTCGATGCGCGCCCGCTGACCGTGTCTGCACATGTAACGGTCGCCGCCGCCTTGCTTGGCGAGGGCATAACCAAGCTTAGAAACAGTGTCGTGGGCGATCAACCACGCGCCGCCTATTGCCTGATGGGCGTCTGTTTCGAGTGCCTTGTTACCATCGATGGCGTGCAGAACCGGCAGGCCTGCATGACACAAGTGTCTGACGGAATGGTCATTTCATCCCAAAGTGGCGCTCGCGCTGTGGAGGGGAGTGATAATGTTTAGGACAATTTCCGACATTCACGCGCTCGATATGTTGTACGACCTCGCCATCATTGGTGCAGGCGCGGCAGGCATGGCTGCTGCTGCCGAAGCGAGCGCAATCGGCGCAAAGGTGGTGCTGTTCGACGAAAATCCGGCAGCGGGCGGGCAGATTTATCGTGGCATTGAGCAGAATAGACCTGAGCGCCGACCCTTTCTCGGCAAAGACTATTGGCACGGCAAGGATGTTCTGAAAGCTTTTCTGGCAAGCGAAACAACCTATGTGCCGCAGGCGCTTGTCTGGAGCGTCGAACAGCGGGAAGAACCGAACGGAACCGGCGTTGAACTGCGGGTGTCGGCAGGCGGCAAAAGCGGGATCGTTCATGCGCGCTGCGTTGTCTTTGCGACCGGAGCGATGGAACGCCCGATGCCCGTCAAAGGCTGGACATTGCCGGGCGTGATGACCGTTGGTGCGGCGCAGATTGCATTGAAGGCTGCCGGGCTCATTCCAGAAGGGCGCGTCGTGCTGGCGGGAACAGGGCCGCTGCTCTACCTGTTCGCAGAGCAGCTTTTGAAAGCTGGTGGCAAGATCGCTGCCTTGCTCGATACGACACCGGCGGAAAACTGCCGAAAAGCCATGCCGCATTTTCTGTCGTTCCTCACCTCGCCTTATGGATTGAAGGGGCTTTCGCTGCTCTTGAAAGTGCGAAAATCGGTGCCTGTCTTTTCCGGGGTTACGAGCATCGCCATTTCTGGAGAGGAGAGGGCCGAGGCCATCGTTTTTACGGCAAATGGCAAGGAACACAGGCTTGCCGTCGATAGTGTGTTTCTGCATCAGGGTGTTATTCCGAACAATAATCTCGCCAATGCGTCCGGTTGCGCGCTTGTCTGGAACGATGGGCAGAAGTGCTTCCAACCGAAACTGAGCGAGAACGGTCGAAGCTCGGTCGAGGCGATCTATGTTGCGGGCGATGGCGGCGGTATCGGCGGTGCCCTGCTTGCTGAGGTGAGCGGGCGCATTGCGGCACTGGCCGCCTGTCAGGATATTTTTCCGGAACGAGCAGCAGGCTTGCAACCGAAGATCGATGTTCTGCGCAAGCAGGGCCGACGGTTGGGGCGGGGGCGGGGTTTCATTGATGCGCTTTATCAGCCGGGGCAGGCCTTTCGCGCCCCAGCGGATCGCGGTGTGATCGTCTGTCGCTGTGAAGAAGTGACCGTGGGAACAATCCGCGATGCCGCGCCGCATGTCGTTGGTCCCAACCAGCTCAAGACCATGGTGCGCTGCGGCATGGGGCCATGTCAGGGACGTCTTTGCAGTTCCACGGTGACTGAAATTCTGGCCGAAGTGCGCAATTGCACGCCGGAACAGATCGGTTTTTATCGTCTGCGCGCGCCGGTAAAGCCGGTGCCGTTGGGCGAGATTGCCGCTTTGCCGCAAACACCAGATGCGATTTGCGCTGTGGCGGGGGAGTATTCGGAAACAGTCGAAACCCCTTGAAAAGATTGAAGATAAAACATCGGGGGATGCTTGATTTTTATTGGCTCGGTTCGGGTCAAGAAGTAAAAAATTTCTGCCCGCCGCGCGGTGGCAGTAAGAATTTGATCTTAACTTAAATAAGTAAGTATCGATTCTTTGGCATTCTGTCGCTAAACTCCCGCTTCAATATGGGCGAGAGCACGCGCCGAAAACCGCGAAAGACGGGTCTCGGGCAGAATGTGCGCGACAATAAATAGTTAGAGCGCCGATCCGGCACTGTCGGATCGCAAGCGCTTTACAGGGGTGCGGAGTTAATCTTGGAGCTAGACCAGAACACGCTATTCTTCGCAGCGGGCTTGTGTTCGCTTGCGGTGGCGCTGACGATTTTGAGTGTCTGGTATCAGAACCGGATGGACAGGTTCCTGCTCTGGGGTTGCCTGGGCATGATCCTGCTCGGCGCGGGCGCCGTGCTCAACTATTCCGGCCTCCTGGCGCTGGTTCCGTCGCTGGTCATTGCTTTCAGCGTCATGACGGTGGGCTTCGTTTTGCTGTTTGTCGGCGCAAGGCAGATATCCAGCAATCCGGTCAACAGGAAGCAACTCGTCGCATTTTCGATCATAGCGATTGCCGCTGTTCTGGGGCCGATTGTCTTGGGCGTTGCCGGTATCGGCATTGCGCTCTTCAACTTCATTGCCGCATTTCTGCTGTTCATCACCGCCAGGGAATATGTCTCGGTCTATGAGGAGGCTCCGGTTCCCGTTGTTGGCATGATGGTGCTTTATCTGCTGACGGCCATATCGTTTTTGCTCTGCGGTTCCGTCATTGTCTTTGACCGGCAATGGACGCTGACCAGTATGCCGAGCAATCTGGCGGAAGATTTCAATGCCATCATGGCGATCATCGGCATTACGGGGATCGGGGCGCTATCACTGACCTTCACGCAGTCGCGTGTGGCGCGTCGCCATGCGAACGAAGCGCGCACGGACAGCCTGACAGGGTTGCTCAACCGGCGGGCGCTTTACGACAGTCTGGCCATCGATGTGATGCGCATCGGCGATTCCGTTATCGTGTTCGATCTGGATGCCTTCAAGTCGATCAATGACAGTCACGGCCATACGGTCGGGGATCGCGTATTGCTGGAATTCGCAGGCATCATTCGTGCCTATGCCGGGCAGGATGCGCTGATTGCGCGCATAGGCGGCGAGGAATTCGTGCTCATCCTGCGCCAAACGTCCAATGTGAATGTTCTGGCGATCGCGGACAAAATCCGCAAGGCTTTTGCTTCGGCGTCTTTCGATACGACGCATGCTCCTTTCAGCACCACCACCAGCGCCGGTATCGCTTTTCTGACCGCGGCGGATACCGGGTTTGAGACGGTTTTCCGTCGCGCGGATGCCGCGCTTTATCGCGCCAAGGATCTGGGACGTAACCGTATCTGTACGGAATTGCAGATTGTAGCCTGATTATTTCTTCCAAAATGGAAGGAATTAGCTTCGTTTCACCCGGCTAATCAGCGGGTGTTTTCTCTGACAATATCCGGTTCAATAATCAATGGTTTGAAACGAGGCATCTATCCGGCGTCTCGTACTTCATGCGAACATCAAGGACAGACGCCATGCTGGTAGACGGAAAATGGACTGAAGACTGGCAGCCGGTTCAGGCCAAGGATGAGAAGGGCGGCTTCGTGCGCCAGATTTCCGGTTTCCGCAACTGGGTCACACCGGATGGCAGCGCGGGACCGACCGGCGAGGCGGGTTTCAAGGCGGAAGCCGACCGCTATCATCTCTATGTCGCCTATATCTGCCCATGGGCCTCGCGCACGCTGATCGCGCGCAAGCTAAAAGGGCTGGACAAGCTCATTTCGATCTCGGTGGTAGAGCCTGCGCTGACGGATCAGGGCTGGCGTTTCGGTGACTATCCGGGGTCCAACCGCGACAGCCTCAATGGCGCAACCTATATGCATGAGCTCTATACCAAAGCCGATCCCCACTATACGGGACGCGCCACCGTGCCGGTACTTTGGGACAAAAAGACCAAAACCATCGTCAACAACGAATCCGCCGACATCGTGCGTATGTTCAACACCGGTTTTGGCGATCTCGCCAATAACGATATCGACCTTTATCCCGAGCCGTTGCGCGGCGAAATCGATGCGCTCAACGAACACATCTATCCGAGCCTGAACAACGGCGTCTATCGGGCGGGCTTCGCCACCACGCAGATCGCCTATGACGAAGCCTTCCGCGACGTGTTCCGCACGCTTGATGAACTGGAGGCAAGGCTTTCGGCCAAGGGGCCGTTCCTGTTCGGGGAACAGTTCACCGAAACGGATATCCGCCTCTTCGTTACTCTGGTGCGCTTCGATGCGGCCTATCATGGCCTGTTCAAGTGCAATCTGCGTCGGCTGGTTGATTATGCGGCGCTCAGCGCCTGGCTGACGCGCATTTTGGATATTCGCGGCATTCGGGAAACGGCCAACATCGACCATATCAAGCGCGGTTATTATTCCATCAAGGCGCTGAACCCCACCGGCATCGTGCCGCTTGGCCCTGATCTTCCGGGACTGGCTCCCGTCCAAATTTGAAAGCGAATGACAGACAAATGCGTTCTTTGGTAATTTTCCTTCACGGTGTCGGCAGTCGCGGCGCGGACCTCGCTTCGCTTGGCACGTTCTGGGCCGATAGCTTGCCCGGCACCGTATTTGCAGCGCCTGATGCGCCTTTTGCCTTCGATCAGGGGGGCTCGGGCCATCAGTGGTTCAGCGTCAGCGGCGTCACCCCGGCCAACCGTCCGCAGCGGATTGTTGAGGCGCGTGCGCCTTTTGATGAAACACTGACAAGGATCATTTCCGAACACGGCTTCGCCGACAAACTCGACCGCGTGGCACTGGTCGGTTTTTCGCAAGGAGCGATCATGTCGCTTGACGCTCTGGTTTCGGGTCGCTGGCCCATTGCCGCTGTGGTTGCCTTTTCTGGCAGGCTGGCTTCGCCAGAACCGTTTACGCCGACGCTTGCGACGCAGGCCATGCTTGTGCACGGCAGCGCCGATCCGGTTATTCCGGCAAGCGAATCCGAAAGCGCGAATGCGCGCCTTGGCGAGATTGGCGTGAATTCCACCTGCCACATCTTTCCCGGTGTCAGCCATACGATATCAGCCGACGGAGCCGTCATGGCTGCAGCCTTTCTGCGGTCTGCTTTGAAGCTTGGATAATTTCCATATTCAGCTATTTTCCTGTTCTTAAGCGGAAGAAAATAGCTGAAATGGAAGCAATCGATGGATCGGCTTGACTGCGAACGGATGTTCGTTGCGGTGCTGGATACGGGCAGTTTTTCTGCGGCGGCGCAACGGCTTGGAACGAGCAGCGGTCAGGCGTCCAAACTCGTGTCACGGCTGGAAGCCGATCTGGGTGTCCAGCTTATCAAGCGCACCACGCGCGCCTTGTCGCCGACCGAGGTGGGGTACGCCTATTATGAGCGCATGAAAGGCCTGTTGCAGGACTTTGACGCGCTGGAAGCCGCGGTGCGCAATGCATCGGGCGCTCCGACTGGACGCATCCGGCTGACGGCTCCCTTGTCATTCGGCACCTTGCGGCTGACGCCCGTATTGCTGCAATTCGCGCAATCTTTTCCAGATATCCAGATTGATGTGAGCTTTTCTGATCGGGTTGTCAGTCTGGTCGATGAAGGTTTCGATATCGGGGTTCGGATCGGAAAGCCGCTCGACAGCAGCCTGATTGCCCGCAAACTGTGCGATGCGCGGGTGGTTCTGGTGGCCGCACCCTCCTACCTTGCCGAACATGGAACGCCGGTTCATCCACAGGAACTGACGCAGCATAGATGCATCATTGATACGAATTTCCGCGATCCTTATGTCTGGCGTTTCGCTTTCTCACAAGGCGGCGAGGGTGAGGCGGTCAATGTTGCAGGCCGGTTGCATTTTTCCAATGGCGAAGCCTGTCTCGATGCGGCCCTTGCCGGATTGGGCATAGCCCACGTCCCAACATTCATTGCCGGGCCGTCCATCCGTGAGGGGCGGGTGCAGCGGCTCCTTGGCGAGTTTGAAAGCGCGCCGCTTGGCATCCATGCAGTCTATCCGCCTGCGCGCCATCTGGCGATCAAGGTACGCACCCTCGTCGACTATCTAGCGGAGAGTTTTCGCGGTGAGCCTGACTGGGATCGCGGTTGGAACTAAACAGGTTGCGGCCGCCGGAAGGCGGGCGTCGGCTCGCAGGTTTTAGCCTGCGGTGTCTTGTTCAAGCCGGCGCCAGTTGACGACAAGCTCTTCACGGAAAGCAAAGCGCACCAGATGCCGCACGACCACATCCTGCAACTGTGTCAGCGAAGGCTGATCGGGCGAGGTGAGGGCGATATGCAGAAATGCATCATCGGCCCGTAACCGGCAGTCGCCGATGGAGAAGCTGATCTGCCCCGCTGCCGGATCGAAAGTGACCGGCAGCTTATGCGCAAAATGCTTGGCCAATTGCTGCAAATAGCGGCTGGCATGGGCGGTCGCGATGGACGCTTCAGAATCCACAACCGTATTCGACGTGTCCATCAGCTTTCCTCCACAATGCGGGCAGCTTCGTTGAGTGCGGTGACGATGGCTTCAGCGCTTGCGGCATCCATCGGTCCACGATGCAGCCTTTGGCGAACCGTCATCTTCAGACTTTTCAGCGCGTGAATGACGGTGTGCGGCATCTCGCCGTTGTTTTCGGCAAAACTGCTTATTCTGCTCAAAAGCGCATCGGCTGCGGCACGGTTTGCGACCAGAAAGGCCTCACCCTCTGCCGTGATGCGATTGAGCTTCTTGCCTGAAACGCCGGGTTCGGTGACGGTGTAGCCCATGTCGTCCAGCCATGAGAGCGTCGGATAGATCACGCCTGGGCTTGGCGTGTAAACGCCTTGCAGCCGTTCGGAAATATCCTTGATCAGCTCATATCCATGACGGGGACGTTCGGCGATCATGGTAAGGACCAGCAGGCGCAGGTCGCCATAATCGAAAATCCGCTCACGACGGTGACCGCCTCGGCCACCACGTCGTTCGCCCCGATGGTCGTCATGTTCGCCATAGGAATGTTCCCCGCGATGACGGCCATGCCCACCGAAGGGACCACCCCGGTGACCGCCGCGATGATCGCCATGGCGACCGTGACGATGGCGGGTTTCTTCTTGTTCCGGATGATTTGGGCGATCCGGATCGCCATTGCTTGTGTTTGTCATGACCACAAGATAAATCCCGATATATCGAAAAACAAGATATATCGGGATTAATTTTTCGTAATGCGTTTCGGTCTGTCACTTGAACAGAAGGTCGACCTGCGCTTCGAACATGGTTGCGCTGTCGATCAGGCTATCCTGTCCGAGAAGGCCGTTATGGACGATGCTCATCCACACGGGCGCGGTCAGCAGATGCGGATAGGTTTTCAGGATGGTGCCCTTCAGCTCTCCGCGTTCTTCAGCCACGTCGATCAGCCAGCGTATCCGATCCAGAAAAGGCTCGTAGACCTCGGTGCGATAAACTTCCGTGAGATAGGGAAAGGCATGTCCTTCGGCGAGCACAAGCCGCGCCACAGTCGCGCGCCCCTTGTCCTCGATGGTCCGCATCACCGGGATCATGGTGCGTTTGCAATAATCGGAAACCCGCTCGTCCGCCCTGATCGGGAAGTTTTCAATCTCACCGAGCGGGTTGGTCACGATATCGCGGACGATGCCAGCAAAGAGATCTTCCTTGGTGTCGAAATAGCGGTAGGCCGTGCCTTTGGCGAGGCTGGCGCGTTCGGCGATACCGGCCATGGTCGCATTGGCATAGCCCTTGTCCAGAAACTCACGCATCGCAGAGCGAATGATCTGCCTGCGGGTGCGCGCCGTCTTCTCTGGGCTGGGACCGCGCGTTCTGGGCACCCTTGTTGCCGTGCGAGGCTCGGTCTTCTGCGCTTCAGCACGATTGGTCGTCGGATTGTTGACCATGGCTGTATTCCCTTCCTCATGGCATCGTCGTGTCAAAGCAGCTTGCAGAACGATTCCAGTTGAATTGGTGTTTTTGCGTGCTCCATCTTAGTGTTGTCGCGCATTATGCCACACAGAACTATTGCAGTTTTTTGCCGGGAATACTTTACGTGCACTATTGGCGATTAATTTTTGAAACCGCACCTACAGCGCGATTACATAAAACTTGGAGTCCACCGCCATGACAGGAAAACTCTCTGGCAGGGCAGACCGTTCCACCACGGTAAAACCATTCTTTTCATAAAAACGGTGTGCGCCGAGAAACTTATCCGTTGTTCCAAGATAAATGCGGCGAATGCCTTTTTCCCGGGCATGAGCGAGCAGGGCAGACAACAACTTGCTGGCAGTCCCAATCCCGGAACCCCGATAGGCAGCGGCGACGAACATTTTCCGCAGAGCGGCTTCGTTGTTGCCGATATCCTTGAGCGCGATTGTTCCTACGACATGCCCATCGTGTTCCGCAACCCAGAACTCCCCGCTGCCTAACCGATAAAAGCTGTCGATGGAATTGAGGTCGGGCTGGTCCTCGGCGGTTATGGCGATGCCATATTCGTCCCGCTGGATCGGCAGGATAACGGAAAATACGCCTTCCAGATCAGTTGGTTGAAAAGGGCGAACGGAGACGAAAACGGGTGTGGTGGTGTCGGCCATAAGGGGAGCATTTCATCAAAGGAAAGGATGACGGATTGTTAGCGCAAAATCAGCTGAGATCAATCGGTTCTGACGAGCGTGGGTGTGTCGCTCCGCAGTCAGAACTTGCGATAGATAAAGCTATCCGGGATGGGAGCAGCGGCGTTTTCCTGCGCCATGGCCGTCACCGTATCGCGCAGCGGTGAGCGTACACAGACCGGATCGGTCGCGCTTGCATCACCAGCCAGCGCCATCGCCTGACAGCGGCAGCCGCCGAAGTCTATCTCCTTGCGCTCGCAACTGCGGCAGAGGTCGGGCATCCAGTCATCGCCGCGATAGGCATTAAAGGCCTCGCCATCAAACCAGATATCGGCCAGTCCCTTATCGCGAACATTGTCGAAGCGAAGCGACGGGATTGTTTCTGCGGCATGGCACGGCAGCACGCGCCCGTCGGGCGTAACATTGAGGCCAACCCGGCCCCAACCGCCCATGCAGGCTTTCGGATAGGACGAATAATAATCAGCCGGAACATAGTCGATCACAAGTCGGCCTTCGAGACGCTTGCGCGCTTCAGCGACGGTCTGGTTGGCTTTGGCGACCTGATCGCGTGTCGGCAAAAGCGCCGCCTTGTTTTTCTCCGCCCAGCCGTGAAATTGCACGGTTGCAATTTCGATGCGGCGCGCGCCAAGCGTTAGCGCAAGCTCCAGCATCGCGTCGAGCTGGTCCATGTTCTGCTTGTGGCAGACGGCATTGACGGTCAGCGGAATGCCCGCCGTCGTGACCCAGTTCGCGACGGCCATCTTGCGTTCGAACCCGCCTTTATATCCGCCGATACGGTCAGCCGATGCGGCGTCGGTGCCTTGTATGGAAAGTTGCACATGGTCGAGACCAGCTTGCCCGAGTGCGTCCACACGCGCTTGCGTGAGACCGATGCCCGAGGTGATGAGGTTCGTGTAAAGCCCAAGCTTGACTGCGGCCCCAGTCAACTCAAGAAGATCGCGCCGCGTAGCCGGTTCTCCACCGGAAAGGTGCAGGTGCAAAACGCCCATTTTGGCGGCCTGACGAAAGACCTCTATCCACTCTTCAGTCGAAAGCTCCTGCTTTACGCCAATCAGTTCCAGCGGGTTGGAACAATAGGGGCAGGCAAGGGGGCAGCGATGCGTCAATTCGGCAAGCAAAGCTATCGGCGGCGGTGCCAGCCGTTTCAGCTTTGCTTCCTGAATTGCCAGATTCATGTCTGAACCTCGATCATGCGGCGGTTGGCCAGTTCCTGAACGAAGGCCAGCACATCGCTGCCGACCTGTTCGCGTGGCGCATTGAATTCCAATGCAAAAGCATCGCAAATCGCATCGATGCTGCGCACACCATCAAGCGCATTGACGATCAGGATCGCAATATCGTCGAGCGCCATGGCGCGCTCTGGCGCCAGAAGCACGGTTTGTCCGCGCACCTCATCGACGCGCAGTCTCACACCACGCGCAAGCGTTACGATATCGGCCGGTTTGATGGCGACGCTGCCTGTCTCGCTCATGCGGAAACCCTCTTTTCTGCCAGAGCCTTGTCCCATGCGGCATTCACGCCTTGCCTGCCATCCCACGCGCCAGGCGGGATCATGCCGGGGGCCACATAGGCCGCATAAAGCGCATCAAGCTGCGCCCACAGCACATCCGTTTTGAAGGTCAGGGCAGCGGCCACAGCATCCTGCTTTTCCAAAGTGTCGGCATGTTCCAGCACATAGGCAAGACCATATTCGACATCGACCGGCGCTTCATTGAGCCGCTGGCGGAAATAGGACAGCGCGTCTTCATCGGCAAAGGCATAATGCTTCAACAGACCCGCAATGCGGTCTTTATGGATCTTCGGTGCGAAGAGTTCTGTCAGCGACGATGCGACCGCATCCAGCAGCGGCTTGTCACGGACATAGTGGACATAAGCACCCACCGCAAAGCGGGTTGCCGCCAGAATGCCCTTGCCGGACGCCACATAGTTGGGATCAAGGCCAACGGCTTCGGCCAGCTTGAGCCAGCGCCGGATGCCGCCGCCTTCATGGATGCCGCCGTCGTGGTCTTCGATCCGCGAGCGCCAGGCGCGGCGCATATCGACATCCTCGCAGCGTGAAAGGAACGCTGCATCCTTCATGGGAATGCTGCTTTGATAGCAATAGCGATTGATTACCCAGGCGCGCACTTCCGTGATGGTGCATTCGCCGCCATGCAGCCGGATGTGGAACGGATGCTTGTCGTGATAACGCTCGTGACCGATGGCCAGAAGTCGGGCGTGGAATGTGTCCTTGTCGGCAGCGTCTTTCATAAAGCGATCTCCTTGCCGTCAAAGGCGATTTCGAACCCGTTATCCTCGACCAGCTTCCGTTCGGGGCCATCACGCCAGACCGGGTTCGTATTATTGATATGGACATATATCTTGCGTCGCACGGCCACCTTGGCGAGCGCTTTCAGGCTGCCCTCGTTGCCCGAGATGGACATATGCCCCATGCGTTGACCGGTCTTGATGCCGGTGCCGGATTTGATCATCTCGTCATCGGTGAAAAGCGTGCCGTCGAAATAAAGAATTTCGGCGCCGCTGATCCGAGCCTTGAGATCGTCGCGCAGCAGCGCACAACCCGGAATGTAATAAATCCGGTGCCTGACCGTGATGAGTTCGACCCCAACCGTCTGCTCGCCCTCAAGTGCCGTGTCCGGGTTTTCGCTTTCCATGAAGAGCGGCACTTTTCCGGGCACGGAAAACAATCGCGCCTCGATGCCGGGCACCAGCATGAAGGGCTCATTCAGCGCCACGATTTCCTGCGTTACGAAAGCCGGATCGAGCGCATTGAAAATCGGATTTGCAGCGAGAATATCGCGAATGGCAGCAGTCATCACCAGCCGGAACGGCTGCTTTTCCCGCAGCGTCAAAAGACCGGCGATGTGATCTATATCGCCATTGGTCAGGAGCACGGTCTTGATCGGACTGTCACGCAACGCTCGCGGATGCAAGGCGGGTGTGTTGATCAGTTGCTGTCGCAGGTCGGGCGATGCGTTGAGCAGCGCCCAGCTGTCGCCATCCGATGTGACGGCCAGCGAGGACTGGGTTTGCGGCATAATTCCATCCGGCAGGCCCAATCGCGCCAGACGGCAGTTTTCACAACCACAATTCCACTGAGGGAGACCGCCGCCAGCGGCGGCCCCAATCACGATTGCGCGGAACTCCGTCATGAAACTGTTCCCGCGTCTGGGGAGACAGTTCAGAACAGGATTGGTTCGTCACCGTCTGCCGGTGCATAGCGATTGATTTCCATGCCGCAGCTAACTTCGATGAACTTCGGTGCATGCCAGGACAGAGATTTCGTCATGCGGCTTCTCCTTGGTTGGACGAATGATAACATTGTACCACCTATAAACTAGGAAGAGCCGCGCCGTTTGGTAGGCCAGATCAACCCAATTTTACCACAGGCTCAGCTATGTCGATAAACGCCTTGTCCTATCTTGCGCTATCCGTTCCGCCCTTCTTGTCCTTGATCGGCGCGTTGCCGTGGATGAGATCGCGCCCGGCATAAATGCCTTCGGTCAATTCGATTGTGAGGCGATCACTGTCGCGGCGGCGAACATCTTCCATGACACGCGCGCGCTCCTCTTCATCGACGTCCAGCATTTCCAGCGCTTTTTCGCCAAGAGCCAGCGCCGATTCAAAGGTCTCGCGGATTTGATATTCGACACCCGCATTGATCAGTTCGATGGCATGTTCGCGGTCGAGGGATCTTGCCAATACCGGAACAAGCGGAAATTCCGCCTTCACCAGTTCCGCGATTTTCAGGCTGGCTTCGCGGTCGTCAACGCTGATGACGATCAGTCGCGCATGATGTGCGCCCGCAGCATGCAGTATGTCGAGGCGCGAGCCGTCGCCGAAATAGACCTTGAAGCCGAAGTCCTTCGCGTTGCGGATGGCATCGGTGTTGGTTTCAATAATGGAAATCGAACAGCTGTTTCCAAGGAGCGGCTGGCTGACGATCTGCCCGAAACGGCCAAAGCCGATCAGGAGGACGCTGGCGGACAGATTGTCCGCCGTCTCGACATCTTCCATGGAAGGCACGGGTTTTGGCATCAGCCGGTCATGCAGGATGATCATGATCGGCGTGAGCGCCATGGAGACAATGATCGTCGCCGTCAGAATCGCATTGGCCTCGGCATCGATGATGTTGACCGCCGTGGCGGCAGCATAAAGGACGAAGGCGAACTCACCGCCCTGCGCCATCAGAACGGCCCGTTCGACGGCTTCACGGTTGCTGGCGCGAAACAAGCGGGCAACCGCATAGATACCGTACATTTTCATGAGCATATAGGCGATGACCGCAACGATGATCAACTGCCAGCTGGCCGCAATCACCGCAAGGTCGAGCGACATGCCAACGCCGAGAAAGAACAGGCCGAGCAGCACACCGCGAAATGGTTCGACATCGGCTTCAAGCTGGTGGCGGAAGGTGGATTCCGACAGCAGTACGCCAGCAAGAAATGCGCCCATCGCCATCGATAGCCCGCCGAGTTGCATGGCAAGCGCTGCACCCAGCACGACGAAAAGTGCTGCCGCCGTCATCACCTCGCGGGCTTTGGCTTTGCCGAGAATGCGGAATAACGGGTCGAGCAGATAGCGCCCTGCCAGGATCAGGCCGACGATGGAGGCAAGCCCGATGGCAATGCCGGTCAGACGGTCGGCGAGCGTCGTTTCTTCGCCGCCCGGCGCCAGAAAGGCAACGAGCGCCAGAAGCGGCACGATGGCGAGGTCTTCGAGCAGCAGAATTGCAACGATGCGGCGACCTTTCGGCAGACCCATGGCCCGCCGTTCTTCCAGCATTTGCATCACGATGGCAGTCGACGTCAGCACGAAACCGGTGCCTGCGACGAAGCTTTGCGCAACCGGATAGCCAAGCGTAAGGCCGACGATAGTGAGAAGACCGATACAGAGTGCCACCTGTGCCAGACCGAGACCGAAGATTTCACCGCGCATAGACCACAGGCGCGAGGGCTGCATCTCCAGACCGATGATGAACAGGAACATCACCACGCCGAGTTCGGCAACATGCAGGATCGCCTGCGGATCGGAAAATAGTCCAAGACCGAACGGCCCGATGATCAGCCCGGCTGCGAGATAGCCGAGCACCGAGCCGAGACCGAGTCGTTTGAACAAAGGCACTGCAATGACGGCTGCGCCCAAAAGCACGACGATGGGGATAAGATCGAAACCGCCATGATGGGCGGCTTCGGCGGCGTGGGTTGCGGTTTCAGCAGCGGCCATTGGCTATTTCCTTGCCATTGCCAGCATTTGGCTGGCAAAAATGTGGGGGAGAGCAAAGATTACAAGAAGAATCGGGTGTTCCGAAGTCAATGTATCGCTACGCTTGACGAGGAGCGAGTCTCGGCATGTTCTGCACAAAGCAAATATTGCGGGGCTATGGTCTATTGAAATTATTTTTTGTAGTCTCCATGTAGTTTGTGCCCGCTAGAGGAAGCGGGCTATGGGGAGGTCCGCCGCAAGGCGGCTTTGCGTCTGATTTGGGAGGACATATGCGTAGGTTTATTCTGGCCGTAACGTCGGTCGCTGCTTTGGCAATGATGGGAGCCGGTTCGGCGTCGGCGGAAGATTACAAGCTGCTCGCGCCGGCTGCTCCGGGCGGCGGCTGGGACCAGACGGCACGCACGATGCAGAGTGTGCTTCAGGACGAAAAGATCTCCAGCAGCGTACAGGTTATCAACGTACCGGGTGCAGGTGGCACTATCGGTCTGGCGCAGTTCGTCAATCAGAACAAGGGCGACGCCAGCCAGCTGATTGTTGGCGGTTATGTGATGGTCGGCGCAATCCTGACCAACAAATCGCCGGTAACGCTGGATCAGGTCACGCCTATTGCGCGCCTGACAGGCGAATATGAAGCCATTGTTGTTCCCGCCGCATCCGATATCCAAAATCTCGGCGATCTCGTCGCCAAGCTGAAGGCCGATCCTGGTTCCGTATCCTGGGGTGGCGGTTCGGCAGGCGGCACCGATCACATCACGGCTGGCCTTTTTGCAAAGGCGGCTGGCGTCGATCCGACCAAGGTGAACTACATCGCGTTTTCGGGCGGCGGTGAAGCTCTTGCCGCTATTCTCGGCAATCAGGTGACGGTCGGTATTTCCGGTTACGGCGAATTCGACTCGCAGATCAAGGCCGGTACGCTGCGCATCATCGGCATTTCCAGCGATCAGCGTGTGGAAGGCATTGATGCGCCCACCTTCAAGGAAGGCGGCGTGGACGTCTCCATCCAGAACTGGCGCATGGTTGCTGCCGCTCCGGGCATCACGGCTGAACAGGAAGCCGCGATCAACGCCGATGTCGAAAAGCTCGTGAAATCGGAATCCTGGCAGAAGGCGCTGAAGGATAAGGGTTGGGCCGATACCTATCTCGCCGGTCCGGCATTCAAGGAACAGCTCGCCAAGGATGTCGCGGCGACTGAGACAATCCTCAAGGAAATCGGCCTCGTCAAATGACAGGGTCTCAACAGCACGATGAGCGTCGCCCTGACAGGGCGGCGCCGGATATCGCCGCTCTTGTCATCGCTTTCATTCTGGCTGCCGTTTCGATCGCCATTGCCTGGTCCACGGCCTATGGCAACGAGGTGACGAGTTACTCGCCGGTCGGCCCGAAAACCGTTCCGTATGTCGTTGCTGCAGGATTGTTCGGCCTTGCCATATGGACAGTTATCGAAGCGCTTCGCGGTGATTTTCCCGAAAGAGAGCATCAGGAAATTGCCCCCATGGCGTGGATCATCGGCGGTCTGGCTATCCAGATGCTGACGATGAAGACAGCCGGGTTTTCGCTGGCCACCGGATTGCTGTTCGCGGCAACCGCACGCGGCTTTGGCTATCGCAAGTTCTGGATCAGCGTTCCGGCAGGCATCATCTTTGCCTTCGTGATCTGGTTCATCTTCGCGCGTGGTCTTCAGCTGTCGCTGCCATCCGGCTGGCTTGAACGTTTCGTCTAACGGCGAGGGCACATTATGGATACTGTAGCACTTCTCGCCAACGGACTGCTGGTGGCGTTGGAGCCATCGAACCTCCTCTATGCTCTGATCGGCGTGACGCTCGGCACGGCAGTCGGCGTTTTGCCGGGCATCGGCCCGGCGCTGACGGTCGCGCTTCTGCTGCCGGTTACCTACAAGCTGGACCCGTCCGGCTCGCTTATCATGTTTGCCGGTATTTATTATGGCGGCATGTATGGCGGCTCGACCACGTCAATCCTTCTCAATACGCCGGGTGAAAGCGCCTCCATCGTCACCGCGCTGGAAGGCAACAAAATGGCAAGGGCCGGGCGCGGCGGGCCAGCACTGGCCACGGCTGCCATCGGCTCATTCATTGCGGGTCTTATCGCCACGCTTGCGCTCGCCTTCGTCGCGCCGTTCGTGGTGAAATTCGCGCTATCCTTCGGCCCGTCAGAATATTTCGCGCTGATGTTGCTCGCCTTCATGACAGTCTCGGCGGCTTTCGGCGATTCCACCCTTCGCGGCCTCACATCGCTGTTCATCGGACTTGCGCTTGGCCTGATCGGTATCGATCAGCTGACCGGACAGGCGCGCCTTGTGATGGGCACGCCGAACCTGCTCGACGGCATCAATGTCACGACGCTTGCCGTGGCGCTGTTTGCTATCGGTGAAACGCTCGCGGTGGTGTCGAAGAAGCTCGGCCCCGACGATGAAGTCATTGCCGTCAAAGGCTCGGTCTGGATGACCAAAAACGACTGGAAGCGCTCTTGGATGCCATGGCTGCGGGGCACGGCCATCGGCTTCCCGATTGGGGCCATGCCTGCGGGCGGTGCCGACGTATCAAGCTTCCTGTCCTATTCGGCGGAACGCCAGTTCTCCAAACATCCGGAAGAATTCGGCAAGGGCGCAATCGAAGGTGTTGCCGGGCCAGAAGCTGCCAACAACGCTTCGGCTGCCGGAACGCTCGTGCCACTTCTGACGCTTGGTCTGCCGACCACTGCAACAGCCGCGATCATGCTGGCTGGTTTCCAACAGTTCGGCTTGCAGCCGGGACCGCTTCTGTTCGTGACCAATGCTTCGCTGGTCTGGGGACTGGTTGCGAGCTTGCTCGTCGCCAATCTGATGCTGCTGGTTTTGAACCTGCCGCTGATCGGCCTGTGGGTGAAGATGCTCACCATCCCGCGCCATTGGCTTTATGCAGGCATTCTGGTGTTTGCGACGCTTGGCACGATTGGCGCCAATGCGTCCACGTCGATGCTGCTTGGACTGCCGGTTTCCTTCGAACTTGGCCTGCTCCTGGCATTCGGCCTGCTCGGCTATGTGCTGCGGCGCTTTTCCTATCCGATTGCGCCAGTGGTCGTTGGTCTGATCCTTGGGCCGATGGCGGAAAAGAGCTTGCGTCAGGCGTTGCAGATCAGTCAGGGCAACCCGATGGCGCTCGTCCATTCCTGGGTGTCGGTCGCGCTGATCGCGCTCGCAATTGCCGCTGTCGTCGTGCCGATGATCATGCGCCAGCGCGGCAAGGGCGATCTTTTGAAGCAGATGGCCACCGACGAAGATTGATCAAAAAAGAGGCTCCGGCAGCACCGGGGCCTCTTGATAGCTCCGATTTGGTGACACGGAGTTGGACATGTAGTCATCGGGACAAGAAGCTAAAATTGATCTCATTGAAAGGGAGATCATTATGCATAAGTATTTTTTATTTATCGTATTCGGCGCTGCTTTTTTTCCGAACTCCGGTGCTTACGCCAACATCCGGACCAGCCTTCATAACCCGCCTGCAATGACACATATTCACCTGGCTCGCGATGCGAGGCAAGTAAATAAGCGGTATATAGGTGGTTTTGATACGGAAGATGAATGTAAGAAAGTTTGCCGTATCACTGCAGGAGATAACTACTGGTACTGCACGCGCTATTATACTATTTGGGATTGTCGTATATGGAGCAACTAGGGAAAGTATAGGTTGATTTTGATTGCTAGTAAAGATAAAAAGCCCCGGTGTTTGGCCGGGGCTGTTCAAAACGCGGATACTTGATACTCTTTACGCGAAAATTATCCGTGAATTTCGCGGAACTGCTTTGCATTGATGCCGAGCGTCTCGAGGTCTTTCGCGGCAGGCTGATGACCAACCCGCACCGCAGCCGAAGCGCGGACAGCGCTACCAAATTGCGCGAATGCACGACCGAAACGATTGTTAAAACGGGCAAACATTTTTCATCTCCAGTCCGGACAGTTTCTTCGTCCGTGACTTTTAAATGGCGATGAAGCCGGGCGTTTTGAAGAGAGTTCCGTGCATGCCTGCCATGCAGCACGTGCATGTGGTGGCCACCGCCATCAGGCGGTGGCTTTTCCCGCTGAATATCGTTCATCGCGAAATGAGACGTTTTTGCGTGGGGTTTTCTTCCACGAGCGCAGGCGTCGGGTCGGATGTAGCGACGGCGGGCGGTCCTTCGACGCCGCGCTGGCGTTCGCGGATGAATGTGAACATGCCGGAAATGACGATCAGCACAATGCCGATCAGCATCGCCATATCGATATGATCGTGGAAGACGAAATAGCCGAACAGGATCGCCCAGATCATCTGGCTATATTGCGGCGATGCAATCGCACTGGCAGGCGCGTGATGTGCCGCCAGCATGAGCAGAATATTGGCGAGTGCTGCCAGCAGGCCATATCCAGCCAGATAGACCCATTGCATCGTATCGGGTGCCTGATAGGTCGGCAGCATCAGCGCGCCGCAGATGACGATGGGGCCGATGAGCCCGCTTGTATAAAGCGAGATGCGCTTTTCCTGTTTACCCATCACGCGGAAAATGATGATGCCGACTGCGCCACCCATGCCGCCGGCGAGCGCACCGAGATGGCCAATGGACAATTCGCGGAAGCCGGGCCGCAGAACCACCAGAACACCCGCAAAGCCGATGGCGACTGCCAGCCAGCGCCGCCAGCCGACCTGTTCCTTGAGGAACACGACGGACAATATAGTGACGAATGCAGGCAACAGGAAAATCAGGGCGAAAGCTTCCGCCATTGAAAGATGTGTAAATGCGGTGACGCTGCCGACAGTCCCCATCGTGGTCGTGACCATGCGCAGAAACCACATCTTCACATTGGTGGTTCGAAACATATCGAGCCAGCTGTCGGTGGCTTTCTTGGTGAAAGGGACGGCAAGCAAACCGAGCACTGCGCCGAAAAAGGCGGTTTCGTAGGGAGACAGCGAGCCGTCAATGAATTTGACGCAGGCATCACTGATAGCGAATGCAGCATAGGAAGCAAACGCGAGGAAAATTCCGTAAAGCATGACTATGTCCGTAAAGACGGGTCCGAAACCGCGGAGGCCGAAAAGAGGGGAGGAGGCTCTTGTCGATCCTCTAATCGATTGGAGACACATTGGCAAAAGACATTTTAGTAAAACTGCTGCTGAGCCAGTATAAATCGAGAGGTGCGATTTCGCCTTTTTCAAGGCTTGGAGCTCTCGCGAAAACGCATGCCTCATTTGCAATCATATCCGTGGTGGAAATTTAGACAAACGCCTATTTCATGCTCATCCAAACGAGGAGAGAGCAAATGAACATTCGTCAGAAATTCCAGCAGTATGTATCCCGTCGCCGTGCAGTTCGTGAACTCGGTGCAATGGACGACCATCTTCTTGCCGACATCGGCGTTTCGCGTTCGCAGATTCAGAGCGCCGTATTCGGTCGATAAGTGCTTATGGAGCGTCTTTCGAAGGATCGCCCCGCAAGTACAATTGAAATAAAGTGACAAAGCGTCGGTCTCCAGTCCCGGCGCTTTTGCTTTTTCTGCCTTGCCATAGAGTATTTTAGCAATTTCTTTTGTGATCAGCGCATTCCAGCTGGCAATTCTATTCCTCCGATTCTTTAAAAATTCGAGCTTGCAGACGGGTGATATAACTGTCGCATGGCTGTTGTTTTGCCGTGGGATCCACTCTCTTTTCGCCGGTTTTTTCGAAATCCAATCGCATTTGGGACATTTCTGATCCCGTTTTGAGACAACTTTGAATTGTTTCTTGCATGGTCTCTCATATACTCAATCTCGCGGGGGCTGATGATGAAGAGCATTTCAAGGTTGAGATGTTCAGGCTTTGAGTGCTTCTTCATCGTCGCTCTCTTTTCAGAGCAATGACTATTCAAACGATTGTTACAGCGGCTTGGCCGTAATATTGTGTGAAAACATCTATACTGAGACTGGCATCCTTGCGCATCGGGCGATCAGATTGCTAACTGATCGCCCGATGACATAAAAGCTCACAAGGCGATGGGGCTCGCAAGATGATGGACCTCCTATGGCGCGGTATCCTGATTGGGATCGGCGCAACAGTGGTGATGGATATTTGGGCAATCGTACTGGCAGCTATGCCGGGACAGGCTGCTCCAAACTGGGGGCGGGTTGGTCGCTGGTTTTGGCACCTTCGCAAAGGCCAGATATTCCATGACGATATAGGCCAGGCTGCGCCCTACAAGCACGAGGTCGCGCTTGGCTGGATCGGCCATTATGGTGTCGGCATTCTCTATGGCGTGATTTTCGCTTTCTATGGCGGGGCGGCGTGGTTCGAGGACCCTGTCTTTCTGCCCGTCTGGATCTTCGGCATATTAACGGTCGCTGCCGGTTGGTTTCTGCTGCAGCCGGGGCTGGGAATCGGCTGGGCGGCATCCCGTTTGCCGAATGCGCGTCATGTCCGTATTATGAACCTCGTCGCGCATACATTTTTTGCGCTTGGCATGTATGCGACCGCGCTTTTGCTGAAAAGCGCTTTCTAATCAGCATGTTGAAGATCGCATTCGTCGCCAAGACGGGTGCTTTTTTTTGAAGCACTTTCAAATATTTCCCCGCAAATGGGGAACTGGTGTTCGGGGACAAGTCAGTCCACACTTCATCAAGTCAATAAATAGGCATTCTCAAGGCAGAATTGTGTGCAGATCGTGTAGAGAACTGTGCATTGCCTGCAATGAGGTGTATGGGGAACCAGTCCGTCCGTGCAAAATGCGGCGGCGTCTAACATTTTGGCAATCCCAAAGGGTTGCTCCATTCTGCATTCCGTGGCGGCGCAGCAAATCTGTCCGTGGCGGAATTGGCGTGGGCACCCAAGAAATGGGCCTACTTGCCTCGGAGGAACGATGCTCGAAAAGCTGTTCAAATTACGGGAACATGGCACCAACGCGCGGACGGAAATCATCGCCGGCGTAACGACCTTCCTGACCATGTCCTACATCATCTTCGTCAACCCGGATATCCTGTCCACCACGGGCATGGATAAGAGCGCGGTGTTCGTGGCGACCTGTCTTGCGGCAGCGCTCGGCTCGATCATCATGGCTCTCGTTGCCAACTGGCCGATCGGCATGGCGCCCGGCATGGGCCTCAACGCGTTCTTCGCGTTCACGGTCGTTGGAGCCATGGGCTTCAGCTGGCAGCAGGCGCTTGGTGCGGTTTTCATTTCCGGCATCATCTTCCTCCTTCTGACAGTAACGGGTATCCGCCGCTGGCTGGTTGAAGGCATCCCGCATTCGCTGCGCAGCGCCATCGCCGCCGGTATCGGCATGTTCCTGGCGTTGATCGGCCTCAAAACCGCAGGCGTCGTGGTTGGCAATGAAGCAACGCTCGTCGGACTCGGCGATCTGACCAAAGCTGGCACCCTGCTCGCTATTGCCGGTTTCTTCATCATCGCGGTTCTGGATGCGCTCAAGGTTCGTGGTTCGATCCTGATCGGCATTCTGGTGATTACGATTGCATCGATTGCGCTCGGCATCAGCCAGTTCAATGGCGTGTTCTCTGCACCGCCAAGCCTTGCGCCGACCTTCCTGCAGCTTGATGTCATGGGCGCGCTCCACACCGGCATTCTGCACGTGATCCTCGTCTTTGTTCTGGTCGAAGTTTTCGACGCCACGGGCACGCTGATCGGCGTTGCCAAGCGTGGCGGCCTGATCGAACCGGGCAAGCCGAACCGTCTCGGCCGCGCACTTTTTGCCGATAGCACGGCCATTCTCGGCGGCTCGCTGCTCGGTACCTCGTCCACGACGGCTTATGTCGAAAGCGCCTCCGGCGTGCAGGCAGGCGGTCGCACCGGTCTCACGGCGCTCGTCGTGGCGCTGCTGTTTCTTGCAGCGCTGTTCATTTCGCCGCTCGCCGGTTCGGTGCCTGCTTATGCAACCGCACCCGCGCTGATCTATGTGGCTTGCCTCATGATGCGCGAACTGACCGAGATTGAATGGAGCGACATTACGGAAGCAACGCCTGCCGCGTTGACGGCTCTGGCCATTCCGCTCACCTATTCGATCGCCAACGGTCTTGCCTTTGGCTTCATCAGCTATGTCGTGCTCAAGGCCTTCACAGGCAAGGCACGTGAGGTTCACCTCGCAACCTGGCTGGTGGCGGCACTGTTCGTGATCCGCTTCGCGTTCTTCGCAGAATAGTCTTGCAGCGCTGGGCGTCCGCGCCCGGCGCACTTCCTGACCAGAGATGAGGAGAGAGCCTTTGCAGTCGAACGATTTGAAGCTTCTGGAACGACTGATTGAAGTTCTCGAGAATGATATCATCCCGCTGACGGAAAAAGGCGTTGCCGCTGGCAACAAGATTTTCGGTGCAGCCCTGCTGCAAAAGTCCGATCTTTCGCTCGTTTTGGCAGAAACCAACAACGAGACGGAAAACCCGCTTTGGCATGGTGAAGTGCACACGCTGAAGCGCTTTTATGAAATGCCGGAAAAGGGCAGGCCGAACACCAAGGATATGGTGTTCTTTTCCACCCATGAGCCATGCTCAATGTGCCTTTCGGCCATCACCTGGAGCGGCTTCGACAATTTCTATTATCTGTTCAGCCATGAAGATTCGCGCGATGCGTTTTCAATTCCGCACGATCTGAAAATTCTCAAAGAAGTTTTCACGCTGGAACCGGGCGGCTATAATCGTGACAATGCCTTCTGGCATAGCCATTCCCTGCCGAAGCTCGTTGCAAGTTTGCCGGAGCCGGATCGTTCGCGGCTAGAAAAGCGTCTTGATGCCATTCGCGCGAAATATGATGCGATGTCCGGCGCTTATCAGGCCCACAAGGATGGTAACGCAATCCCGCTGAACTAAAAACTTTAGCGCGCGAAGGCCGATTATTTTTTACCGAAGCTTGACAGGCCGACGGGTTACGCCGCACATCGCTCGTGTTGCGTGATCCGGTTTTGTTTCAGCGAAGACTTTTTGACTTCGCATGCCGGTGCCAGCGTGTCGGCGAGCCTGTGAGGATATTGATGCTGCGTATGATTGTTATGGGCGTTTCGGGTTCCGGAAAGTCCACTGTCGGTGAGAAGATCGCTGCCGAATTGCAGCTGCCCTTTCTGGAAGGGGATTCCCTCCACCCCAAGGCCAATGTCGATAAAATGTCGGCGGGCATTCCGCTTCAGGATGAAGACCGCTGGCCGTGGCTGGACAAGATCGGCGAACAGCTTGCCGCTGCAAATGATGGCATCGTCGTTTCCTGTTCCGCTTTGAAAAAGACCTATCGCGACCGCTTACGCGCTGCTGCCGGTGCACCGGTTCTGATTATCTTCCTCGATGGAACATTCGAAGTTCTCCACGAGCATATGGGACACCGCACTGGCCATTTCATGCCGGTCGCCATGCTCGAAAGCCAGATCGCGACGTTGGAAAACCCGGTGGGCGAGCCGCTTGTTTTCCGGGCAGACGTTGCCGACCCGGTGGGGAAAATCGTGGCGGAGAGCCTTGCCTGGGTTCGCGCGCAGAAGCTCTGAGCGGTCCTATTTCAGCGGCCAGAAGAACATCAATGTCGGCACGGTTACGATCGCGATGATGATGGAAAGCGGCAGCCCAAGGCGGGAATAATCACTGAATTTGTAACCGCCCGGTCCCATGACCAGCGTGTTGCATTGATGGCCGATGGGCGTGAGGAAATCGCATCCCGCGCCGATCGCCACCGCCATCAGGAAAGCTTCAGGCCTGAAGCCAAGACCAGCGGCAAAGCTGGTTGCAATGGGTGCCATGACCAGAACCGTGGCGGCATTGTTGAGAAACGGCGTCACCATCATTGCGGCGACCAAGATCAGCGCCAGTGCACCGGCGGGTGGCAGCTGATGACCAATGGTGGCGAGGGATTCGGCGATCAGATCAGTGCCGCCTGTGGTCCTGAGTGCGTCCGATACGGGTATGAGCGCCGCGAGCATCACCAGAATAGGTCCGTCGATCTCGTCATAAACTTCGTTGAGCGGGATCACCTTAAAAAGCAGCATCGCAACCGCAGCTGCGAAAAACGCAATGGCAACCGGTACGATGCTGAAAGCGGTCGCGCCAATGGCGACAATCAGAATTGCCAGTGGTATCAGGCTCTTGCGGACATTTCCAAGCATCAGCTTGCGCCGCGCCAGAGGCAAAAGCTCGAATTCCGGCAGGAAGGTCGAAAGACTGGCCTGTCTGCCTTGCAGCACCAGCACGTCACCAAAGCGCAGGCGCACTTCGCTCAATCGTTCCGTGATGCGCTCGCCGGGACGACTGACGGCGAGGAGATTGACGTCATAGCGCGCATAAAGCTCGAGCCGTTGCGCCGAAAGATCGACAAGATGGGAATTCTTGCCGATGACGGCTTCAACCACCTCAATGTCGGTCGAGCCGCTCGTGTCTTTCGGGTCGCGATTTTCGGACAGGGTCAGCTTTCCGGCGCTGACAACCGTATCGAGCGCTTTCGGATCGCCTTCCAGCATGACGATATCGTCTTCGGCAAGGACTGTGTCGGGCAGGGGCGTGATGCGCCCTTCCTTGCGGATGATGGCTGTGACCATCGCCTCACCTTCGGCGGGACGGATCAGTTCGGATATCTGCTTGCCTACCAGTGGCGAGGATTTTGAAACACGGGCTTCGGAAGCGTAGTTCTTGATCTTGATCGCTTCGTTGAGCGAAACGTTCTCGCGGGTGCGCTGCGGCACCAGCCAGTAAAAGCACACGAGATAGACGAGGCCGACAGCGGCAAGCACAGCGCCGACCGGCGTGAAATCGAACATGGTGAAAGGCTCGCCGACCATTTCGCCGCGAATACGCGAAACGACGATATTGGGCGAGGTGCCAACTTGCGTCATCAGCCCGCCGAGCAGCGCGCCGAAGGCCATCGGCATCAGGAATGTCGAGGGCGAGACATTGGAGCGGCGGGCAAACTGAAAGGCGACAGGGATCATGATCGCCAGCGCGCCGACATTCTTCACGAAGGCGGAAAGAACCGTCACGATGGCGACCAGCACGGCCAGCTGCAATCGAACGCTGTTCATTTCGGGCAGGAACCGCTGAACGGCAAGCTGCATCAGGCCAGAGCGTGCGACGCCCGCGCTAACCACCAGCGCACTGCCGACAATGATGACGATATCGTCGCTAAACCCACTGAACGCCTGGTCATAGGGGACGACACCGACCGCGATGGCAAGCAGAAGCGCGCAAAGCGCCACGATGTCGTATCGAAACTTGCCCCAGATAAAAGCCCCCATCATGAGTACGATCACAGCGAAGGACAGTATCTGTTGATGAGTCATTCAGTACGCATTCCCAGAAATGAGAAAATTATTCCCTTTCTGTGTAACGCATAAAATTTCAAACGGAAATTGATTATTCAAGGTGATGTAAACATTGCGCATATAAGAAAAGGCGGCGTCTTGCGCTCTGGTTGCAGAGCGCAAGACTGTTTCAATCAGTCGCCGATACGGCGGCCATTCGCATCAAAAAGATGCACGTTCTGCGCTGAAGCGCCGACCTTCACGACTTCATCGATTGCATGGCCCGAGCGTCCGGCCACGCGGAAGACCAGCGGCTTGCCATCGGAAAGCGAGCCATGGATGAAGCTTTCCGCGCCAACCAGTTCAATAGCGTCAATGCGCACATCGGCGTTGAAGCCATCTGCCGGCGGTTCTCCGGCTTCGATGATTCGAATATCTTCCGGGCGCACGCCGAGCGTGAAACTGCCTGACGGGATAGTGATGGCACTGCCCGGCTGCCACAGCGTGCTTGCGCCGCCTTCCATTAGGTTCATCGACGGGGAACCAATGAAGGTTGCCACAAAGGTCGAAGCAGGCTTTTCGTAAAGCTCGATGGGCGTGCCGACCTGCTCGATATTCCCGGCATTGAGCACGACGAGGCGGTCAGCCATGGTCATGGCTTCCATCTGGTCGTGGGTCACATAAACACTGGTGGTGCCGAGCGAACGTTGCAGGCGCTTGATCTCGACGCGCATCTGAACGCGCAGTTTAGCATCGAGGTTGGAAAGCGGCTCGTCGAACAGGAATGCCGCCGGTTCGCGCACGATGGCGCGGCCCATGGCAACGCGCTGGCGCTGGCCGCCCGAAAGCTGGCGCGGCTTGCGGTCAAGAAACTGCTCGATCTCCAGCGCCTTGGCGGCCTTAGCGATCCGGCGTTCGATCTCGTCTTTCGGCGTTTTGCGGTTTCTAAGGCCATAAGCGAGGTTATCGCGCACCGACATATGCGGATAAAGCGCATAGTTCTGGAACACCATGGCGATGTCGCGTTCGGCTGGCTCGACATCGTTGACCACACGGTCGCCAATGGCAATCGTGCCGCCAGTGATGCCTTCAAGCCCTGCGATCATGCGCAATAATGTGGACTTGCCGCAGCCTGATGGGCCGACGAGAACGACGAATTCGCCATCCTGAATATCCAGTGAAACGCCTTTGATGACTTCAATGCCGGCACCATAGCTCTTGCGGACATTATCAAGAACGATTTTGCTCATTATTTTTCCGTTTCCACGAGACCTTTGACGAACCAGCGCTGCATCAGCACGACAACGAGGATCGGCGGGATGATGGCCAGAATTGCCGTTACCATGACATAGTTCCATGGGGTGGATGCGTCGGCCCAATCGACCATGCGGCGCAGGCCGATGATGATCGTGTTCATTTTCGCATCATTGGTAACGAGCAGGGGCCACAGATACTGGGTCCATCCGTAAATGAAGAGAATGACGAAAAGCGCTGCGATATTCGTCTTCGACAGCGGCAGGAGAATGTCGCGCATGAAGCGGAACGGTCCTGCATTGTCGATGCGCGCGGCTTCGACCAGTTCTCCCGGAATGGTCAGGAAGAACTGCCGGAACAGGAAGGTCGCCGTCGCCGATGCCATCAGGGGCAGTGTAAGCCCTGCATAGGTATCGATCAGGCCAAGATCGACGATGACCTTGTAGGTGGGCAGGATGCGCACTTCGACCGGCAGCATCAGCGTCACAAAAATCATCCAGAAAAAGAACATGCGCAGCGGAAAGCGGAAGAAGACAATCGCAAAGGCCGACATGAACGAGATGATGATCTTGCCGATGGCAATCGCCATCGCCACGACGAACGAGTTCCACAAGAGCCGTTCAAGGCTGACACCGACAACGCGCTCCACGCCGCCGAATATGGCTTCGTTATAGTTCTCGATGAGATTATCGCCGGGCAGGAGCGAGATAGGCGGGCGGATGATTTCCGACGAGCTCATCGTCGAGGCGATGAAGGTGTAATAAATCGGAAAGGCGACGATGATGATCCCGATGATCAGGATCAGGTGGCCGATCAGATTGGAGATTGGGCGTTTTTCGATCATGGCCGCCTCGCTCACGAATAATGCACGCGCTTCTCAACGAAGCGGAACTGGAAGGCAGTCAGGGCGATGACGATGGCCATCAGGATGACCGATTGGGCCGACGACGAGCCGAGGTTCAGATTGACGAAGCCATCATTGTAAACCTTGTAGACTAGCGTTTCCGTGGCCTTGGCAGGACCGCCGCCGGTGACGGCATGGATGATGCCGAATGTATCGAAGAAGGCATAGGTCGTGTTGACTACCAGCAGGAAGAACGAAGTCGGTGCCAGCAGTGGAAACACGATGGTCCAGAAGCGCCGCGCGCCGCGCGCGCCATCGATTGCCGCTGCTTCGATTAAGGACTTAGGAATTGCCTGCAAGCCTGCAACAAAGAACAGGAAATTGTAGGAAATCTGTTTCCACGCCGCCGCGAAAACAACGAGGCCCATAGCCTGATTGCCATCCAGAAGCGGGTCCCATGCGATGCCGTTGCGGCGCAGTATATAGGCGAGTGTACCCATCGCCGGGTTGAACATGAACAGCCACAGCATGCCAGCGACCGCAGGTGCCACGGCATAGGGCCAGATCAGCAATGTGCGATAAAAGGTCTTGCCGCGTATGACGCGGTCGGCTGCGGTCGCCAGCAACAAGGCTGCGCCCATGGCCACAAAAGCCGTCAGGACGTTGAAGACAATCGTGACCCTGAAGGAATGCAGATAGTTCGGGTCCGAGAGAACCGCGCTGAAATTTGCCAGCCCTACGAAGGTGGATTTCAGGCCGAACGCGTCTTCACGCATGAAGGACTGATAAATGGCCTGACTGGCGGGCCAGAAGAAGAACACCAGCGTCAGCGCGATTTGCGGCGCCAGCAGGAAATAGGGCAAGATCTTATTGGGGAATGTGACTTTCTGCACGGCGATTTCCTTGCAGGAAACAAAGCCGCCCACTCGATTAAGAGCAGGCGGCATTGCTTGATTTAAAACTTATTGTGCGGCTGCGATCGCATCGTTTCCACGCTTGACAGCGTTTTCTAGCGCGGTCTTCGCGTCCTGCTTGCCGCCGAGCATGGCTTCGAACTCTTCGTTCAGGATATCGCGCACCTGCGGCAGATTGACGAGGCGCACGCCCTTGGAGTTCTCGGTCGGGGCCTTGCCCATCATCTGCAGGATCGGCGTTTCGCGCCCCGGATTCTTTTCATAGAAATCCGACTTCTTGGTTTCTTCGTAAGCCGCCAGCGTCACCGGCAGATAGCCGGACTTCTCGTGCAGCTTGACCTGAATCTTGGTCTGCGACAGGAAGTTGAAGAACTGCGCAATGCCCTTGTACTGGTCGTCGCTGAGGCCAGCGAAAACCCAGAGAGCCGCACCGCCGGGAATGGTGTTCTGAGGCCCATGACCTTCATAATAGGGCAGCTGGCCGATACCGTAATTGGTGCCGGATTTGACCACATCGCCGAGACCACCGGACGATTCCGTCAGCATGGCGCATTCGCCCGAGGTGAAGAGCTGCTTTGCTTCCGAGGTGCGACCGCCATAGCGGAAAGTGCCATCCTTGGCGAGATCGGCAATCGACTGGAAATGCTGGATGTAAAGCGGGGAATTGATTTCCAGCTTCACATCGGTGCCGCCGAGGCCGTTTTCGTTGGTGCCATAGGGCACGTTGTTCCAGGCTGCGAAGTTTTCGGTCTGGATCCAGGTCAGCCAGGTCGAGGTGAAACCGCAAGCCGCAGCGCCGCTCGTCTTGATCTTTTTGGCGGCTTCAAACACTTCCGGCCAGGTCTTTGGCGGGTTGTTCTCATCCAGACCAGCCTTCTTGAAGGCATCCTTGTTGTAATAGAGGATTGGCGACGAGGAATTATACGGGAAGGACAGCATGGTGCCGTCCGGCTTGGAGTAATAAGCGACGATACCCGGCAGATATTGCGACTTGTCGAACTTGAAGCCGCCCTTTTCCAGCACTTCCGCTGCCGGAACCACGGCACCCTCTGCACCCATCATCACGCCACTGCCAGCGTCGAAGACCTGAAGAATTGCCGGCGGCTGCTTGGAACGGAACGCGGCAATGCCAGCGTTCAACGTTTCCGGATAGCTGCCTTTATAGACCGGAACAACCTTGTAATCGCTCTGGCTTTCGTTGAACTCCTTGGTGAGTTCGTTGATCATTTCGTTGTTGGCGCCGGTCATGCCGTGCCACCAGGACAACTCGGTCTGGGCAAATGCCTGCGAACCGATGCAAAGAGCAAGCGCGCCTGTAAGCGCAGAGGTCGAGATCAGACGGGTAAGCATGTTTCCTCCTCGGAGTTGAGGTTGCGTGAATATCAGGAACAGCGAAGCCTGCTCGCGATAACTCCGGAACCTGCATTATCGTTATTACGCTTATATGAATGCAATTTTTAGGGAAGGATCAACCTTCGATTTCACCTATGTCAGAGTAAACCCGAAAATAGTAGCTATCGAAAAGAAAAAAATCGAAAGCCCCGCGAAAAATTGTGAGTGGCTGTGGATTAACTGCGGAGGTTTTATGACGTTACAGGAGACGGGTGTTGCTGTCTTGAGCAAAAAATATAGGAGGCCCGGAATGCCTCCTCGATACTTTGTCTGGATTCGCAGAATTGTTTCGGTCTTATTGGCCCCAGCTGCGCTCCAGCACGTCAATCCAGTTTCCATGGGCCAGTTTGACGAGGGATGCATCGTCATAACCATGTGCCCGGAAGGTTTGGATCACACGCTGAAGGTCGGCGACGCTATGCAGGCTGTTCGAGATCGTCGTGCCGTCGAAGTCCGAACCAAGCGCGATGTGATCGATGCCGATGCGGTTGACGATATAGTCGGCATGGCGCACCAGCTCGTTCAGATCGGTATTCGGGTCGCGTTTGCCATCTTCGCGCAGAAAGCCGACGCCGAAATTCAGGCCGACAAGACCACCGGTATCGCGAATGGCGTCAAGCTGCCGGTCGGTGAGATTGCGGCTTTGCTGGCAAAGCGCATGGGCATTGGAGTGCGACGCAACCAGCGGTGCATCGGATAGAGCGGCAATATCCCAGAAGCCTTTTTCATTCATATGGGAAAGATCGACCATGACCTTCAGTTCATTGCAGGCGCGGATCAGCGCCTTGCCGTGATCGGTCAGGCCCGCCCCGATATCGGGCGATGATGGAAAACGGAAGGGAATGCCATGGGCAAAAATATTGGGGCGGCTCCAGACAGGGCCGAGCGTTCGGAGGCCGGCTGCGTGCAGCACATAAAGCGCATCGAGGCTTTCATCGAAAGCTTCCACCCCTTCAATGTGAAAAACGGAAGCAAAGATGCCCTTGGCAAAAGCGTCGCGAATGTCCGCAGCCGTCCGGCAGATGCGGACCTGCCCTTCCGACTTGCGTTCGATGTTCTGCAGAATGGACGCCATGCCCAGCGTCGCCTTCATGGCATCGGGCTGGCTTGGCGTTGGCAGATTGCCGTCGGCGTCAAGCTCACGGGCAGGAGACGGAACATAGACCGCGCATAGTCCACCGCCGAGGCCCCCCTTGCGGGCGCGGGGCAGGTCGATATGCCCGACATCTTCGCCTTCCAGGAAGCGCTTTTCAGGCGTAGGCTTGTTGGAAGACCACAGGCGCAGCAGAACATCATTGTGCCCATCGAATACCGGAATCAATTGTTCTGTCGCCATGTTGGGAGTTTTCCTTCACGCTGATCATTCAGTTCAATGGCGTAGTGGACCCGCTGAGGGCAAATTGCAAACGAGTTTTCTGCGCCATGTGTCTCACACCGTACAGTGAGGCGGTCTTGCGTGGACAAGAGAATCCCATTTATCTGCGGTCGGCTACGATCCCATGCTATGGTGCTGCGATGTTTCTTGAGACAGTGAACATTCGGCATCCGGGATTGTGGAACAGCTCGGCGGCGGGGGAATTGCGCATGCAGGGAGCGTTGAAATGCAAGAGCTGTCTGACGGAGATTTTATGCCAATGCATGCGGACTGGAACGCTGCCTCACAGGCTGCGAAGGTCTATTCGAGAAGCTGGGCGAAGGATGAGCCCGGCGGTGTGATTATCGGTTTTGATCTGGACGGGGTCAAATTCGCTTATGCGGGCGGGCTGGAAAGCCTCGCAACGGGGGTTCCCTTTACGGCCAATACGGTCGTGCGCTACGCGTCCATCACCAAGCATTTGTTCTGCGCCATGGTTCTGAGCCATAGCGATGTCATAAGCCTCGATGATCGTCTCGGTGACCATCTGCCGGAACTGCAAAGCCCGCTGGCGGATGTGAGCGTGGGCCGTGCGCTGGATATGACCGGCGGCCTGCCTGATACGCGCGAATGCCTGACACTGCTTGGTCTTTCCGTCTACACGCAGACTGAAGCAAACCAGCTTCTGGATTTTATAGCATCGCTGACGCGGCTCAATTTTGAAGCAGGCAGCGAAATTTCCTATTCCAATACCGGCTATCGGCTGGTGGAAGCCGCGCTGGAACGCAAAGGCTTAAGCTTTCGCGATTTCATAAAGGCCAAAGTTGCGGCACCGCTTGGCCTTTCAATTGATGCGCCCGATCTGTGGAACGATCCGATCAAGGGATTGGCGCCGGGTTACTTTCAGGCGGGCGACAAGTGGCAATTGAGCGCTGCTGGCTTGCATCTTTCCGCTTCGGGTTGTCTGGTCGGCAGCGGCATGGCCTTGACGATCTGGGCGCAAGCGCTTCTGGAAGGCGAGGGTGCTTACAGGGGATTGCTCGCAAAACTCTCTGCGGAACGCACCCTGTCGAACGGACGTCCGACCGGCTATGGTCTGGGCCTGCGCTGGAACGGCGTGGACGGACGGGCATTTGTCGGCCATGGCGGTTCGCATCCCGGTTACAAGAGCTATTTTCTGCTCGATCCGCTTGCGAAAAGCGGCATGGTTGTTGTGTCCAACCGGGAAGACGCCGACACTTATAGGATCGCGCGCGATTGTATGGCCGCCCTCTATAGTTTGCAGCTGCCCGATACCGATTGCACGATCCCGGACGGATTGTACGTTGCCGAAACCGGGTCGCTATGGCTGGAAATGCGCAATGGCGTCGCCAATTGCCTTGATGCCCAAGAAACGCTCTACAGCGTTGGTGATGGCTGGTTCTCGTCCCTTTCTGCGTCGTCGCCGGTCAAGCTGCGCTGGACGGGTGACGTGCTGGAAGGTGAAATCGGCTATGCCCCGTGTCGCCTGAATCCGGCATCGGTGTCGCCTGCCGGAAGAGAACTGGATGGCCACTGGCAGGCATCGGCTTATGGCGCCAGTTTCGATATCAGGGACGGGCATGTCATTTGGGGAATCGGTCCCACACGCCGCGCCATACCGCTGGAAGACATGGGCAATGGACGGGCGCTCTTCACGCTGCAAGACGGCCCGTGGACGCGGCGCGTCTGTCTGCACCAGCTCGACGGTAATCGTCTCGAACTGGTTTTGAGCCGCAGCCGCATCATGGAATATCGCCGCTGACAACGCGGTATTGTTATCGACGGCGCGGCGGAAGGGCGACCTTACCGCCGCGTCTTGCATTATGATAACCTCTTTCGAATTGATTCAGTTGTGAATGGAGTAAGCGATGCTGGAACGGATGATCGATCAAGGCGTGGGCCGCGAGCCTGCCGATATCGTGCTGAAGGGTGGCCGCTTCTTCGATCTTGTCACCGGCGAGCTGGTGGAAAGCGATATTGCAATCTGCGGGGATCGCATTGTCGGCACGTTCGGGACCTATTCCGGCAAGCAGGAAATCGACATTTCGGGGCGCATCGTCGTGCCGGGCTTTATCGATACGCATCTGCACATCGAATCCTCGCACATCACGCCGCATGAATTCGATCGCTGCGTACTGCCGCAAGGCGTGACGACGGTGATCTGCGATCCGCATGAAATCGCCAATGTTCTGGGCGCGGAGGGCATTAAGTTCTTCCTCGACAGCGCGCTGGAAACCGTGATGGATATCCGCGTTCAGCTGTCAAGCTGCGTGCCTGCCACCCATATGGAAACGGCGGGTGCGGAACTGCTGATCGGCGATCTTCTGCCCTTCGCGGATCATCCAAAGGTGATCGGTCTGGCCGAGTTCATGAATTTTCCGGGTGTTCTGGCCAAAGACCCCGAATGCATGGCCAAACTCAACGCATTTCAGGGGCGACACATCGACGGTCATGCACCACTGCTGCGCGGCAAGGACCTGAACGGCTACATTTCCGTCGGCATTCGTACCGAACATGAGGCGACAAGTGCCGAAGAAGCGCTGGAGAAGATGCGCAAGGGCATGCATGTTCTGGTCCGCGAAGGTTCGGTTTCCAAGGACCTCAAGGCGCTGATGCCGATCATCACCGAGCGCCACGCGCAGTTTCTGGCGCTTTGCACCGACGACCGCAATCCGCTCGATATCGCTGATCAGGGCCATCTCGATTATCTGATCCGCACCGCTATTGCGGGCGGCGTGTCGCCTTTGGCCATCTATCGTGCGGCCAGTGTTTCGGCGGCCCGTGCATTTGGCCTGTTTGACCGGGGGCTGGTAGCGCCGGGGCAGCGCGCCGATCTCGTGATCGTGGACAGTCTGGAAGGTTGTCATGCCGCGATCGTCCTCTCGGCAGGACGTGTGGTTTCGGAAGAGCTTTTTGCCCAGCGCAAGACAATCGCCGAAGTGGGGCGCAACAGCGTGAAGGCGCAGCGTGTCAGTGCTGCCAATTTCCGTTCGCATTCCAACAGCGGCAAGACGCGCGCCATTGGCATCATTCCCGGCAAGATCATCACCGAAAGCCTCGAATTCGAGCTGAAAGTCGGATCGAAGGGTGTTGAACCCGATCTCGAACAGGATGTTGTGAAAATCGCGGTGGTTGAGCGCCACGGCAAGAATGGCAATATCGCCACCGGTTTTGTGCATGGTTTCGGGTTGAAAGCGGGAGCCATTGCTTCAACTGTCAGCCATGACAGCCACAATATTTGTGCCGTCGGCACATCGGACGAGGATATTGCGGTCGCCGCCAACCGGCTTGGCGAGATCGAAGGCGGTTTCGTGGTGGTTCGCGATGGCAAGGTGCTGGCCGAACTACCTTTGCCCATCGCCGGACTGATGAGCGACCAGCCTTATGAGGTGGTGCGGGAGGAATTGCGCAAGCTGCGCCATGCTGCCGAAGAACTGGGCTCGGTTCTGGAAGAACCATTCCTGCAACTGGCCTTTGTCGCACTGCCGGTTATCCCACATCTGAAAATCACGGATCGCGGTCTGGTGGACGTGGACAAGTTCGAATTTGTCGGCAACTGAGCGCTAGCTCAGTTTGCTGGCAGCGCTGAATCTGTTCGAAAGGAAACCCACAAAAGCAAAAATCCCGGACGAAGCCGGGATTTTGATCGTTGCCTTGCTGGAAACTGGAGCGGGCGAAGGGATTCGAACCCTCGACCCCAACCTTGGCAAGGTTGTGCTCTACCCCTGAGCTACACCCGCTCGCGCCAGTTTCGACCTGAAAACGTTTCCGAAGGAAGTCGTTTCCATCAGGCAGGCGCTATATGGACTAAGGCATTTCGGAATGCAACAGGGAAATTACAATAAAATGTCGTTTTCCGGAGATTGTCCAAAGTTCGGTTCGGGTGGTTACAGCCGTGCATGCCATGGTCTATAAACCTGAACGGAACAATTTGAATATTGAATGGAAATGGGTGGAATCATGGCTTTGTCGCCGAAGGAGCTTCTCGACTATCTGCAAAATCTCGGTATCGAGGTGACGACCGTGGAACACCCGCCTTTGTTCACGGTTGCGGATTCTCAAGGCTTGCGTGGCGAAATTCCCGGCGGACACACCAAAAACCTGTTCCTGAAGGACAAGAAGGACAATTTCTTTCTCGTGACCGTGGAGGAAGATGCCGTGGTCGATCTGAAGTCGATCCATCAGGTGATCGGTGCGGCAAGCCGCGTTTCGTTTGGCAAACCGGAAAAGCTGCTGGAATATCTGGGTGTCATTCCGGGATCGGTGACAGTGTTCGGCGCGATCAACGACCGCGACCACAATGTTCAGGTCGTCATCGATGCGGATCTGATGAAATATGATGTCATCAACGGACACCCGCTGACCAACGAAGCCACCACCTCGATCCGGCGCGAAGACCTCATCGCCTTCCTGAAATCGACCGGTCACGAACCACGTATCCTTGCAGTATCAGAAGGTGCGAAGGCAGACGCAACGGTATAGACTACGCGTCTTGAAATCCGCCGGAACAGATACAAATTGACAAGCACGAACTGAAAAGATCGACACCGGCCTTGATGCGGGGTGCATGAACAGGGCCGGAAGATATGAGGAATATTCCATGACCAGCCAGAACAATCCTTACGCCAATACGGGCGGCCAGATGACGGCAAATGTTTCTTTCGGTTCGGCGCCGGCACCCGTGGGCGGGGCGGATCTGATCAAGGATACGACGACTGCGGCATTTCAGACCGATGTGCTGGCCGAATCGCGCCAGCAGCCGGTTCTGGTCGATTTTTGGGCTCCGTGGTGCGGGCCCTGCAAGCAGCTGACGCCGGTTATCGAAAAGGCCGTCAAGGAAGCGGGCGGCGTGGTCAAGCTCGTCAAGATGAACATCGACGATCACCCGTCCATTCCGAGCCAGCTTGGCATCCAGTCCATCCCGGCGGTTATCGCCTTCGTCAACGGCCAGCCGGTTGATGGCTTCATGGGTGCACTGCCGGAATCGAAGGTGAAGGAATTCATCGCCAAGATCGGCGGGCCAAGCGATCAGGAAAGCGCGATTGCCGAGGCGGTAACAGCCGGGCAGGAACTGCTTGAATCCGGCGATTACGTTCAGGCTGGTGAGATTTTCAGTTCCATTCTTCAAGCCGCGCCCGACAATGTCGATGCGATTGTCGGTCTGGCGTCTTGCGTTCTGGAATCGGGCGATGCCGAACAGGCACGCGAAATTCTGGCCGCCATTCCTGCCGATAAGCAGAATGCCGTATCGGTGCGCGCGCTCGAAGCCAAGCTGGCGCTTGCCGATCAGGTCAAGCTGATTGGTGACCCGGTTGAATTGGAAAAGCGTCTTCAGGCTGATCCGCAGGACTATCAGGCGCGTTTCGATCTGGCGCAGGTGCGCAATGCGCAGGGCCGTCGCGACGATGCCGCCAACGAACTGCTGGCCATCATGAAGGCCGACCGCAGCTGGAACGAGGATGGCGCGCGTAAGCAACTGCTCCAGTTCTTCGAAGCATGGGGCAATACGGACCCGGCGACGCTTTCGGCCCGCCGGAAGCTGTCTTCGCTGCTGTTTTCGTAGGCGATAAAAGCGGCGGGAAATCTGACTGTCAGGATGCTGCGCGCGTGGATTGCGCGAAGCATCCCAAAGGAGGTTGCAATGCAAGTGGGTAATGCCCGCTACAGAACGGGTTCCGACATTCCGGACCTGGTTCCGATATTTCCGCTGAAAGGTGCCCTGCTTTTGCCCGGCGGCCAACTGCCGCTGAACATATTCGAGCCGCGTTATCTGGCGATGGTGGAAAACGCGCTTGCCGGAAAGCGGATCATCGGCATGATCCAGCCGCAAATCGATGACGACGACGACGAGGGCGTCAATGAACTGGACGAAAGCCTTCGTCCGCCGCTGAGCAGCATTGGGTGTCTCGGTCGCATAACGACCTATGCGGAGACCGGCGACGGACGGCTTCTGATCACGCTTCAGGGCATTTGCCGTTTCCGTATCAAGGAGGAGGTCAATTGCCGCCAGCCTTATCGCCAGTGCCGGATCATGCCGTTTCTGGCCGATCTGGAAGAGGCGCGCGACACGGCTGATATCGACCGTGAAGCGCTGCTTCGTGCCTTCCGCGACTATCTGGAAGCGCATAATCTGGAAGCCGACTGGGAAAGCATCTCCCGCGCCGGAAATGAAACGCTCGTCAATGCGCTGTCGATCATGTCGCCCTTTGGGCCTGCCGAAAAGCAGGCATTGCTGGAGGCGCCCGACCTCAAGACGCGTGCTGCGACGCTGATCGCCATTACGGAAATGGTGCTGGCGAGAGTGAAAGACGACGATTACGGATCGCGCCTGCAATGATCCGGAGGATATGAAATGGTGAATGATAAAACTGAAACCGGCAGCATCGATGTGCGCCTTCTGGAACTGCTTGTCTGTCCGCTGACCAAAGGCGCGCTGGAATATGACGCGGAGCACAGCGAACTGATTTCGCGCAAGGCAAAGCTTGCCTATCCGGTGCGCGGCGGCATACCCATCATGCTGCCATCCGAAGCGCGGACGCTTGTGGACTGAGTGTCAGCATAGGTTATTTAATTTCTGCACAAGCCTCGATCTTTTTCATAAGTTTCATGCCTGCTGATTGTTGCCTGCCACGCAACAGGGCTCTATAACCCTCCCGGAACTTTGAAAAACAATTTCGGAAGACGCCCGGTTTTTCGTAATTGTGCATTGAAAAACAGAGGCTTGGCATTATGGCAACCAGAAAACTTCTTCTCCTGCCCGGCGATGGCATCGGTCCCGAAGCCATGGCGGAAGTCCGCAAGATCATCGCTTACCTCAATTCGGACCTTAAGCTCGGCTTTGAAACCGAAGAAGGTCTGGTTGGCGGCTGCGCTTACGACGCGCACGGTCAGGCGATTTCGGATGCCGATATGGAGAAGGCGCTGGCAGCCGATGCCACGCTGTTTGGCGCTGTTGGCGGCCCGAAGTGGGATAGCGTGCCTTATGAAGTGCGCCCGGAAGCCGGTCTTCTGCGCCTGCGCAAGGACATGCAGCTTTACGCAAACTTGCGTCCGGCCATTTGCTATCCGGCGCTCGCACATTCCTCTTCGCTGAAGCCGGAAGTGATCGAAGGCCTCGACATTCTTATCCTGCGCGAATTGACCGGCGGCGTTTACTTCGGCGAGCCGAAGGAAATCATCGACCTCGGCAACGGCCAGAAGCGCGGGATCGACACGCAGGTTTATGACACCTACGAAATCGAGCGCATCACCGATGTGGCTTTTGAGCTGGCGCGCACGCGCCGCAACAAGGTCACCTCGATGGAAAAGCGCAATGTGATGAAGTCGGGCGTGCTCTGGAATCAGGTCGTCACCGCGCGTCACAAGGAAAAGCATTCCGACGTGGAACTGGAACACATGCTGGCCGACGCTGGCGGCATGCAGCTCGTCCGCTGGCCGAAGCAGTTCGACGTCATCGTGACCGACAATCTGTTCGGTGACATGCTGTCGGACGTCGCTGCCATGCTGACCGGTTCGCTCGGCATGTTGCCGTCGGCTTCGCTTGGCGCAGTCGATGCCAAGACCGGCAAGCGCAAGGCGCTTTACGAGCCGGTTCATGGCTCCGCACCGGATATCGCTGGCAAGGGCATTGCAAACCCGATCGCCATGATCGCGTCGCTGGCCATGTGCCTGCGTTATTCGTTCAATCTGGTTGCCGAAGCCGACCGTCTGGAAGCAGCGATTGCCGGTGTTCTGGACGATGGCATCCGCACGGCGGACATCTGGTCGGAAGGCACAACCAAGGTTGGCACCACCGAAATGGGTGATGCGATCCTCGCCAAATTCAAGGCGCTTTCGGCTTAATCACCCGCTGAAGAATTGCGAAATTGGAAAGCCCGCCGGATAGTTCCGGCGGGCTTTTTCTTATTGAAATAAACGCCCGATTTGAGGCTGTAATTTCTGCATAGACGGATAAGAATGCGTGTCATGTTGTTCACGCTTCCAAACCAAGACAAACTTTACGACGCGCTGTTGGCCCGCGATGCCTCTTATGAGGGCAGGGCCTACGTCGGTGTCGTTTCCACCGGCATTTTTTGCCGCCTGACTTGCCCGGCGCGCAAGCCGCGCCGGGAAAACTGCCGTTTTTTCGCTTCGGTTGCCGAATGCATGGCGGATGGTTTTCGCGCCTGCAAAAGGTGCCATCCGTTGCAGCCTGCAGCCGAAGCGGAGCCTTCCATCAAGAGATTGCTCGATGCTCTGGAAGCCGATCCCGAACGGCGATGGAGCGAAGATGATGTCGCGCGCATGGGGCTTGATCTCTCCACCGTGCGGCGCAGCTTCCGGCGACATTTCGGCATGACATTTCTGGAAATGGCGCGGCAGGAACGTTTGCGTCACGGCTTTCAGGCATTGGCTGACGGAGGCCGGGTCATCGACGCGCAGATCGATGCGGGCTTTGAATCGCCGGAGGCGTTCCGCAGCGCCTTTGGCCGTATTCTTGGTCTTCCTCCCGCAAAACTGCGCGGCGACGGTCTGTTGCGCGCCGATTGGATCAAGTCGCCGCTCGGAACGATGATTGCCATTTGCGATGCGAAAAACCTGCATCTGCTGGAATTTGCCGACCGCAAGGCGCTCTCTTCCGAGTTGAAGAAACTCTATGCGACTTCTCGTGGAGATATCGGTATTGGTCGCTTCAACACGCATGATCTGGTCGAGCGGCAGCTGAATGCTTTCTTTGCAGGCAAGTCGCCGACCTTCGATCTGCCCATGGTCTTGCATGGCAGCGCGTTCACGCAGTCCGTGTGGCGGGAACTTCAGACGATTGGGGCAGGGGAAACACGCAGCTATAGCGAGTTGGCGCAAGCAATCGACAAGCCGCTTGCGGTGAGGGCTGTTGCGCGGGCCAATGGTGCCAATCAGATTGCCATCATCATACCGTGTCATCGCGTGATCGGCGCCGACGGATCATTGACCGGCTATGGCGGCGGTCTCTGGCGCAAGCAGAAACTGATTGAGATCGAAGCGCAATATCGCTGAAAATTCGTTGGGTGTACGCAAAAACGCCGCCCTTTCGGGGCGGCGTTTCGCATTGTCGTTATTGCCGGATTAGTCGAGCTTGTGCAGATCGACGCCCTTGGTTTCCTTCACGAAGATCATGCCGATCACGAAGGTGATGGAGGCGATGACGATCGGATACCAGAGGCCATAGTAGATGTCGCCCTTGGCCGCGCTGAGTGCGAACACGCCAGCCGGAAGCAGACCACCGAACCAGCCATTGCCGATATGGTAAGGCAGCGACATGCCGGTGTAGCGGATGCGGGTCGGGAACATTTCCACCAGGATTGCAGCGATTGGGCCATAAACCATCGTCACATAGATGACGAGGATGGTCAGGATCGCAATCGTCATGACCCAGTTCACCTTGGCAGGGTCTGCCACCATCTTGAATGCGCCTGCATTCGGAATGGTGTAGACGGCCTGATCGGTGCTGACGCCGAGACCTTCGGCTTCAGTCTGGGTCAGGAGCTTCTGCTTGACCAGATCGGCAGCAGGAACCATCGCCTTATCGCCACCGCGGACAGCATCAGCACTCAGCTGGAGTTCCGGATTGGCGGCCAGGAAGGCGTCAAGCTTGCTGTCCGGCACCTTGGCAGGATCGCGGACCAGTGGGAAGCCTGCCTTCTGGAGAGCCAGGTTCACGCCATGAGCGAGTTCAGCCTGCTTGCCGGCAGCACCTGCACCAGCCTGAACGGCATCAAAGGACGTAATCGTCGCGTCGCCGATGGTGACGGTTGCAGGCGTTCCAGCCGCAGCGGTCTGCACGACTTCGTAAGGCACCGAGCTCTTGGCGAGGAAGCTGGTCGCAACATCGCAGGAGCTGGTAAACTTGGACGTGCCGGTGGCGTTGAACTGGAAGTTACAATCGCCAGGGGCCGCGGTGACGGTTGCCTTGATGGTCTGCTCAGCCTGCGCCAGCGCCGGATTTGCGGCATTGGTCAGCGCCTTGAACAGCGGGAAGTAGGTTACAGCCGCCAGAAGCAGGCCCGCCATGATGATCGGCTTACGGCCGATCTTGTCCGACAGCCAGCCGAAGAAGACGAAGCCGCCGGTGCCGAGCAGCAGGGCGATAGCAACCATGATATTGGCCGACTGATTTTCCACCTTCAAAACGTTCTGAAGGAAGAACAATGCGTAGAACTGGCCGCAATACCAGACCACGGCCTGACCGGCGGTGAGGCCGAACAATGCGATAAGCGCGATCTTGGCATTTTTCCACTGGCCGAAAGCTTCGGATAGCGGAGCCTTCGAGGTCTTGCCTTCTTCCTTCATGCGCTTGAACGCAGGCGACTCGCTCATCTGCATGCGGATCCAGACGGAAATACCGAGCAGGAGAACCGAGACGAGGAACGGAATACGCCAGCCCCAGGCGGCAAAGGCTTCCTTGCTCATCATAGTCTGGATGCCGAGGATCACCAGCAACGACAGGAACAGGCCAAGCGTTGCAGTGGTCTGAATCCACGAGGTGAAGAAACCGCGACGGTTATTCGGCGCATGTTCTGCGACATAGGTTGCCGCGCCACCATATTCGCCACCGAGTGCGAGACCCTGAAGCATGCGCAGCACGATCAGGATGATGGGCGCCAGAATGCCGAGCGTTGCCGAACCAGGCAGAAGACCGACCAAAAAGGTCGATGCGCCCATGATGACGATGGTGACGAGAAAGGTGTATTTGCGTCCGACGAGATCGCCAAGGCGACCGAAGACGAGCGCACCGAACGGACGCACCAGAAAGCCCGCCGCAAAAGCCAGCAGGACGAAGATGTTGCGCGTTGCTTCGGGATATTCGTTGAAGAAGGCTGCGCCGATAAAGGAAGCGAGCGTTCCGTAAAGGTAAAAGTCGTACCATTCGAAGACGGTACCAAGCGACGATGCAAAGATGACTTTGCGTTCTTCGCCCGTCATTTTCTGCGTGCCGACATCGGCACTTGACGAGACTGCCATTAATCTGTCCTCCCAAACAGAGCCCTTAAAGGGCAATGCAAGACTGGGGTTCATTCGACGTACAAATGTAACCAGTCCGATGCGCCGCCTTGTATCCCAACAAGTGAGGCGCACTCCTCACCAAATTATGATGAACCTAAAAAGGAGATTCGGGCAGTAGTCTTTAGTATGAGACAAAATCGACAGCTTGACGCCCGCCGGTTTTGCTTGCGGTGCAAAAAAATACAGGGCGGAAGCGGTGGAGAATTGACTCCATTCATAAAGCGCGTAAAAGCAATGCCGAACGAAGGAGAACTCGCGTGCAACGCGTTAACGTAGCGTCAGTTTCGTCTGGAACTGCCGGCATGAATGCCGGAGCAGTACGCATGCCTTCGATTACCAAAAAACTCACGGCCATCACTAAAACGACCACGAAAACGGTCTGATTCCCTTGGCCTGCTCGCCCTCTCCCCGGGTCTGGCCCGGGGACGGAAAACCCGCGTGGCCTGCGGGGTTCCGGATCTGGAAGCGGAGAGGGACAGGAGACGAAAAATGGGTTTCAAGGTAGCAGTAGTCGGCGCCACCGGTAATGTCGGGCGCGAAATGCTCAATATTCTAGAAGAACGCGGTTTTCCAGCCGATGAAGTTGTGGCGCTCGCATCGCGTCGCAGCCAGGGCACGGAAGTATCTTACGGCGACAAGACGCTGAAGGTTCGCGCGCTCGACACTTACGATTTTTCCGACACGGACATTTGCCTGATGTCTGCTGGCGGCAATATTTCGAAGGAATGGTCGCCGAAGATCGGCAAGCAGGGCTGCGTCGTCATCGATAATTCGTCGGCCTGGCGTTACGACATGGACGTGCCGCTGATCGTGCCGGAAGTAAACCCGGATGCCATCACGGGCTTCACCAAGAAGAACATTATTGCCAACCCGAACTGCTCGACTGCGCAGCTCGTTGTTGCGCTGAAGCCGCTGCATGACGCTGCCAAGATCAAGCGCGTCGTCGTTTCGACCTACCAGTCGGTTTCCGGCGCGGGCAAGGAAGGTATGGACGAGCTGTTCGAACAGTCGCGCGCTGTGTTCGTTGCTGACCCGGTCACGGCGAAGAAGTTCACCAAGCGCATTGCGTTCAACGTGATCCCGCACATCGATGTCTTCATGGAAGACGGTTACACCAAGGAAGAATGGAAGATGGTGGCCGAAACCAAGAAGATGCTCGATCCGAAGATCAAGCTGACGGCAACCGCAGTGCGCGTTCCTGTCTTCATCGGTCATTCGGAAGCGGTGAATATCGAGTTCGAAAACCCGCTTTCGCCGGAAGAAGCCCGCGAAATCCTGCGCGAAGCGCCGGGTTGCCAGGTTATCGACAAGCGCGAAGACGGCGGCTACATCACGCCATATGAATCTGCTGGTGAAGACGCGACTTATATCAGCCGTATCCGTGAAGACATTACTGTCGAAAACGGTCTGGCCATGTGGGTCGTCTCGGACAATCTGCGCAAGGGCGCAGCGCTCAATACGATCCAGATTGCAGAACTGTTGGTCGCTCGCGGCCTGATCAAGCCAAAGGCGCTTGCTGCCTGATAGAGCTTGTTATGTAGTGAAATGCAAAAGCGCCGGGAAACCGGCGCTTTTATTTTGCGGCGAATATCTAGCGTTCCACGCTGTCGGCAAGATTGCCGCGAATGTCGAGCAGGCGGGAGCGCAAATCCTTCAGCTCATCGACGGGCTGACCGAGCGCACAGAGAATTTGATCCGGTACAGATTCAGCCGCTTCCCGTAACATAAGTCCTTCGTCCGTAAGTGTGATGCGCACTTGCCGTTCGTCCTGTGGATCGCGGCGGCGCGTGATGCGTCCTGCCGTTTCAAGCCGTTTCAGGAGTGGCGTCAGCGTCCCTGAATCGAGATGGAGCTTCGCGCCGATTTCGGAAACGGTCTGGTCGTCCTTTTCCCACAGCACCAGCATCACCAGGAACTGCGGATAGGTCAGGTCCAGTTTGCTCAAGATCGGCTGGTATGCGCGCGTCAGCGCATTTGCGGTCGAATAAATCGCAAAGCAGAGCATGTTTGAAAGTTTGAGAAAAGAGTCCTGTGTCATGCGCCAATTCCTTCGAGCGCTGTTCCAGCGCATATCCTTCATACCATAAATCATGCGCAATTGCATTGTGCATCACTTAATTGTGAGAAATGATTTTGCAAAATTAGATTGCGCACAATTTAATTTTCGATAGCTTGTCTTCGGAGACAAATTATCACCGAAGGAGAAATCGAATGGCTATTCTCTACACCACCCAGTCCACAGCAACCGGCGGACGCACGGGCAGCGCCAAGACCGCAGATGGTCGTCTTAGCGTCGTTCTCGACACGCCGAAGGAACTCGGTGGTCAGGGCGGCGAGGGCACCAATCCCGAGCAGCTTTTTGCGTCCGGCTATGCGGCCTGCTTCCTTGGCGCGCTGAAGTTTGTTGCTTCGAAGGAAAAGGTTGCCATTGCTGCCGACAGCACTGTGACAGCAACCGTTGGCATCGGCCCGCGCGAAGACGGCACCGGCTTCGGTCTCGATGTTGCGCTTGAAGTGGCGCTTCCGGGTGTCGAGAAGGCAAAGGCGCAGGAGCTGGTCAATGCGGCTCACATTGTTTGCCCTTATTCGCATGCCACGCGCGGTAATATCGACGTGCGCTTGAGCGTCGCCTGACCCAAACAAAAAGGCGCCCGATCAGGGCGCCTTTTTGAATTGATATTCGGCAGAAATTATTCTGCCTGGGCTTCGATGGCTTCCATGTCGTCATCCGACAGGCCAAAGTGATGGCCGATCTCATGGATAAGCACATGGGTGACGATATCGCCCAGCGTCTCCTGATTTTCAGACCAGTAATCCAGAATGGCGCGACGATAGAGCGTGATGCGGTTGGGACCATCGCCGGTCTGCAGGCTGAAACGCTCGCCAATGCCGCGACCTTCAAAAAGGCCGAGCAGGTCGAATGGCGTGTCCAGCCCCATATCCTCGATGATCTGGTCTTCAGGAAAATCGGCGATCTGGATGATGATGTCGCCGCACAACGCACGAAACTCCTGCGGCAGATGCGCAAGAGCTTCAATCGCGATGGATTCAACTTCGTCCAGCGAGGGCGAGAAACGTCCCGCCCAGTCGCCGCTTTGATCTTCTCGGGCCATTCCAGCCAATCGTGTCCTATTCAATTGCTCAGGCCACAGGGCTTAAAGGCCGCGTAAATTGCATTGTGTGTCATCAGGCCCAGGGACGCAGTTCGGCGCGCTTGGCTTCGAACGTGTCGATGCTCTTTGCCTTTTCCATGGTCAGGCCGATATCGTCCAGACCGTTGAGCAGGCAGTGGCGCTTGAAGTCGTCGAGATCGAAGGAAATCGTGCCGCCGTCAGGGCCATGAATTTCCTTTGCTTCGAGATCGACGGTGAGGGTGGCATTGGCACCGCGCGAGGCGTCGTCCATCAGCTTGTCGAGATCTTCCTGGCTGACCTTGATCGGCAGAATGCCGTTCTTGAAGCAGTTATTATAGAAGATGTCGGCAAACGAGGTCGAAATCACGCAACGGATACCAAAATCGAGCAGAGCCCAAGGGGCGTGCTCGCGCGAGGAGCCGCAGCCGAAATTATCGCCTGCAACCAGGATCTGGGCATTGCGATAGCCGGGCTTGTTCAGCACGAAATCAGGGTTTTCGGAACCGTCTTCATTAAAGCGCATTTCCGCAAACAGTCCCTTGCTCAGGCCCGTGCGCTTGATCGTCTTCAGGTAATCCTTCGGAATGATCATATCCGTGTCGATGTTGACGATCGGCAGGGGAGCGGCGACGCCGGTGAGCTTGGTGAACTTATCCATGTCCTGAACCTGTCGGTTGGGTATTTGCTATATTGCGAACTGGTTTACATCAGCATTGCCGAGAGTCAACGTTTCAGGCCCAAACTGCCCAATAGGTCGCAACCTGCGGCGAATTTATCGAACCATCCAGACCGTTTTGAGGCGATCCGGACGGTTCGATAGTTGATTACTGCGCATAATCCTGTCGGGAAATCCCGTCAACCTTTCTGAATCATGCGCTGTAAATGCCGCATCCGCAATTATTGGACGTTCAACGCCACACCGCCGCTCTCGCTGCCGGTCAGGCGGCGGGATTTTCCGTCACTGCCGACAACAATGGTAAAGCGCCGGCGCCGCATCGACATATTTGGCGAAACGGCGACATCGATCGCCGGGTCGAATTGCAATGTGATCCGCCACAGGTCGGGCTTGATTGTTTCCTCGACGGCTATAATACGAGCGTCGAAGGGCGTGGTGTGAAACATGCCGGAGATGCGCTGGCCGACACGGTAGGGGGCGGTGTCGTCCTGCGCGGCAACCGGTGTTGCTTCCACCTTGCCGCCCGTGGCGGCAAGCGTGTTCCAGTCACGCGTGCCTGACTGGCGGGCCACGAGATCAAGCGCCTTACCGTGGCTGATGGTGATGCCTTCCTCGCTCAAAGCCTGCCGCAAACGGCGAGCCTGATGCTTGAAGTCAATAGTGGTGTGCCCAGCGGTCAAAGCTGTGGTCATGGTTTTCGCTCCTGATTGTGAGCGGCGTTTTCATGAACGGGTGCCCGCATTGCCGTTTCTGCCGTCACGGGACAGGAACGTGTATTTCGAATGCTTTACCGTGGCTTGAAACCTGCGGGCGGCTGGCGCATTCAACCGAAGGCTGGAAAATAGGCGGGCAGGGCACGGATTTCAAGCCCCCGCTTTGAAGGGAGCTTTAACCCGCTCCCAAGGCTTGCACCGTGTCGCAGTTCCGTGCACAAATCGGCCATGAAAACAATCGCTCGTCCACGCCGTTCCGTTCTGTTCGTTCCTGCCGCCAATCCGCGCGCGCTGGAAAAATCGCTCACGCTTGCAGCCGATTGCGTGATCTACGATCTGGAAGATTCCGTTGCGCCCGAAGCAAAGCAATCAGCGCGCGAGGCGTTGGTTGCGCATTTTGCAGCGCATCCGAAACCGGCCTTTGAGCGGATCATTCGCGTCAATTCTGGCGAGACGCCATGGGGCAAGGATGATGTGGCCGCAGCGGCTGATATGGGTGCCGACGCCATTCTCCTGCCGAAGGTCGAGCGACCGCAGGACATTATCGATGCGGCCAATCGGCTTGATCGCAAGGATGCTGATCCGTCTGTCGGCGTTTGGGCGATGATTGAAACTCCGCGCGGCATTTTGAACGCGGATGAAATAGCCATGCTCGGCCATCGCTCGGCAGTGCGGCTCGCCTGTTTCGTTGTTGGTCCGAACGATATTGCACGGGAAACTGGTGTTCGCCCGCAAGCCGGGCGGCCTTATCTCGTGCCGTGGCTGATGCAGATCATTCTCGCGGCGCGAGCAGGCGGGTTTACTGTTCTCGATGGCGTGTTCAACGATTTTCGCGATTCTGTCGGCTTTGAAGCCGAGTGTTTGCAAGGGGCCGCGATGGGCTTCGACGGCAAGACGCTTATTCATCCGGGTCAGATCGAGGCCGCCAATCGCGCCTTCTCACCGACGGATGAGGAAGTGGCGCATGCACGGGCCGTTGTCGATCTGTTTGCTCAACCAGAAAATGCGGATAAGGGCGTTGTGTCACTGGATGGCCAGATGATCGAACGGCTGCATCTGGCAATGGCCGAAAAGCTGCTCGCGAAAGCATTTCCAGCAAAAGTGTGAAACGGTTTTGCGTTTGGAAATGCGTAATAAATAGAACCAACGCGGGCCTGAAATTTAACAAAGGAAGACAGACTATGAAGCTCTATCGTTTCATCACCGGACCGGATGATTCCGCATTTTGCCACCGCGTTACGGCGGCGCTCAACAAGGGCTGGCAGCTCCATGGCTCGCCGACCTATGCCTTCAATGCGGCAACCGGCGTGATGCAGTGCGGCCAGCCGGTTGTGAAGGAAGTTGATGGCGTTGACTATACGCCGGATATAAAGCTCGGCGAATATTGATGGCCGTCCGTCGCATCGTCGCCAATATAGCTGCCAGCGACCCTGCGGCGGCAAAACGCTTCTATGGCGAATTGTTGGGCCTCGACGTGGCGATGGATTTCGGCTGGATCGTGACCTATGCCACCGATGCGCAGGCGCGCGTGCAGGTGAGCATCATGCGTGAAGGTGGTTCGGGCACGCCGGTGCCCGATCTTTCCATCGAGGTGGACGACGTAGACGCCACGCTGGAGCAGGCAATCGCGATGGGGTTTCCTATCGAATACGGTCCGGCGGATGAGGATTGGGGCGTGCGCCGCTTTTTCGTACGCGATCCTTTTGGGCGGTTGGTCAATATCCTGACCCATAAGAACTGAAAAGGCCGGTTTCCCGGCCTTTTGCTTGATTAGTTCAACCCGCGCTTTTCGATCATCGCATCCGGTGTCGGCATCTTGCCGCGGAATGCTTTGTACAGATCTTCCGGGTCGCGACTGCCGCCAGCGGCATAGATGTGCTGCTCCAGCTTGGCGGCGAGTTCCGGGTTGAAAGCGTCGCCGGTTTCCTCGAAAGCCGAGAACGCATCCGCATCCAGCACTTCCGACCACATGTAGGAATAGTAACCGGCGGAGTAGCCATCGCCGGAGAACACATGGGTGAAATGCGGTGTGCGGTGGCGCATGATGATCGCATCAGGCATGGAAAGCTTTTCGAGCGTTTTTGCCTCGAAGGACAGCGGATCGGCGATCTTCTCATTACCGGTATGGAAAGCCATATCCACCAGCGCGGACGCGGTAAATTCAACCGTGTTGAAACCGGCATTGAACGAACGCGCCGCCAAAACCTTATCGAGCAGGGCTTTCGGCATTGCTTCGCCGGTGCGGTAATGCACGGCGTATTTTTCCAGAACGGCGGGTACGGTCAGCCAATGTTCGTAAAGCTGCGACGGCAGTTCCACGAAATCGCGCGATACGGCAGTGCCGGAAACGGCAGGCCACGTCACATCCGATAGAAGTCCGTGCAGCGCATGGCCGAACTCGTGGAACAGCGTGCGGGCATCATCGAGCGACAGCAGGGCGGGTTCACCGGCCTTCGGCTTGGCGAAATTCATCACATTGTAGATGATCGGCTTCTGGCCGCCGTCGAGCTTGTGGCTGGATTGCAGCGCACTCATCCAAGCGCCGGAACGCTTCGATGTCCGGGCGAAATAATCGCCGAGGAAAAGACCGCGTTCGCTGCCATCCGGGTTGAAAACCTGAAACACGCGCACGTCCGGGTGCCAGGCGGCAATGCCCTTCTTCTCTTCGAAGCGAACGCCGAACAGGCGCGTGGCCACATCGAAGCTCGCTTCGATGATCTTTTCCAGTTGCAGATAAGGCTTTAACTCGGCCTCGTCGAAGGCAAAGCGTTCGGCCCGCAACTTTTCTGCATAGAAACGCCAGTCCCATGGCGCGACTTTGTGATTGCTGCCATCGGCGGCGATCAGGCGCTCAAGCTCTGCCTGTTCTTCACCAGCCTTTGCGCGTGCCTTGTCCCAAACGGGTTCCAGCAGGTCCATGACGGCCTTTGGCGTCTTGGCCATGGTGTCGTCCAGCTTATAGGCTGCAAAATTGGCATAGCCGAGCAGATGGGCCTTGCGCTCGCGCAGTTCGACCATCTCACGCACAATCTCGCGATTGTCGGAGTCGTTGCCATTCTCGCCGCGCTTGGCCCAGGCATTGAAAGCCTGCTCGCGTAAGGCGCGGTTTTCTGAGAAGGTGAGGAATGGCTCGACGATGGAACGCGACAGCGTAACTGCATAAGCATCCGGTTTGCCGCGTTCGCTTGCTGCGCTCTGCATGGCGTTTTTCAGAAAATCCGGCAGCCCGGCGAGATCGGCTTCATCGGTGATGAACAGTGCCCAGCTCGACTCGTCTTTCAGCACATTCTGGCCGAAGCGTGCACCGAGACCGGCAAGCTTCTCGTTGATGCCAGCGAGTTCCGCCTTGCCAGCTTCATCGAGTTTCGCGCCGGACCGGACAAAACCCTTCCAGGTCTTTTCCAGAACGCGTTTGGTTTCCGTGTCGAGATCAAGCAGATCGCGATTGTCATAGAGCGCGTCGATCCGGGCGAACAAAGCCGGGTCCATCATGATGCGCGAATAATGACGCGACATTTTCGGCGCAATTTCCCGCTCCAGTGCTTGAATGGTGTCGTTGCTATGGGCGCCTGCGCGCATCCAGAAAATGGCCGACACATGGTCAAGCGCCTTGCCTGTCAGTTGCAAGGCCTTCAGCGTGTTTTCGATGGTTGCTTCGCCAGTTGCGCTGGCAATGGCTTCCACCTCGGCGAGATCGGATGCGAGCGCTGCCTCAAAGGCTGGCGCGAAATCGTCGTCTTTGAATGCGGTGAAATCCGGCAGGCCCAGCGGTCCGGTCCATTCTGTGAGCGCATGATTATAGGTGGGCTTGTCGGACATGATGAAACTCCGGATCAAATGAATTCGATGGTCAAGACTTAAGGTTTCGGTGTCGGGTGAGCAAGGGCGTTCAACCGGCTTTTACGGTTAAGGCGCCAGACGACAGCATTCGACGCCTTGCTCGCAAAAACCTCTTCAGATTACTGTGTGGGGCTTGACTTTAAGGGCGACCAAGCGCACATCACGCTGGCTGTCCGAAGTCTCTTTGCGACAGCAATCTTCAACCGGAGTTTTATTCTCTTATGCCCAGCGACAGTCACAGTCGATTGTGTCAGCCGTCAAGGTAGCCGTGTACTGATCGCTTGAGGTCAGCTTGCACGATCTGCCTTTGACGGCGGATCGACGGAAAGGCAAGCTTAATGACCGACAACAACTTCTCTCCGGAAGTGCTTGATGTTGCCGACCTCCCGGCGGCTGCGATTGCTGCACGTATCGCCGAAATGCATACGGGCGATGCCGTTGAGCTATTGAACGAGCTCGAAGATGATGACGCAATCTCCGTCTTCGGACAGCTCACCCATGAAGATGCCATCCGCCTGCTTGACCAGCCGGAACTGCATCGTACCGCCGAAATCGTAGCGGCGCTTGCGCCGGGGCTTGCGAGCCTTCTTTTGGACGGTATGTCAGCTGACCGTTCGACGGACGTGTTTCAGGAACTCGACGAGGGTGACCGTGCGCGGCTGTTCGCCATTCTGGCCCCGGAAACCAAGGCCAATCTGAAAAAACTTATGGGCTATCCGCCGAATACGGCCGGTTCGCTCATGACGACCGAATTCATCGCCGTGCCGTCGAACTGGAATGTGGCCGAGACGCTCGATCATATTCGCAAGGTAGAGCGCACGCGCGAAACCGTCTACGCGATTTACGTGGTTGATCCGAAGTCCCGCGCCCTTGAAGGCGTGGTCAGCCTGCGCCGCCTGATCATCCGCGAGCCGGAAGAACCGATTCTGTCGATTGTCCGTGACGAAGAACCGATCACCATTGCGCCACTCACCAGCCGCGAAGACGTTGCGCGCCTGTTCCGCAAGCACGATCTTCTGGCCGTCCCCGTTGTGGATGAAAGCCGCCATATCATCGGCATTGTGACGGTGGACGACGTGCTTGACGCCATCACCGAAGATGCCAGCGAAGACGCCTATCGCTTCGGCGGCATGGAGGCGCTGGACAAGCCTTATATGCGCATTGGCTTCGGCGAAATGTTGAAGAAGCGCGCTGGCTGGCTGGGCGTTCTGTTTCTTGGCGAGATGCTAACGGCGAGCGCCATGCAGCATTTCGAGATGGAGCTGGAAAAGGCGCTCGTGCTGACGCTGTTCATTCCGCTCATCATGTCGTCGGGCGGTAATTCCGGTTCGCAGGCCACCTCGCTGATTATCCGTGCGCTGGCCTTGCAGGAAGTGAAGCTCAAGGATTGGTGGCGTGTCGCGTTGCGCGAACTGCCGACCGGGCTTGCTCTCGGCAGTTTCCTCGGCCTGATCGGCATTGTCCGCATTGCCGTGTGGCAGACGATTGGCATCTATGACTATGGAGAACACTGGATTCTGGTCGCTCTGACCGTCGGCATGGCGCTCGTCTGTATCGTGATGTTCGGCTCGCTGACTGGCTCAATGCTGCCTTTTGCGTTGAAACGGCTTGGATTCGATCCGGCCAGTGCGTCAGCGCCTTTCGTGGCGACATTGGTCGATGTGACGGGTCTTGTCATTTATTTCAGCGTCGCCATTGTCATACTTTCTGGCACTTTGTTGTAGCGCTTGGTGCCGACTCCGCACGCCGACTGACAAAAAACTGACAGAATGACGGTGTAAAAGCGCCGATAAACAAGGGTTTTTCGCGAGAAATAAGGGGCAGTGTCGCGCTGCCCCTTTCTAAAACGCAAAAAAACCTGTAAGAGCGCCGCATTGTTTTTCCGCGCGGGTCTGTTGGCGCGGCTCCCAACTCATATAGAAGTGATCTCCATATGGAATTGCGTAATATCGCTATTATCGCACACGTCGATCATGGCAAAACCACACTGGTCGATGAACTGCTGAAGCAGTCTGGCTCGTTCCGCGACAACCAGCGCGTTGCAGAACGCATGATGGATTCCAACGACATCGAAAAGGAACGCGGGATCACCATTCTCGCCAAGGCGACCTCGGTTGTCTGGAAGAATACCCGCATCAACATCGTCGACACACCCGGCCACGCCGACTTCGGCGGTGAAGTTGAGCGTATCCTTTCGATGGTGGACGGCGCTATCGTTCTCGTTGACGCCGCCGAAGGCCCGATGCCGCAGACGAAGTTCGTCGTTGGCAAGGCGCTGAAGGTTGGTCTGCGTCCGATCGTTGCGATCAACAAGATCGACCGTCCGGATGGCCGTCATGAAGAAGTCATCAACGAAGTGTTCGACCTCTTCGCCAATCTCGACGCTACCGACGAACAGCTGGACTTCCCGATCCTGTACGGTTCTGGCCGTAACGGCTGGATGGCGCTGAACCCGGAAGGTCCGCAGGACGAAGGTCTGGCCCCGCTGTTTGACCTCGTGCTCAAGCACGTTCCGGCACCGAAGGTTGCTGAAGGCCCGTTCCGCATGATCGGCACGATCCTTGAAGCCGATCCGTTCCTTGGCCGCATCATCACCGGACGCATCCATTCCGGCTCGATCAAGTCGAACCAGGCCGTCAAGGTTCTCGGTCAGGACGGTTCGCTGCTCGAAACCGGTCGTATCTCGAAGATTCTCGCATTCCGCGGCATCGAACGTCAGGCCATCGACGAAGCACAGGCAGGCGACATTGTTGCCATTGCCGGTCTTTCGAAGGGCACCGTTGCAGACACGTTCTGCGATCCTTCGGTCAGCGAGCCTCTGGCAGCGCAGCCAATCGATCCGCCGACCGTGACCATGTCCTTCATCGTCAACGACAGCCCTTATGCGGGCACTGAAGGCGACAAGGTAACGAGCCGCGTTATTCGTGACCGTCTGCTCAAGGAAGCAGAAGGCAACGTTGCGCTCAAGATCGAAGAATCGAACGAAAAAGATTCGTTCTTCGTGTCGGGTCGTGGTGAATTGCAGCTCGCAGTTTTGATCGAAAACATGCGCCGCGAAGGCTTCGAACTTGGCGTTTCGCGTCCGCGCGTCGTCATGAAGGACGGCGAAAACGGCGAGAAGCTTGAGCCGATCGAAGAAGTCGTCATCGACGTCGATGAAGAATATTCGGGCACCGTTGTTCAGAAGATGTCGGAACGCAAGGCCGAAATGGTCGAGCTGCGTCCTTCGGGCGGCAACCGCGTTCGTATGGTGTTCTACGCACCGACCCGTGGTCTGATCGGCTATCAGTCGGAACTTCTGACCGATACGCGCGGCACGGCGATCATGAACCGTCTGTTCCACGATTATCAGCCATATAAGGGTGAAATCTCGGGCCGTAACAACGGCGTTCTGATTTCCAACGATCAGGGCGAAGCTGTTGCTTACGCGCTGTTCAACCTTGAAGATCGCGGCCCGATGATCATCGACGCTGGCGTCAAGGTCTATCAGGGCATGCTGATCGGCATTCATAGCCGCGACAACGATCTGGAAGTCAACGTTCTGAAGGGCAAGAAGCTCACCAACATCCGCGCCGCTGGCAAGGATGAAGCCGTGAAGCTCACCCCGCCGATCAAGATGACGCTGGAACGCGCCCTGTCATGGATTCAGGACGACGAACTGGTTGAAGTGACGCCGAAGTCGATCCGCCTTCGCAAGCTCTATCTCGATCCGAATGAGCGCAAGCGCTTTGAAAAGAGCAAGTCGAGCGCTGCATAAGTTCGACAACACAAAAGAAAACGGCGCCTTCGGGCGCCGTTTTTGTTTGCAGTTTTGTGGTGAAAAACGCCGTTAGCGCTCTCCGCGACGATAGGGCTGCATCAGCGCTTGCGGAACGCGCGCGCGCCTTGCCATGACGATCAGCGCGATAATCGACATGATGTAGGGGATCATCAGGAAAAGCTGGTAAGGAACCGCCTTCCCATAGACCGTTTGCAGGCGAAGCTGAAAAGCATCGAACAGCGCGAACAGCAATGCGCCCAGCAATGCACGGGCGGGCTTCCACGATGCGAAAACGACGAGCGCGATACACACCCAGCCGCGTCCCTGCATCATGGTCGGGAAGAACGAGTTGAACGCCGAAAGCGTCAGGAACGCGCCACCAACCGCCATCAATGCACTGCCGAACATGATCGTGAAAATGCGCACACGGATCGGGTTGATGCCTTGCGCCTCGGCGGCATGAGGACTTTCTCCGGTCATGCGAATGGCAAGGCCGAGCGGTGTGCGGAAAAGCACATAGCCAAGCAAAAGTGCCAGCGGAATGGCGATCCATGTCAACGCTGTCTGTGTGCCCAATACCTGCCCGATAAAAGGCACATCAGCGAGGAACGACGGGTTCACGGGCTGAAACGGCGTGATTGTCGGCGGCGTCGAGGAGAGCGGCACCAGCAGTCGGAACAGGAAATAGCTGAGACTTGAAGCAAACAGCGTAATGCCAAGACCGACCACATGCTGCGACAGCCCGAGCGGGACAGTCAACGCCGCGTGCAGCAGGCCGAACAGCGCGCCCGAAGCGGCAGCGGCCAGCACACCCACCCACAGATCCGCCCCGTTATAGACAGTCAGCCAGCCGATCATCGCGCCAAAGGTCATGATGCCTTCGATGCCGAGATTGAGCACGCCTGCGCGTTCGCAATAAAGCGCGCCGAGCGTGCCGAAGATCAGCGGCGTTGCGATGCGCAGGACCGAGACCCAGAGGCCAGCAGAAAGCAGGATATCCATCAACTCGTTCATCGGGCGATCCTGTATTGGGTGAAGAACAATGCGACGAGCATGGTCAGGAGCGACAGCGCCACGGTGACGTCGGCAATGAAGCTCGGAATGCCGATGGCGCGGCTCATGCCGTCTGCGCCAACGAACATGGCGGCGGCAAAGAGCGCCGAGAAGATCGCGCCGATCGGGTTTAAGTTGGCGAGCATCGCGACGATAATGCCGGAATAACCGAAGCCCGGCGAAAGGTCGGTCGTGACATAGCCCTTCACACCCATGACCTGAATGGCGCCCGCCAGACCTGCCAGACCGCCGGAGATACAGGCGACCTTGATCAGTGTGCGACCGAGGGGAACACCTGCAAAACGCGCCGCACCCGGATTGATACCGGCGGCCTTGGTTTCAAGGCCGAACACGGTGCGCTTCTGCACATAGGCAATGATCAGCGCAAGCGCGATGGCGATCAGGATGCCGATATGCAGTCGCATACCCGCCATGATTTTCGGCAGCACGGCGGCATCCGGCACCGGTTCAGACTGTGGCCAGCCAAAGGCCAGCGGGTCTTTCATCGGCCCTTCGATCATCATGGAAACGAACAGCACGGCAACGAAGTTCAAAAGCAGTGTCGTCACCACTTCATCGACGCCGAAGCGCAAGCGAAGGCCGAGCGGGATCAGTAGAAAAATCATGCCAGCAATCGCGCCGACAATCAGCAGCAGCGGAATTAGGAGCGGCGCGGGCAACTGCAATTGCGTGCCCATGGCCACCACGGCCAGCGCGCCCATATAGAACTGTCCCTCAGCACCGATATTCCAAAGCTTGGAGCGGAAGGCGACAGCGGCGGCAAGGCCGGTCAGCATCAGCGGCGTGGCGCGTGTCAGCGTCTCGCTGATCGACAGCTTGTTGCCAAATGCGCCGATGGCGATCTGGCGGAAGGATTCGACCACCGGCGCACCGGCGGCGGCTATCAGCAGGCCCGCCAGCACGAAAGCGGCCAGGACCGCAATGATCGGTGCCGTAGTCACCAACGCCATGGGCCGCGTTTCGCGTCGTTCAATACGCATCAATTCAGCCCCTTCTTGGTATTTGCCTGCCATTCGCCAGCCATCATGAGGCCCAGTCTCTGCGCATTGGCTTCTTCTGCATCGATAGGCGGGGAGAGGCGGCCCTTAACAATCGCTTGAACACGATCCGCCAAGCCAATGATTTCATCAAGATCTTCGGAAATCAGCAGAACGGCTGCGCCCTTGGCGCGCGCTTCGAGAATGCGGGTGTGGATGGCCGCGACCGCGCCTTCATCCAGTCCGCGTGTCGGCTGCGCCGCGATGAGAATGCGCGGCGCGGTCTCCAGATTGCGACCCAAAATGAGCTTTTGCATATTGCCGCCGGAAAGCAGGCGGATACGACTATCCGGTGTGCCGCCGCGCACATCGAAATCCGTGATAATACGGTCGGTGAATTCGCGTGCCGCAGTGCGATTGACCAGAATACCGTTCGAGAATTTCGGATCGCGCACGCGCTCCAGAATGGCATTTTCCCACAAGGTCAGATCGCCAATGGCGCCTTCAGCATTCCGGTCTTCGGGAATACGCCCGACACCTTCTGCCACAAAGCGGCGCGGATCGAATTTGGTCACGGTCTGCCCCAACATGATAAGCGCGCCGCTTGCCGGCTGGCTAAGGCCCGAAACCAACCGTCCGAGCGCTGCTTGCCCATTGCCGGACACACCGATAATGCCGAGCGTTTCACCGGCACGAACCTGAAAATTCAGTTCCGAAAGGCGAGCAATTCCGTCCTCCACAACCGTGACATTGCTGGCTTCCAGCAACGTTTCGCCGGGGGTTGCAGCGGCGCGGGCAGGGCGCGAAACACGTCGTCCCACCATCAGTTCGGCCAGTTCTTCCTTGGAAGTCTCAGAAGCCTTGCGCTCGGCGACAAGCTTGCCGCCGCGCAGCACGATAACCCGGTCGGCGGCGGACATGACTTCATGCAGTTTGTGCGAGATGAAGATCAGCGACAGGCCTTGGCGGGCCATTTCTTTGAGCGTCGCGAACAGGCCTTCCGCTTCCTGCGTCGTCAGAACGGCGGTCGGTTCATCGAGGATCAGCACATCCGCGTCGTTATAAAGCGCTTTCAGAATTTCGACGCGCTGCTGCTCACCGACCGAAAGATCGCCAAGCCGCGCATCAGGATCGACCTTGAGGCCAAAACGCTCTGCAATCTGCGCGATCTTGGCGCGCGCTGCACCATGCGCGGATTTGAGCTTCCAGAGGCTTTCTGTGCCGGTAATGATGTTTTCCAGAACCGTGAGGTTGGGTGCGAGGGTGAAATGCTGGTGCACCATGCCTACGCCCGCATCGATGGCTGCGCGCGGCTTGCCCTGCGGGATTTCAACGCCCTTGACGAAGACACGTCCTTCATCCGGCACATAATGGCCGAACAGGATGTTCATCAACGTGGTTTTACCCGCGCCGTTTTCGCCGAGAAAAGCGAGGATTTCGCCACGCTCCAGCTTCAGCGAAATATCGTCATTGGCTGTAAGTGCACCGAAGCGCTTGGTGATGTTTTGCAGTTCAAGAACTGTTGTCGTCATTGGTTCAACCCCGCAACGGGAAATTTATGCTGCCAGCGGCGATCCGCTTCCAGCCGCTGACCGGCATTCAGAAGTAGCCTGTCCGCGCCCATGGGCGCGATAAGCTGCACGGCTAACGGCATCCCGTTGGCATCTTCTCCGAATGGTAGAGAAAGCGCCGGGAAACCGGAAATATTGGCAAGCGCCGCATAGGGCGCAAATTCGTTCATCTTCCGCCAGTGATTGTCCACATCGCCATGGTTCATCGGAAACGAGCCCAATGGCAAGGGCGCTCTGGAAAGCATCGGGGTTATCAGCACATCAATATCGCGGAAAATCTGCCAGAGCATATGCGAAGCGCTGACAGCGCCGTTCATGGCACGATAGAGCGCGGTTGCATCAAACCCGCGTCCACGCTCTGCAACCGCGCGGGTGAGCGGTTCCAGTTTCTCCTGATCGATTGCTAGAAAGTCGATTGCGGCTGCAAGATTGACGGAAATGATGCGATCGAATGCGCGTGCGCTGGAAGCGACAAGAGGACTTAGATCCTGCGCGGGGATTTCGCGGATGGCATGGCCTTGCGCTTCCAGAAAACGGGCGGCATCGGTCACAACCTGCATACGCTCTGCTGTGACAGGATAAGCGGCAAGGTCTTCCGCGACAAAGCCGACGCGCAGACGTTCCGGCAGCTCGCCCGCGCTCATGGCCGGATCAGGCAGAAAGCCCTCGGTGTTGCCCTCGACGAGCGGAAGCAGTGTCTTCGCATCGCGGATCGAGCGACACAGCGCAAACTCGCTGGCGATACCGGCGAGATAATTGCCGAAATGCGGTCCGGCGGGCATCGCGCCACGGCTCGGCTTCAGGCCGATCAGACCGCAGGTAGCGGCAGGTACGCGAATGGAGCCGCCTGCATCCGTTGCGTGGGCGATGCTGACAATCCCGGCTGCGACGGCTGCCGCCGCGCCACCGGATGAGCCAGCGGGAGAAAGTGTTCCATCGAATGGATGGCGAGCCAGTGGGCCGCTTTCCGGTTCGCTGGCGAGTGCAAGGCCGAATTCCGGCACGGTGGTCGTGCCGAAGAAATTGAGGCCCGCTTTGCGCAGGCGTCTGCCAAGCTCGGAATCCATTTGCGGCGAAGCGTTTTCGAAGGCACGCGAGCCAAGCCGGATCGGCAGACCGGCGCAAGGGCCGCCCAAATCCTTGAACAGCGATGGGATGCCCGCAAACGGAGCTTTGTCGGCGTGCGCGTCAAACGCCGTTGCGTTGGTGCGGCCAAGTTCAGGATCGAGATATGCAATGGCGCCCAGAGGGCGCCATTTTTCTGCGGCTTCAAGGGCGGCATCCATGGCCTCTCGCGCACTTAAAACGCCTCCGGCAATCGCTTGCGCGAGTGCTGTTGCGTCCTGATGCTTGCTGTCGAATGCCACTTCTGCCGCCCTGTTTGCTGCTGTCTTACTTGGGCTCAGCCGCGTTCGGCTTGTACTCGAACTTGCCAGCCTTGATCTCGGCGCGTCGCGCTTCCATCTTGGCTTCGGCTTCTGCCGGTGCGACGCCCTTGACGTAGACGATGTCGTTGCCGCCTTCCTTCATGAGGCTGAATGGCGTGTAATCCTTACCGGTCGGCTGGGCGGCTTTCACATCTGCAATCGCTGCATTAAGGATTGGGCGGAAGTACCACATTGCATTTGCAAAAATGGTGTCCGGATAGCGCGGTGTATAGTCGATCAGCGAACCGATTGCCTTGATGCCGCGTTCCTTGGCGGCGTCGGCGGTGCCGATGCGTTCGCCGAACAGAATGTCTGCGCCGGAATCGATCTGGGCAAGACCGGCTTCACGCGCCTTCGGCGGATCGAAGAAGGTGCCGATGAAGGATGCAATGAATTTCGCATCCGGGCGGGTTTCCTTCACGCCATCCTGGAAGGCGTTCATCAGCATGTTGACTTCCGGGATCGGCACAGCGCCGACCGAACCGAAAGTGCCCGACTTGCTCATCGCGCCTGCCAGCATGCCTGCAAGATAGGCTGCTTCGAAATTCCAGGTGCCGAACACGCCGAAATTGTCGCCCTGCGGCTTGCCGGAGGAACCCATGACAAAAGTGGTCTGCGGATAATCGCCAGCAACCTGACGCGCTTCGCGTTCGACGGCATAGGATTCGCCGACGATCAGCTTGATGCCCTGTTCGGCATATTCGCGCATGGCGCGGGGATAGTCGCTCGCCGAAACGCCTTCGGAGAAGACATATTCGATGACGCCTTCGTCATTGGCCTGCTTCAGTGCTTCGTGCAGGCGGGAGTTCCAGGCGTTTTCAACCGGCGAGGCGTGAATGCCTGCAACCTTCAGCTTTTCATCCGCTGCGAAAACACGCGTGGAAATCGCAGTTGCGCCCAGTGCCGCAGACATCGCAAGAATGTCGCGGCGGGTGAAGTTCGATAATTTGGCCATTTGGACCCCTCTTAAGGTGGTGTTTGTGCGTGCTTTCCATGCGCGACGGATTGCCCTGCACCCTGATCAGGAGGAGCATAAGCAATGTCTCGTATTTCCGACTAATCTGCCTTTAATTCAAGCGCTTTTATCGGTCGCTTGAAAAACAGGCACCGGTTTGTTGCTGCGTCGTGTTTGTTCAGCCGATGGGTGCGTAATCGGCGCCATCAATCGAAGACGGACGGCCTTCGAGATTGAGCGCACTGACACGCTGCGGCGTTTCAGCAATGATCTTGCCTCGCTTCACGACCGTCAGGCGGTTGGCCTTGAGGCGCAGCGCTTCCAGCGGGTCACGCGCCTGCAACACGACGAAGTCTGCATTGCAGCCCTTTTCAAGACCATAGCCTTCCAGACCGAGCGCCTTGGCCGAATTGACGGTCAGCGCGTCGAAGACCTGTTTTTTGCCTTCGATGGACGTCATCTGCGCCACATGGACCGCCATATGCCCCACTTCCAGCATGTCGCCGGAGCCCATCGAGTACCATGGGTCCATAACACAATCATGACCGAAGGCGACATTAACGCCAGCAGCCATCAGTTCCGGCACGCGGGTCATGCCGCGACGCTTTGGATAGGTGTCGGCGCGTCCTTGCAATGTGATATTGATGAGCGGGTTCGGAATAGCGTTCATCTGCGCTTCCGCAATCAGCGGAATGAGCTTGGAAACATAGTAATTGTCCATGGAATGCATGGATGTGAGGTGCGAGCCCGATACGCGACCCTGAAGCCCGAAACGCACGGTCTGGGCGGCCAGCGTTTCCACATGACGCGACATTGGATCATCGGTTTCGTCGCAATGAATATCGACCGGCAGGCCACGCTCGGCGGCAATCCGGCAGAGCTCTTCCAGCGCTGCAGCGCCATCGGCCATGGTGCGCTCGAAATGCGGGATGCCACCGACAATGTCGAGGCCCATATCGAGCGAGCGGTTGACGAGATCGACCGCGCCCGGCGAACGATAATAACCGTCCTGTGGGAAGGCAACGAGTTGCAAATCTATATACGGCTTTACCTTTTCGCGCACCTCGATCATCGCTTCCGCCGTCAGCAGACGCGGATCGCTGACATCGACATGGCTGCGAATGGCCAGCAGGCCCTGGCTGACGGCCAGATCGCAATAGCGCAAGGCGCGTTCGACCATGGCTTCAACGGTCAGCATGGGCTTCAGTTCACCCCAGAGCGCGATCCCTTCCAGAAGCGTACCGGAACGGTTGAGACGCGGCAGGCCAAGCGACAGCGTTGCGTCCATGTGGAAATGCGGATCGACAAAAGGTGGTGTTACGAGGCGGTTGGAAGCGTCGATTTCCTTGGCAGCCTGATGCTCGCCCTTCGATGGAACGATATCGGTAATCTTGCCGTCCTTGACCAGAATGTCCTGCTTCTCGCGACCGTCAGGGAGATTAGCGTTTCTCACAATCAAATCGAACATCGGCAGGCCTCTTAAGTCATTGCAGGAAGATCAAGGCTGTTAGAAAACAGCACATTTCTAAAATGCCTTATACCCTCCGCGCCGTAGGCGCAATGGCGGGCAATGGGTAAGGGGTCGTCATCTACACAGGAACATGATAGGCCGCAAAATCATAGTTGCAGGATTGCCATGTTCACGATCAGTCGCGTTGAAACCTATAGTCAGGAAATCAAGAAAAGTCGGTTTCTGGCAATTGCCGCGCCGGTTGCGAGCGAGCAGGCGGCGAAGGATTTCCTGAGCGAACATTCGGACCTTGCGGCCAGTCACAATTGCTGGGCCTGGCGTATGGGGCAGAACTATCGTTTCAGCGACGACGGTGAGCCAAGCGGCACGGCGGGCAAGCCGATCCTGCAAGCCATCGACGGTCAACAGCTCAACAATATTGCGGTGGTGGTGATCCGTTGGTTCGGCGGCATTCTGCTCGGTAGCGGTGGCTTGATGCGCGCCTATGGCGGCACGGCGGCGACCTGCCTGCGACAGGCGGAAAAGACCGAGGTGATCCCGATGATCGGCTTTGCCTTTGCCTGCGATTTTTCCGACCACGCGCTGTTGAAAGCGCGGCTGACCGCTGTGGATCATGTCGCGATTGCGCAGGAGAATTTTACGGCAAACGGCGTGGAAATAACCGGCGCAATGCCTATTGCCGCGCAGGATGACCTGTCGCGGCTCGTGACGGATCTGACACGCGGCAAATCCGTCATCAAGTTCGACGATTAGATATTGCCGCCTTTGGATGAATATTGCTGGCGCTTGTTTTCATACATCAGGAGATCGGCGCGTTTGGCGACGGCTTCGAGCGTTTCTCCCGGCGTGGTGGTTGCCGTGCCGATGGACAGGTTGAGCTGCAATTGGGAATAGTACTGATTGTTGATTTCAACCAGCCGCTTGATGTCTTCCACCATGGCTTCCGCGCCGCGCTCATCCACATAAGGCAGCACAATTGCAAATTCGTCGCCGCCGATCCGCGCGGCATGGCCGGGCAGCTTGACGGCTTCGTTCAGAACTTCGCCGATACGGCGCAGCAATCCGTCGCCTGACGCATGTCCCCAAAGGTCATTGGCAGACTTGAGGCCATTTAGATCGATGATGATGATGGAAACAGGCAGGTGGCCCTTCCGCTCCAGCCGGTTGAGCTCATCCACATAAAAGGCGCGGTTGTGCAGCTTGGTCAGCACGTCGTGCTGGCCGAGATATTCCAGATAGGCTTCGGCCTTTTTGCGTGCGGTGATGTCCGTCAGCGCCACCTGCACCAGCGACCAGTCATTTTCATGGCCGGGCAGGACCGAGAACTGCAACAGAACGTGGCGTTCAGTGCCATCGAGTGCGTAGTTGATCACTTCGCGACGCTGGAACAGAATGCCATTCCACAGGTCGATCAGCTGTTCGCGGAAATGCGCTTCCATTTCTCCGCGCAGAATCTGCGGCAGGGATTGCAGCAATGTCTGCTTGTCGGGCGCGAGGAAAAGCTCCAGCGTCTCGTTGTTGATTTCCAGCACGCGGATTTCGCTCATGCACTGGCGCACGAATTCCGGGTGCACATCGGTGAACACGCGGAAATCGATAATGCCGCGCTCTCGCACATCGTCCATCAGTTCCTTGATGCGGCTGAAATCCTCAACCCACAGCGAAACCGGCGAATGCTCGAACAGGCCTTGCGCATGACGCTTGTGGCGATCCTGCTCGCGCATCGCGTTTTCGCGTGCGGTTACGTCTTCAATCGACAGGAGAACACGATCCCAGCTTTGTTCGTGACCGGGCAGGATACGGCCCTTCAGCTGAATATCGATGCGCCGGCCTTCTAGCGAATAGTTGATCGTGTTGCTGTAGAACGTGTCGGAGCCGTTCCAGAGCTGCACCATCTCGTCGATATGCGGTTCCAGCATATCGTCGCGGAAAACGCGCTCCAGATTGGTGACGAGGTGATTGATATCCTTCGCCTCGAACAGCGAAAGCGTCTTGCGGTTAACCGCGAGAACCCGGATGTGACTCGTGCAGATGCGAAGACGGCTCGTGTCTTCCATCAGAAAAGTCTTAAGGTCAGTGATGCCTTCCGACCGCCATGTATCGAACTGCTTGCGAAGACCGCTATAGTCTTCAAGCCAAAGAGAAATAGGAGCCAGATCGAAGATGCTGGCTTTGTCGTTCACGGCCGTCTCGATGTTCATTAGGTTCCCGCTTTTAACACCACCCTATTGCGAGGCGGCAATAAAATATCAGGGGCGCCTTATATTATGAAAGTGTTGAATAGACCAGCGGCTTTGAAGTCACAGCGATGCAATATTTATAACACTAAATAAGAAAATGCTGTTTCTTTGTGAGCCGGACGGCTTTGCCTTTTAGCTATCTGCACGAAAGACATAGGCTTTGTGTGCAGCGCTTATTGAAATTCGCCATTGCCATCACCATTCTGGCTTTTGCACATTATTCCACGCCAAATGTGGTTCATTTTCCTTGCGAACGAAGCAAAATTTTACGAGGTGTCTGGTATGAAAACCTGGAAGTGGTTGCATGAAACGAATTGAGTTGATGATTGAGAACATCATTCTGGCCTCGCGTTGGCTGTTGGTGGTTTTCTATCTGGGTTTGGCCATTGCCTTGGCCATTTATGCCGTATCTTTTGCGGGTAAGCTTTTCGACTTCGCCACCAAGGCCACGTCGCTGAACGACACCGATACGATCCTGAAAATATTGGGGCTGATCGATGCGGCGCTGATTGCCAGCCTCGTGGTGATGGTGATCATTTCCGGCTATGAAAATTTTGTCAGCCGCTTCGATCAGGCGGGCGACGAGGTGCACTGGTTGGGCACGATTGATGCCGGTTCGCTCAAGATCAAGGTCGCGTCGACGATTGTAGCCATCTCGTCGATCCATCTTTTGCAGATATTCCTGAATGCCACGACCTATACGTCGAACCAGCTTATGTGGTTCACGATCATACATCTGGCCTTCGTCGTGTCTGCGCTGTTTCTTGCCTATATCGACAAGCTCACAGCCAAGGATAAGAACAAGGGCAAGGCCAAAGGCAAGATCGAACCGAATATCTGATAGGCCTTCCCGGCATCAATATAGATCAAAAAAGCCCGGCACTGCCGGGCTTTTTATTTTTCTGGATGCTAATAAAGGGAATTTGATCGCAATCAATGAAATCAAGCCGCTGGCGTGGGTTGATAGCGCCGGGACGTGTTCCATATCGCCTATGGGATGCGTTGCATTGCCATTCATCAAATCACTCAGGAAAGGATGAATCATGTCGGCTAACACCAAGGTTGCGCTCGTCACCGGTGCGGCACAGGGCATCGGTCGGGGCATCGCCCTTCGGCTGGCCAAGGACGGTTTTGATGTCGCACTGGTCGATCTCAAGGCGGACAAACTCAATGCTGTCAAAAAAGAGGTGGAAGCCTTGGGCCGCAAGGCGTCCACATTCTCAGCCGATGTCAGCAAACGCGACGATGTCTATGCCGCTATCGACCATGCGGAAAAGGAACTGGGCGGTTTCGACGTGATCGTCAACAATGCGGGTATTGCGCAGGTTCAGCCGATTGCGGATGTGAAGCCGGAAGAGGTCGAGCGTATTTTCCGCATCAATGTCGATGGTGTGCTCTGGGGCATTCAGGCGGCTGCCGCGAAGTTCAAGGCGCGCAACCAGAAGGGCAAGATCATCAATGCTTCGTCCATTGCCGGTCATGATGGTTTTGCAATGCTCGGTGTTTACTCCGCCACGAAATTCGCCGTGCGTGCGCTGACGCAGGCCGCAGCCAAGGAATATGCAAGCGCGGGCATTACCGTGAACGCCTATTGCCCCGGCATCGTGGGCACCGACATGTGGGTGGAAATCGACGAGCGTTTCGCCGAGATTACCGGCGCGCCGAAAGGTGAAACCTACAAGAAATATGTCGACGGCATTGCGCTTGGTCGCGCGCAGACGCCGGACGATGTGGCATCTCTCGTCTCTTTCCTGGCGAGTCCGGATTCCGACTACATCACCGGTCAGGCCATCCTGACCGATGGCGGTATCGTCTACCGTTGATCCTACGGAGAGCGGGAAGATACCCCGCGCTTTCGCACGTGGGGTATCTGTCATTTATCCGGAAGCACCCTGTGTTAAACTGACCTCCTTGAAAGAGGAGAGCGCTGCCCATGACACGTTTGACGGCAAAAGACTTCCCGCAGGAACTGCTTGAGCTTTACGACTTTTACGCGCATGGCAAGATCACCAAACGCCAGTTTCTCGACCGGGCCGCAAAGTTCGCCGTCGGCACGATGACGGCAACCGCTATATTGGCATCGCTCAGCCCGGATTACGCCATGGCGCAGCAGGTTGAGTTTACCGATCCTGATATTCTGGCCGAATACATCACCTATCCATCACCGGAGGGCACCGGTCAGGTACGCGCCTATCTTGTCCGTCCTGCGAAGGTGCAGGGCAAGGTTCCGGCGGTCGTGGTGGTGCACGAGAACCGCGGCCTCAACCCTTATATCGAGGATGTCGCGCGCCGTGTGGCCAAGGCCGGTTTCATCGCATTGGCACCGGATGGTCTTACGTCGGTCGGCGGCTATCCCGGCAATGACGAAAAGGGCCGCGAATTGCAGCAGCAGGTCGACCCGACCAAGCTGATGAACGACTTCTTCGCTGCCGTCGATTTCATGATGAAAAGCGATCTGACCACCGGCAAGGTCGGGATCACCGGCTTCTGCTATGGTGGTGGCGTTGCCAATGCGGCAGCAGTCGCCTTTCCCGAACTGGCCGCTGCCGTGCCGTTTTATGGTCGGCAGGCACCCAAAGACGAGGTTTCGCGCATCAAGGCGCCAATCTTGCTTCATTATGCCGAGTTGGACACGCGCATCAACGAAGGCTGGCCGGCCTATGAAGAAGCGCTGAAAAAGAACGGCAAGACCTACGAGGCCTATATCTATCCGGGCGTCAATCACGGCTTCCACAATGATTCCACCCCACGCTATGACGAGGCCGCCGCCAAGCTCGCCTGGGACAGAACAATCGCCTGGTTTAGGCGCTATCTGGCGTGATCAGGCCTTGGATTTAACCGCCTTGACGACATGTACGATGCCGACAATGACGGCCCCGATCAGGATGGCGAGCACTGCTTGCAGGAAAGACGTTGCGATCCACTCCAGAACGCCGCCGAAGCTGCTGCCTTCGGTCGGCAGATGGGCGACGATGTTGTGAATGAATTCCTCGACGCTGTGAACGCCGATCGATGCCAGACCGTGAACGATGATGCTGCCGCCAACCCAGAGCATGGCGACGGTGCCTACGGTGCTGAGCACCTTGAGCACGATGGGCATACCCGCAACCAGACCCTTGCCGAACCGCTTACCAAAACCGGTATGGGCATTGCGGGCAAGCGCGACACCCATGTCATCGAGCTTGACGATAAAGCCGACAACGCCATAAACGGCGAAGGTGATCAGGACGGCGACACAAACAAGGATCGCCGCCTGCGTATAGACATTCGAAGGCGGCAGACCGGCAAGCGTGAGTGCCATGATCTCCGCTGACAGGATGAAGTCGGTTCGGATGGCCCCGCTCACAGTTGTCGCTTCAATTTCCTTCGCGGTGGTGGCCTTTGTTTCCGCTTGTTCCTCATCCTTATGCGGCACGAAAAACTCGACCAGCTTTTCCGTGCCCTCAAATGCGAGATAGGCGCCGCCGATCATCAGAAGCGGCATGATGAGACCGGGCGCGAAATAGCTGAAGATCAGCGCCAGCGGCAGCAGAAAGATCAGCTTGTTGCGCAGCGATCCCTTGGTGATTTTCCAGATGACCGGCAATTCCCGTTCCGGCTTCAGACCAACGACATATTTCGGCGTCACCGCCGTATCATCAATCACAATGCCTGCCGCCTTGGCGCTGGCCTTTGCGGTTTGTCCAGCCACGTCATCCAAAGAGGCCGCCGCCATTTTTGCGATTGCTGCCACGTCATCGAGAAGTGCAAACAAGCCGGACGCCATGGGAGGCCTTTCTTTGTCATTGCGATAAAGGTTAGCTAAACTTGTAGGGGGCCTCAGTCCAGCACCTATTGGCAGGGAAAGCCAATTGTATTCGATCTGGAGACAATCTGTGTATGATTGTCAATATATCCAGATGCATTCCGATCATTATATCTTGCTGCAACACAACAGGAGAGATCGCCATGCTTAATCAGATCAAAGGCCTTCACCACGTTACGTCGCTGGCAGCAGATGCCCGTTCGAACAACAAGTTCTTCACGGATGTGCTGGGATTGCGCCGCGTCAAGAAGACCGTGAACTTCGATGATCCGAGCGTTTATCACCTCTATTACGGCGATGAAGTCGGCACGCCGGGCACCGTCATGACCTATTTCCCCTTTCCCGGCATTCAGCGCGGTCGCGATGGTACGGGCGAGGTGGGAACAACCGTTTTTGCAGTCCCGCAAGGCTCGCTCGGTTTCTGGAAGGATCGCTTCGCGCAATCCGCCGTCACGGTCGAATCGGAAGATGCAGCTTTTGGCGAAAAGCGCGTCTTCTTCCGTGGCCCGGATGGCGACAGCTTCGCTCTGGTGGAAGTGAAGGACGATCCGCGCGAGCCTTGGGCGCATGAAGGCATCGATGCCGATCACGCCATTCGCGGCTTTCATTCGGTTTCGATGCGCTTGCGTGACGAGGGCGCGACTTCGGAACTGCTCAACTATATGGGCTATCAGAAACTGGACGCGAAGGATGGCATTACCCGTCTCATCATGCCGGAAGGCAACGGAGCCGGTGTGATCGATCTTCAGACCTTGCCTTCTGTCGGTCGTAACCAGCAGGGAGCAGGTTCGGTGCACCACGTCGCCTTCGCGGTCGAAAACCGCGAAAAGCAGCTGGAAGTTCGCAAGGCCCTGATGGATACCGGCTATAATGTCACTCCAGTGATCGACCGCGATTATTTCTGGGCGATCTACTTCCGGACACCGGGTGGTGTTCTGTTCGAAGTCGCAACAAACGAACCCGGCTTTGATCGCGACGAAGACACCGCGCATTTGGGCGAAGCTCTGAAGCTGCCGTCGCAGCACCAGCATCTTCGTGCTTATCTCGAAGAACATCTCGACAAGATTTAAGCGCGAGCAGGAGACAGATTATGACCATTCAGACCTACGTGCACCGGCTGAAGGCCGGTGCGGTCGGCGCGCCGCTGTTCATTGTCTTTCACGGCACCGGCGGCGATGAAAATCAGTTCTTCGGTTTGGCCGAACAGCTTTTGCCGGAGGCGACCATTGTTTCCCCGCGCGGCGACGTGTCGGAATTTGGTGCCGCCCGCTTCTTCCGTCGGACGGGCGAGGGCGTCTATGACATGCCAGACCTTGCCCGCGCCACGGACAAAATGGCTGCGTTTATCGCCGCTCTGGTCGAAGAGTATCAGCCGTCGGAAGTGATCGCTTTGGGTTATTCAAACGGGGCCAATATCATGGCCAATCTGCTGATCGAGAAAGGCAGGATATTTGACAAGGCAGTGCTTCTACATCCGCTTATCCCGTTCAAACCAGCGAATAATCCGGGGTTGGAAGGCGTGAAAATCCTGATGACGGCTGGCCGAATGGACCCGATCTGCCCGCCGGATTTCACGGAGGCGCTCGCGCACTACTTTGAAAGCCAGCAGGCCTACGTCGATCTTGTCTGGCATCCGGGCGGTCATGAACTGCGCCAGACCGAACTGACAGCTGTGCAGGAATTCCTCGGCTGACAAAGTCGATCACCGCCATTCGTAAGGATGGCGGTGATTTTTATCTCTGTGGAACTCCAGATACCGCACTTGATTTTATCAATATATATTATATGTAAGCGTATATTGAATTTGGAGTTGCCTCATGGATAGTGTTACGGGCACCCTTGCCGTCATGTCGCGCCAGCAGATGGAAAATCGTGCGGGCGAAGTGGCCGAATTGCTGCGCACCCTGTCGCATCCGGCCCGTCTGATGCTGGCCTGTGCGCTGGCGGAAAAAGAATATTCGGTTGGTGAATTGGAACATGGGCTTGGCATTCGTCAGCCGACCCTGTCGCAGCAACTCGGTGTACTGCGGGAATCCGGCATCGTCGAAACCCGGCGCGAAGCCAAGCAAATATTCTATCGCCTGACGGAAACCAAGGCGGCGCAGCTTATCGAGGCGCTGTATGGCATCTTCTGTCATGACGCGCCTAAGGGAGATTTGTCATGATGACCTATCTCCAGTCGCTGGCAGGCGGCATGCTTCTCGGTGCAGCGGCGATTTTTCTTCTGATTTTCAATGGTCGCATTGCCGGTATCAGCGGTATCGTCGGCAGATTGCTGAACGGAAGTCAGGCCGCGCTCAATGCAGCTTTCGTTCTTGGCCTCATTCTCGGTCCGTTGGTCTATGCTGCGCTTTTCGGGAGCTTTCCTGCTACAACCATTTCGGCTTCCTGGCCGATTATCGTCGTCGCCGGTCTTCTGGTCGGCATTGGAACGCGCATGGGCTCGGGCTGCACATCTGGCCACGGTATCCTCGGCATGGCCCGTTTTTCCAAACGTTCCATCGCTGCAACAATCACCTTTCTGATAACTGGTGTTGCAGCAGCAACTCTCGCGGGAGTTCTGTTATGAAAAGTTTCGCTTATTACCGGCTCGCGGCAGCTCTTTTCACAGGCGCGTTATTCGGGTTCGGATTGTCGCTTTCAGGCATGATCGACCCGTCACGGGTGCAGGGCTTTTTGAATATCGCAAGCGGTCACTGGGACCCCAGCCTTGCATTCGTGCTCGGCGGCGCTCTTCTGGTCGCCATCCCGGGCGTAATGCTACAGCGTAAGCTGGCAAAGCCGGTGCTGGATGACAGCTTTCACCTCCCCGAAAAGACCCAGATCGACCGGCCTCTGCTGTTTGGCTCGGCGTTGTTCGGTCTCGGCTGGGGACTGGCCGGCTTCTGCCCGGGACCTGCGGTCGCAGCCTTGTCTATCGGCTTGCCGCAGGTCTGGTTATTCGTGGCTGCCATGGCGGCAGGCATGATCATTCACGACCGTTTTTGGAAGGCTTAAAGCCCGCGCGCAATCACGAGTCGCTGAACTTCGCTCGTGCCTTCATAAATCTGGCAGACGCGCACATCGCGATAGATGCGCTCAACCGGATAATCGGCAAGGTAGCCATAGCCGCCGTGAATCTGGATGGCGGCGGAACAGACTTCCTCTGCCATTTCCGACGCCACAAGCTTGGCCATCGAGGCTTCCGTCAGGCAGGGTTTGCCCGCCTCGCGCAAGGCTGCGGCATGCAGGACCATCTGGCGGGCCGTTTCGATCTTCGTCGCCATATCGGCAAGACGGAAGGCTACGGCCTGATGTTCGGCAATCGGCTTGCCGAAGGTGATGCGCTCTTTGGCATAGTCGCGGGCTGCTTCGAAAGCGGCGCGCGCCATGCCCACGGCCTGCGCGGCAATGCCGATGCGTCCGCCTTCAAGATTGGCAAGCGCAATTTTATAGCCTTCACCTTCCGCCCCCAGCCGGTTTTCCAGTGGCACGCGCATATTGGTGAAAGCCAGCGCGCAGGTATCGGATGAATGCTGGCCGAGCTTGTGTTCGACCGTCATGACCTCGTAGCCTGGTGTGTCGGTCGGCACGATAAAGGCCGAAATGCCCTTCTTGCCCGCAGCGGGATCGGTGACCGCAAAGACAATCACCACACTGCCATTCTTGCCGGACGTGATGAATTGCTTGGAGCCGTCGATCACATAATGATCGCCATCAAGCCGGGCGCGGGTTTTCAGCGCCGACGCATCGGATCCGGCCTGCGGTTCAGTCAAAGCAAAGCCGCCGATCCATTCGCCCGAAGCCATTTTCGGCAAAAAGCGGCGTTTCTGGTCCTCCGTCCCGAAGCGCAGGATGGGTACGCAGCCCACCGAGGAATGCACCGAAACGATGGTGGAGCAGGCGCCGTCGCCTGCCGCGATTTCTTCCAGAGCCAGCGCATAGGCCACCATGCCGAGGTCGGAGCCGCCCCATTCTTCCGGCACAAGCATGCCGAGAAAGCCAAGTTCGCCCATCTCGGTCAGTTCCGCACGCGGAAAGGCATGTTCGCGGTCACGTTGGGCGGCACCCGGTGCCAGACGCTCCTGCGCGTAATCGCGGACAGCCTCGCGGATCTGCTCCTGCGTATCGGTCAGAAGCATCACACGATCCTTTCAATGCCGATTGAGGTGGCTTCGCCGCCGCCGAGGCAGATACCAGCCACGCCGCGTTTCAGGCCATGCGTTTCAAGTGCGGCGAGCAGCGTCACCAGAATGCGCGCGCCGGAAGCGCCGATCGGGTGGCCGAGCGCGCAAGCGCCGCCATGAATATTGACCTTGTCGTGCGCCAGATCGAGATCGCGCATGGCCGCCATCGTGACGACAGCGAAAGCTTCATTGATCTCGAACAGATCGACATCCTTGAGGTTCCAGCCGATCTTTTCCGAGAGCTTGCTGATTGCGCCGATAGGCGCGGTCGCAAAAAGGTTCGGCTTGTCGGCATAGGTCGCATGACCAACCAGCACCGCGCGCGGGGTCAAGCCACGCTTCTCCGCTTCAGATGCGCGCATCAGGACGAGCGCCGCAGCGCCATCGGAAATCGACGAGGAATTGGCCGCCGTTACTGTGCCGCCATCGCGGAATGCAGGGCGCAGCGAGGGGATCTTGTCGAGCTTCGCCTTGCCGGGCTGTTCGTCAATCGAAACCTGCACCTCGGCGCGACCGGATTTCACCGTGACGGGTGTGATCTCTGCCGCAAACAGACCGTCCTTGATGGCCTTTTGCGCGCGGGTCAGCGAGGCAATGGCGAACTCGTCCTGCGCTTCACGGGTGAACTGGTAGGCTTCCGCGCAATCTTCCGCAAAAGTGCCCATCAGGCGGCCCTTGTCATAGGCATCCTCAAGACCGTCGAGGAACATATGATCCAGAATCTGGCCGTGGCCCATGCGATAGCCGCCACGCGCCTTGGACAGCAGGTAGGGCGCGTTGGTCATGCTTTCCATACCGCCGGAAACGATCACATCCGCCGAACCGGCCAGCAACAGATCATGCGCCAGCATGGTGGCTTTCATGCCCGAACCGCACATTTTGTTGACGGTCGTAGCCCCGGTCGAAACGGGCAGTCCAGCCTTGATCGAAGCCTGCCGCGCCGGGGCCTGTCCCTGACCCGCAGGCAGGACACAGCCCATCAAAACTTCTTCGACAGCTTCTGGTGCCAGACCCGCACCGGCCAGTGCGCCGCTGATTGCTGCCGCGCCGAGATCGGTCGCCTGCGCGCCGGAAAAGTCGCCCTGAAAGCCGCCCATGGGGGTGCGGGTTGCGCCGACAATGACAATAGGATCGCTGTGGGACATGATTATTCCTCGCTTCCTGATGGTGAATTTATTTCGCAGCCATGCGCAGCGCACCGTCGAGACGGATGACTTCGCCGTTGAGCATCTGGTTTTCCGCAATGTGGCGCACGAGCGCTGCATATTCCGCCGGGCGTCCAAGCCGCGACGGGAACGGCACCGATGCGCCGAGCGCGTCCTGCACGTCCTGCGGCATGCCTGCCATCATCGGTGTCTCGAAAATGCCGGGGGCAATCGTCATGACGCGAATGCCGTGGCGCGCCAGTTCACGCGCGACAGGCAAGGTCATGGCCGCAACGCCGCCCTTCGAGGCGGAGTAGGCGGCCTGTCCGATCTGGCCGTCAAAGGCGGCAACCGAGGCGGTGTTGATGATCAATCCGCGTTCGCCGCCATCGCCCGGTTCATTCTTTGCCATGGCTTCGGCTACCAGCCGCAGCATGTTGAAGGTTCCGATCAGATTGATCGAAATGGTGCGCGCAAAACTGTCGAATTTGTGTGGACCTTCGCGGCCTAGCACCTTTTCGCCCGGCGCAATGCCTGCGCAATTGACGAGCGCATCGATACGGCCAAAAGCCTTGAGCGCGGCAGCAATGGCAGCTTGTCCATCTGCCTCGCTGGTCACGTCGGTGCGCTGGAACATAGCGGCTGCACCAAGCGCTTTCGCCGCCGCTTCACCCGCTTCCGTGTTGACATCCAGAAGGGCTACCTTGCCGCCAGCTTCGACAACCATCCTGGCCACAGCCGCGCCGAGACCTGAGCCCGCGCCGGTGATCAGAAATACCCGATCTTGAATCTGCATAATTGTACCTCAGGCTGTTGTCTGTTGCTGTTTGTCGATTTCTGCCTTGCGCAGCAGAAAGCGCTGGATTTTTCCGCTTGGCGTTTTCGGCAGCTCGCTGACGAAATCGATCTCGCGCGGATAGGCATGGGCGGAAAGCCGTTTCTTCACATGTTGCGCCAGTTCTTCGGCAAGCGCGGGCGTGCCTTCCTGTCCGGGTGCCAGAATGACGAATGCCTTGACGATTTCGGTGCGTTGCGGATCAGGAACGCCGACGACCGCCGCCTCATTGACCGCCGGATGCTCCAGCAGGGCGCTTTCCACGTCGAACGGTCCGATGCGATAGCCGGATGAGGTGATGACATCATCGGCACGACCAATGAAGCTGACGGAACCGTCGTCTTCGAATTCCACCGTATCGCCGGTGCGGTAATAGCCGCCTGCAATGGCTGGTGTTTCCTGCTTGTAATAACCGAAAAACCAGAGCAGTGGCGATTTTGCGATATCGATGGCGAGAACACCCGGCTGGTTCGGGCCGAGTTCATTTCCGGCCTCATCCAGAACCGCGACGCGATAGCCCGGCATGGCATAGCCCGCCGAACCCTGACGCACGGCATGTTCAAGACCGTGGTGATTGTTGACCACCATGCCGAGTTCCGTCTGTCCGTAATGGTCGTGGATCGGCGCGCCGAGATTGGCGTCGAACCAGCGGATCACTTCCGGATTGAGTGGCTCGCCCGCACTGGAAACCACGCGCAGACGTCCCTTGATCCGGGCTGCCGCCTCCGGGCCTGCCGCCATCAACAGGCGAAAGGCGGTTGGCGAACCGGCCAGACTGGTAACGCCCAGACGTTCGATAATGTCGTAGGTGCTTTCGGCGTTGAAACCGCCTTCGTAAAGCGTGGTGGCGATGCCCAGTTGCAGTGGGCCCGTCACGGCATAGTAAAGCCCATAGGCCCAGCCGGGATCGGCAATATTCCAGAAAATGTCGTCGGATCGCAGGCCCACGGCTTCGCGCATATAGGCGCCAAAGGCGAGCAGTGCGAAAAGCGGAACCGGCACGCCTTTTGGCAGGCCAGCCGTGCCGGAGGTGGACATCATCATGAAAAGATCATCACCCTTGCGCATGACAGGCGGACAATCGGTGGAGGCAGCGGCGAGCGCTGCGCGGAAATCGATATCAGCGGCAGGTGCGGTTTCGTCGGGCGCAAGTATCGTTGCGACCTGCGGGCAATTTTCGACTTCGTCAAGCTTGCTGCGATTGGCAAGATTGGTCACGACCAGTTTTGCATCGCTTGTCTTGAGACGGTGTTCGATGGCCTTTGGACCGAAAGCGGTGAAGAGCGGCTGATATATAGCGCCGATACGCCAGGCACCGAGAATGGTTGCAACAAGTTCGGGTGTGCGTGGCAGGAGACCGGCAACGACATCGCCCGCACTGACGCCTGCATTCTTCAGCACGTTGCCGACTTTTGCGGAAAGATCGCGCAATTTTTCAAAGGTGAGTTCTGTCACCTGGCCGTCGGCGGAAATCGCGCGCAGCGCTATCCGGTTCTCGCCGACATAACGGTCGCAGCATTCCACGCAGGCATTGAGGCCGGTGTCGGGATGGCCCGCAAGCTGTGTGATGGCATGATCGAGTTCAAACTTTGCCACGGCGTCATCATAACGCACACGCTGCGTGAAAGCAGACGCTTCAGTCATTCCGGTATTCCTCCCAGACTAGTCACGGCAGCGCCAAGCTCCTCTAGTAACGCTGCGAGGAAGAGGTTAATCCCTCAATCATTGCAAACAATGACATTAGAGGTCTTAATTGGTGACCGTTTTTGCAATAAAGTTCAGTCCATGGAACGCCATAATATCACACCCGGCTTCGTTGAAGATGCTTTGGAAAGCGTGCGCCAGCGTGGCATCGATACCGCGCCATTGATGGCGGCAGTCGGTTTGCCGGATAGACTGACCGAGCCGGTCACGAATATCCAATACGGTCGCCTGTGGTGGCTGATTGCCGAAACCATCGATGATGAGTTCTTCGGTTTGGCCGCACGCCCGATGCGGCCCGGCAGCTTCAACCTGCTTTGTCATGCCGTTTTACATGCGGGCACTCTGGAGCGTGCCTTGCGCCGTGCCTTGCAGTTTCTCAATGTCGTGCTGGACGATCCGCGTGGCGAATTGCGCATTCGCGACGGCATGGCGCATATCGTGCTGACGGATGCAGGTTCGCCGCGCCCAGCCTTCGCCTATCGCGCCTACTGGCTAATCCTGATGGGCGTGGCGTGCTGGCTGGTGGGGCGGCGCATTCCGTTGCGAACACTCGATTTCGCCTGTCCGGCACCCGTGGACCGGCAGGATTATCGAAAATTCTTCGGCGCGCCGGTGCTGTTCGATCAGTCCGCAACGCGACTGGTTTTCGATTCATCCTATCTGGCCTTGCCGATCATTCGCAGCGACGTAGCGCTCGAAAATTTTCTGCGTGAGGCTCCGGCCAATATCCTGATCCGCTATCGCCACGATCACGACATTTCCTCACGGGTTCGCGGGCATCTGAGTCAGATGCCTGCGCAGGAATGGCCTTCATTCGAAGATATAGCCGTACAGTTGAAAATGTCCGCCCCGACGCTGCGGCGCAGGCTGAAAGCCGAAGGGCAGAGTTTTGGAACGATCAAGGACGAGTTGCGCTTCGTAACAGCACAGCAACTGTTGCAGGAGGACAGGCTGACCGTTGCGGAAGTTGCGGCGGAACTCGGCTATAGCGAGCCCAGCGCATTCTATCGCGCCTTTCAAAAATGGATCGGGCAAAGCCCCGGGACATTCAGAAAAATCGAGCCTTCCCAATAAAGGCCAGCGGGTGCAAGCGCATCTGCTCCAACTTTTTTGCGAATGAAAGCGTTAATATCTGTACCCGGCGGTTCTCCGGTGTTAAAGCACCCGCGCAACAAGAACTGGCGGCCTCCCACCGCGCAAGCAGCTGACATATCCGAAAATATCGTATTGACGACAGATTTGGCTTCATTCATGTCGTAATCCGACCGTTTGCTGTTCCAGCCTGGAAACCCTGACAATGACCGAACGTCTTTCTTTCGCCCGTGATCGCATCAATGTTCTTCTTCTCGAAGGCATCAATCCGACTGCCGTTGAATACTTCAAATCCTCCGGCTACACGAATGTCACGCATCTTCCCAAGGCGCTGGACAAAGCCGATCTGATTGAAGCGATTTCGCATGCGCATATCATCGGTATCCGCTCGCGCACGCAGCTGACCGAAGAAATCTTCGCCGCAGCGAACCGTCTGGTTGCAGTCGGCTGCTTTTCCGTCGGCACCAATCAGGTCGATCTGAAAGCGGCCCGCAAGCGCGGCATTCCGGTTTTCAACGCGCCGTTTTCCAATACGCGCTCGGTTGCAGAATTGGTGATCGGCGAGATCATCATGCTGATGCGTCGCATTTTCCCGCGGTCGGTATCGGCTCATGCCGGCGGCTGGGATAAGACTGCGACCGGCAGCCGCGAAGTGCGCGGCAAGACGCTCGGCATTATCGGATACGGCAATATTGGCTCGCAGGTCGGCAATCTGGCCGAAAGCCTCGGCATGACCGTTCGCTACTACGACACATCCGACAAGCTGCAATACGGCAATGTGAAGCCAACGGCGACACTCGACGAATTGCTGAAGATTTCCGATGTCGTCAGCCTGCATGTACCGTCGAACAAGTCCACGTCGAAGCTCATCACCGAAGCACGACTGCGCAAGATGAAGAAGGGCGCCTTCCTCATCAACAATGCGCGGGGCACGGTTGTCGATCTGGATGCGCTGGCAAAAGTTCTTCAGGAAGGCCATCTTGCCGGTGCGGCAATCGACGTTTTCCCGGTCGAGCCTGCTTCCAACAACGACAAGTTCGTTTCACCGATTCAGGGCATCGAGAATGTCATTCTGACGCCGCATATTGGCGGTTCGACGGAAGAAGCGCAGGAGCGCATCGGCATCGAAGTGACGCGCAAGCTGATCGAATATTCCGATGTTGGCTCGACGCTGGGCGCCGTGAACTTCCCGCAGGTTCAGCTTCCGCCGCGCCCGACCGGCACGCGCTTCATGCATGTGCATGAAAACCGTCCCGGCATCCTCAACAGCCTGATGAACATTTTCTCCACGCATGGCATCAACATCGCCAGCCAGTTTCTGCAGACGGATGGCGAAGTGGGCTATCTCGTGATGGAAGCTGACGGCGTCGGCGAGGCCAGCGACGACATTCTGAACGCCATGCGCGAAATTCCCGGCACCATTCGCGCGCGCCTTCTGTACTAACAGTCAAAACAGCTGTTTTAATTCTATGACGGCGTACCCCGGTGCGCCGTCATATTCGTTTCAAGAAACTGTATTATATGCCCGGCAAATAAGGACTTTTTGCCATGCAGTTTTTAAAGACATTTGATCTCTTTCCTTTTCTGGATACGGTCGTCAGCCTGACCGCAGCATTCATTTTCGGCACGCTGATCGGCGCGGAACGCCAGTATCGGCAGCGGACCGCAGGACTGCGCACCAATGCTCTGGTGGCGCTCGGCGCTGCCGCTTTCGTCGACCTTGCGGTACGTATTGCCGGGGCGCCGGAATCCACGCGTGTAATTGCCTATGTCATTTCGGGTATCGGCTTTCTGGGCGCAGGCGTCATCATGAAAGAGGGCATGAATGTGCGCGGCCTCAACACTGCCGCGACGCTCTGGTGCTCGGCAGCAGTGGGCGCATTTGCGGGAACCGACATGGTTGCCGAAGCTGCGTTGCTCACGGTTTTTATCCTGTTCGGCAACACGCTTCTGCGTCACCTCGTCAATCTCATCAGCCGCATCCCGATCCATGAACGCGCTTTGGAGCAAACTTACGAAGTGCGCGTCATCGCTTCTCATGACGGGATGGAGGAACTGCGCGAATTGCTGGTCGAACGGCTGGAAGACGCGAAGTATCCGGTCAGCGACGTGGAGATCACTGATCGCAACCCGAAAACCGTGGAGATACTGGCAACCCTGGTCAGCACATCCATCGAGCCGGATGAAATCGAGGCAGTCACTGCTTTCATGGAAAAGCAGAACGGCGTTTTCTATGCGGGCTGGGAAGGCAGTTCGAAGGACTGACGCTCGAAGGCTATGCGCTTATCGGTCGATGCGCGTGGAAAGCACAATGGACGACATGGTGCGTTCCACGCCTTCAAGCGCGCCGATCCTGTCGAGAACTGCGTCCAGTTCCTGAATAGAGGGCGCTTCAACCACGACAATCATATCGAAATGACCGCTGACGGAATGGAGCGTTCTGACCGTCATCATGCCGCGCAGCGCGGTTTCAACCTTTGGCGCTAGTTTGGGCAGTGCTGTCACTAGCACATGGGCGCGCACCAGATCGCGCTCGAATTCCGGTGCGATTCGAACGGTATAGCCCTCGATGACGCCCTGCTTTTCCAGCTTTTCGATGCGGCTTTGCACAGTTGTTCGCGAGACGCCCAGGCGTCGGGCGAGCTCGGCTGTGGAAGCGCGCGCGTTTTCACGAAGGAGGGCGATGAGGTTCAGGTCTGCATTTGTCGGCATAATGCATAATTATTACGGCATAATGTGCAAAGAAACAACGTCAGATCGTCGGTTCATACGCTTCTTTTTGCATAAGACTATGCGATTCTTGCATATCGAATTGCATTCCAGTGGGACCAGAAAGGCCAAGGGGAAAACAAAATGAAACAGATCGTTGTCGTCGGCGCAGGTAAAATCGGTGCAACCATTGCCGATCTTCTGGCTTCCACAGGTGAGTATGACGTCACCGTCGTCGATCGTTCGCAGGCACAGCTCGACGCGCTGGAATCCGGTGCCGCAGTCAAGACGCAGGCGCTCGACATTGAAGACGCCAAGGCGCTTGAAGCTGCCCTTACCGGCAAGTTTGCCGTGCTGAGCGCCGCTCCGTTCCACCTGACCACCCGCATCGCCGAAGCCGCTGCCAAGGCAGGCGTTCACTATCTCGATCTGACCGAAGACGTTGCCAGCACGCGCCGCGTGAAGGAACTGGCCCAGGACGCCAAGACGGCTTTCATCCCGCAGTGTGGCCTTGCCCCGGGCTTCATCTCCATCGTCGCTTATGATCTGGCCAAGCGTTTCGACAAGCTCGATAGCGTTCGCATGCGCGTCGGCGCTCTGCCGCAATATCCGTCCAATGCGCTCAACTACAACCTGACCTGGAGCACCGACGGCGTCATCAACGAATATATCGAGCCTTGCGAAGCCATCGTGGACGGCGAACTGTCGGAAGTTCCAGCGCTGGAAGAACGTGAAGAATTCTCGCTCGACGGCGTGACCTATGAAGCGTTCAACACCTCGGGCGGACTCGGCACGCTGTGCGAAACACTGGAAGGCAAGGTGCGCACCCTCAACTACCGCACCATTCGCTATCCGGGCCACGTTGCGCTTATGAAGGCGCTTCTGAACGATCTCGGCCTGCGTCATCGCCGCGAAGTTCTGAAGGACATCTTCGAAAACGCGCTACCGACTACGCTTCAGGACGTTGTCGTGATCTTCGTGACCGTTTCCGGCACCAAGAATGGCCGTCTGGTTCAAGAAACCTACGCAAACAAGGTTTATGCTGCGCAGGTTGGCAAGATCGTCCGTTCCGGCATCCAGATCACCACGGCTTCGGCCATTTGCGCGGTGCTCGACATGCTGGCCAAGGGCGACCTGCCGCAGAAAGGCTTCATTCGTCAGGAAGACATCACGCTGGAAGCATTCCTCGCGAACCGCTTCGGCAAGGCCTATGCACAGGACGACCATTCCACGCGTCTGGTTGCCTGATTTTTCTGGGCTGATGAACTTGGGCTCACTGCGTGTCAGCGCAGTGAGCCCTTTCGTGCTTTTGGCCAAGGGGGCTTGCCACCGGGGCTTTGAGAAACGGGCGAACTCTCGCCTCATGCAACGGCACTCCGGTCAACAGCCGGAATTGCACAGGACTATGAAACAGGGAAATCATGTTGAAATCAGTTTTGCTGGCCGGTCTGGCCACTGTCGTCCTCGCCTTGCCCGTTCAGGCCAAGGAATGGAAGGAAATCCGTATCGCCAGCGAGGGCGCATATCCTCCGTTCAATTACATGTCGCCAGAAGGCAAGCTCGTTGGCTTCGATCTCGATATCGCCAATGCTCTGTGCGAAGCCATGGAAGTCAAGTGCACGGTCGTCGCCAATGATTGGGATGGCATGATCCCCGGCCTGCAGGCCAACAAGTTCGACGCAGTGATCGCATCGATGGCCATCACGCCGGAACGCGAACAGCAGGTTGCCTTTACCGAGCGCTATTACACGACGCCGCTTGCGGTCGTCGTGCCCAAGGATACGGACCTCACTTCGCTTGAACCGTCGGCATTTGATGGCAAGACCATCGGCGCACAGGCTGGCACCACGCAGGGCAATTATGCCGATGACGTTTATGGCAAGGCTGGCGCTGACGTGAAGCTCTATCCGACCGCCGACGAAGCCAATGCCGATCTGGAAAGCGGTCGCGTCGATGCGATTGCAGCCGACAAGTTCCTCGCTGCCGACTGGCTGAAGAAGCAGGGCGCGGATTGCTGCAAGTTCCTCGGCGACATTCCGGGTTCCGAAACCAAAATCGCCGTGGCGCTGCGCAAGGGCGATGACGATCTGCGCGAGCAGTTCAATGCCGCGATCAAGAAGATCCGCGAAAACGGCACCTACGACACGATCCGCAAGAAGTACTTCGATTTCGACATCTATTGATCTTAAAATATCATCGGATGCCGCCAAAAGGCTACTTGATGTTGGCGGCATCCGGTGCTTCAGTCAAACTGAAGCCGATGAGGTTCGCGCGCTGCACTAAACAGCGAATTTCTGTCGGACGAACTAAAAAGCAGTCAACAAAATAAGCATTTAAGGGGAAACCATCATGCTGAAATCTATCCTTGCCGCGGGCCTTTTTGCTGGCCTTTCCACTGTGGCCGCCGTTATTCCGGCGCAGGCAAAGGAATGGAAGGAAATTCGCATCGCGACGGAAGGCGCTTATCCGCCCTTCAACTTCGTTGCTGCTGACGGCTCCCTTCAGGGGATGGACGTTGAAATTGGAAAAGCGCTCTGCGCTGCCATGCAAGCCAAGTGCACGATTGTCGCCAATGACTGGGACGGCATGATCCCCGGCCTGAAGTCGAATAAGTTCGACGCTGTTCTCGCTTCCATGAGCATCACCGAAGAGCGCAAGAAGCAGGTCGCATTCACGGACAAATATTATTCCACGCCGCTCGCAGTCGCCGTTCCGAAGGACAGCGCGATCACTTCGGTTGACGTTGAAGCGTTGAAGGGCAAGACCATCGGCGCGCAGGCTTCCACGACGCAGGCAACCTATGCCGAAGACGTTTATGCAAAGGGTGGTGCCGAAGCCAAACTTTACCCGACCGCCGACGAAGCCAATGCCGATCTCAAGAGCGGTCGTCTGGATGCCGTCGTGTCGGACAAGTTCCCGCTCGTGGATTGGCTTAAGGCTGATGGCGCTGATTGCTGCAAGCTGCTCGGAGACGTGCCGGGAACGCAGACCGCAGCCGGTATTGCCGTCCGGCAGGAAGACAACGATCTGCGCGAACAGCTGAATGCCGCGATCAAGAAAATCCGCGATGACGGCACCTATGCCACCATCGTGAAGAAATATTTCGACTTCGACATTTATTGATCCCGACCAGCAGCAGACTTTGCTGCAAGCAGAAACGCGCCAGCTAAACGCTGGCGCGTATTGTAATGAGAATGCCGGAAATACCGATGCAAAATCAGGATATTATCGTTCTAGGCGCTGGCATTGTCGGCGTTTCGGCTGCGCTTCATTTGCAGGCGCGCGGACGTTCCGTCTGTCTGATCGACAAGGCAGAGCCGGGGCAGGGAACGAGTTTCGGCAATGCCGGCCTGATCGAACGCTCCAGCGTCATTCCCTATTCCTTTCCGCAGGGTTTTGGGAAGCTTCTGCGCTACGCCACCAATCGCCGTACCGATGTGCGCTATTCTCCGCTTTATGTTCCGCGGATGGCGCGCTGGCTTTACCGTTACTGGCGGGAATCGTCGCCGGAACGTCTGGAGATTGCCGCGCAGGCCATGCTGCCGCTGATCGAAGCAAGCGTGCATGAGCATGATGCTCTGATTGCAGAGGCGGGCTGCGAAAAGCTCATTCGCAAACAGGGCTGGATGCAGGTTTACCGCAACCAATCCGCTTTTGATGCCGCGGTGCGTCGTCTACCCAATTTACAGCGTTTTAATCTGGCCTATGACATTCTGGATGCCGGAGCCTTGCGCGCACGCGAAACCGCTCTGGGCGAGGTTGCGGGTGCCATTCACTGGCTCGATCCCAAATCGGTGGTCAATCCGGCTGGACTTGTGCGGGCCTACGCCGATCTATTCATCAATCGCGGCGGCAGATTTGTACATGGCGACGCGTCAACGCTGGCGCAGAATGGCGACAACTGGCAGGTGACGACGCGGGAAGGGCCGGTTAAGGCGCGTGAGGTTGTCGTGGCGCTTGGGCCTCAGTCGGGGCTCATTTTCCGCCGCTTCGGCTATCCCATTCCGCTGGGCATCAAACGCGGCCATCACCTGCATTTCGCAATGCGCAACAATACGCGACTGGGCCATACAGTGGTGGATGAGGAAGCCGGTTACGTTTTGGCGCCGATGGTGCAGGGTGTACGGCTGACCACCGGCATCGAATTCGCTTCGCCCTCGGCTGCGGCCAATCGTATCCAGCTTGGAAAGACGGAGAAGATTGCGCGGCGTCTGGTGCCGCAGCTTGGAGAGCCGGTGGACAGCACGCCATGGCTTGGTCTGCGCCCATGCCTACCAGACATGCGACCGGTGATTGGTCCGGCACCGCGCCACAAGGGATTGTGGTTCGATTTCGGCCACGCCCATCATGGCCTGACGCTGGGCCCTGCAAGCGGACGCCTCATCGCTGAAATGATGACAGGCGAGAAAACCTATATCGATCCGACGCCTTATTCGGCAGAACGCTTCCTGTAATCGTTGAATATTTTGTGACAGGCTTGTCAGAGGCGACGAAGCGGGGCTATCAATTCACCCCTCACATTATTCCGCAGTTCTGCGGACCAATTGATCCGGAAAATCCTCGTGAAAAAGAATTCCCTGGGCCGCACCGGCCTCTCTGTCACTGAAATTTGCCTCGGAACCATGACCTGGGGTGTGCAGAACACCGAAGCCGACGCCCACGAACAGCTGGATATTGCTGTCGATGCAGGCATCAACTTCATCGACACGGCGGAAGGCTATGCCATTCCGATGAGCGCTGAAAGCTACGGCAAGACCGAGACCTATATCGGCAACTGGTTCAAGAAATCGGGCAAGCGCGACAAGGTCATTCTCGCCAGCAAAATTGCGGGCGGCGGTCGTCAGGAGTGGATTCGCGGCGGCGCCCGCCCAAGCCGCGCCAGTGTGCGCGAGGCGGTTGAGAACAGCCTGAAGCGCCTTCAGACCGATCACATCGATCTTTACCAGATCCATTGGCCGATGCGCTCGCATTATCATTTCGGACAGGGGTGGAATTTTGATTTCACCAAGAACGATGCGAAGTCGGAATTGCAGCATATGCATGACACTTTGCTCGGCCTCGACGATATGGTTCGCGAAGGCAAGATCCGTCATGTCGGTCTTTCCAACGAAACCGCATGGGGAACGATGCGCTGGCTGCGTCTGGCTGAGGAACACGGTCTGCCGCGCATGGCGTCGATCCAGAACGAATATGGTCTGTTGCAGCGCCACTATGATTACGACATGGCTGAAGTGTCTTTGGCGGAAGATATCGGACTGCTGGCCTATTCGACACTCGCCGCAGGCGTGCTGACGGGCAAATATCTTGGCGGCAATGTGCCAGCCGGTTCACGCGCGGCGGTCACCGATGGCGGCCTGTGGCGTGACAATTCCCATTCGGAACCGGTGGTGCGTGCTTATATCGATGTTGCCAGGAAGCATGGCCTCGATATCGCCCAGATGGGCATTGCCTTCTCGTTGACCCGCCCGTTCATGACCTCGGTCATCATCGGGGCCACGACTGTTGAGCAGCTAAAGACGGATATCGCGGCCCATGAGCTGAAACTGTCGGACGAAGTGCTGGCTGATATTGCGGAAGTTTACCGCAACAATCCGCGCCCGCTCTGATCGCGCTCAATAGAGCGCGGTTCGATGTGATTGGATCAGATCGGCGCTCTAATTCTTTGTTTTAACGCGCATCTTTTCCGAAAACCGTTTCACACTTTTCGGGATGCGCTCTAATGCTGACTATGAAAAGCCCGGTTTTGACCGGGCTTTCTGTTATCCGGCCAGATAAATCTCATTCTTGACGATCCACTGGTCGATTGGGGTCATGCTGGACGAACTGACAATGACCATGCGATCAAAACGAAGACTACGACCGGACAGTGCATCTGAAAGACGTTTCATTTCGACGCGTTTCTCCGGCGTTTCATGAACGCCATAGGCAAGAGACACATGCGGGACGAAACTTGCGAGATCGTCCATGCCCGAAATGCCGATTGTATCTCGCTTCAAATTCATCAGCGGCGGCGTTTTCTCCAATTCGGCATAGAACGAACGGAAATACGCTTCCGTTGTAGTTATACCGTCGATCTTGATATCGAGCGGCTTGCGCCCTATCGCAAGGCTGAGAACCAGCGGTTGAAGCTCTTCAGCCGAACGTTCCATATCGGGGATCAAGGTCGCATGCGGTTCGAAAACTGGTGTATCAAAGCGAAGCGCCAGATCGCGAACTATCGTTTCGAGAAACTGGAGGTCGCCACGCGACGGGCGCAGCCAGACGGAATGAAATGTCATGGGTCAGGCACCCTTTGCGCCCTTGGTCGCATGGTCGGTTTTCAGTGGCCGCACACTACCGCGCAGAATGAGCGGCATGTCCAGGATAATCGTCTGCGGCGGCTCATTGGGTGCGCTTTGTCGTTCATCGAGCAGGCGAACGATTTCCGCCGAAAGGCGCTCCGCATTCTGATCGAATGTCGTCAGACGATATGCGCCCCAGCGCGCCTCGGCCACATTATCGAAACCGATGATCGAAAGGTCCTCCGGAATGCTGAGATTATAGACATCGCGCGCGCAGTCCATCAGGCCAAACGCCATCAGATCATTGACGCAAAGCACGGCTTCAACCCGATCCTTATCGCCAAGAAGCAGCGAACCGGCGGCGAACCCGCTGTCATAGTCCGTCAGTTCACCGCGCTGCACGACCACCGGCAGGCCCATACTGGCCGCCTTGGCTACAAATGCTTGCTCTCGTTCCACAAGGCTCGGACTGCCGACGCTTGATGTAATCAGGCCAAGCTTTTTTAAACCCCGCGCAGTAAAAACATCGACCGCCGTTTCTGCTGCGAGTTTGTTGTTGGCGTGGACGCGGTCTGCCCCGGCCTCGGTCCGGCCCACGAGAATGAGCGGTTGGCCATTTCGCTGCGCCAGTTCGACGAAGGACGAGGAAGGCATGCCCGACAAAACCACCGTCGCTTCCGCACGATAGCGCAACAGCGCCTCGTGGGCGGCAGAAAGGTTCTCGCCATGCTGACCGGTGGGGATCAAAACCGGCACATTGCCGCGCGCCGCAAGACGTCGGGAAAGGGTGGCGATCTGGCGGGCACGAAAAGGGCTGTCGGGATCGGCGGCGATCATGCCGACGATACGGCTGCGGTGGGCGAGAAGACCGCGAGCAAGATCATTGACCTGATAGCCAAGCTTGTCGGCGGCTTTCAGCACTTTCTCGCGGGTTGCAGCCGAGACGCTCGCGCCGGGCGTGAAGGTGCGCGAGACGGCGGAGCGCGAAACGCCTGCTTCCTGCGCCACTTCATGCGCGCTGATGAAGCGCGGGCCACCACTGGCGTCCTGATCCTGCTGAGCCATTTCTAGCGCCCCACTTTCGAAAGAACATCGGCGCGAAGAAAGCGCTCCACAACGAACATGAATGCAATCGACGGCACAAGCAGTATCAAAGCGCTGATTGATGCAATCTGATAGTTGCCGCCAGAGCTTGCCGTATAGAGCAAGAGCGGCAGGGTGGAAATGTCCGGTGCGCCCACGAAATAGGTCCCGGTAAATTCATCCAGCGATTCGAGGAAAACGAAGATTGCGCTTGCCAGCAGCCCCGGTGCGGCGATTGGCAATGTGATGTCGAAGAAGGTTTTCATCGCGGAAGCGCCCATGGAACGCGCGGCTTCTTCAAGCTCGCTGTCGATGGCCGAGAAGGCAGCGGTTGCAATCCAGACCGCATAGACCAGACCATGCGTGACATGCACCAACACCACGCCGATGATCGTGCCGTTGAGGCCGAACGAATAGAACATTTGCGCGATGTTCACATAGACCGGGAGGTTGGGAAAGGCTTGCGGGATCAGGAGCGTCAGCAGGATCAGGCCACGAAACGGCAGTTTCAGCCTTGCCAGCGCATAGCCCGCTGGAATGGCCAGACCAAGCGAGACGATCACGGTCAGGATCGCGATGAGAACACTGGTTCCAAGCGACGACAAGGCATTGCCGCGCGGCGAAAACACATTCGCCCAGAAGGAGAAACCGTATTGCAGCGGCAGTGTGTGTGGAAAATACCAACGTTCCGCCACAGCCCACAGGAGGAGGTTGGCCAGCGGGCCGAAAATCGCGAAGGCCAGAAGGCCGAGTATGATGCCGCGCGGTATCCAGCGCCAGTCGAAGGTGGTGCTCATTTGCCGTGCTCCTTCATGGTCTGGCGCAGATAGATCCACGCCACCAGACTGGTCATCAGCAGCGAAATCGTGCCAAGCGCATTGGCGACACCGTAATCGCCATAGGCATTGATGCGGAAGGCCATATTGGCGGTAATCATGGTGGGTGATTGCGCGTTGATCATCAGCGGTACGGACAGGACCGACATCATGGTCACGAAGCTTAAGATAAGCCCCACAAGAAGCGTCTGGCGCACCTGTGGCAGAACAATCTCGATCAGGATACGCAGGCGTCCTGCGCCCAGATTGCGGGCGGATTCAATGGTGCTTCTGTCGAGCGAAGCCATAGCGCCTGCCAGCAGCAGGGTGACGAACGGGGTCTGTTTCCAGACGAAAGCGATGGTAATGCCGCGCCAGTCAAGAAAGCTCATCGCCTGCAACGGCGTCAATATGCCGGTTTCGATCAGCAGGCTGTTCATCAGACCGTTCTTGGCGAGAAAGGTCCGCAAAATCTGTCCGACGACGATAAAGGGAATGAACAAGGGCCAGCGATAGAGCCACCGCAGGACCGCGACAGCGCGCGGATTGGAGCCGAGCGTCAGGTAACCGCTGATCACGATGGAAAGCAGCGCTATCAGCGCCGACGACAGCACGACGATCAGCAATGTGAACAGAATGTCGCTTGAATAAAGCTCGAATGTCTTGGTAAAATTGCCGAAACCCCATTGCCCGGACACATAAAATGCTCCGGTGAGGGCGCCGAACAGCGGCACGATGAACAATACCACGACGATTGCCAATGCAGGCGCGACCAGCAGTAAACCCGTCAGTCTTGGCGACATTCGAGACCTCATGAAAACGATGGAATGCCGGATGCGCCTGCGGCGGCGCATCCGGCAACGCGGTTATCAGTTGCCAACTTGACGTTCGTAGGCTTCGAGAATGGCGGTGTTGTACGGCGCAATCGGGAAGGACTTGCCGAACTTGCCCAGATCATCTGACGAGATATCGGTGAAAAGCTTGTTCCAGGTGTCGGCATCGAGTTCCGATTTGACGTTATCGGCGTCAATGCCCGGATACCAGTTGAAGCGCTTCACAATGCCTTCGGCCTGAACCTTCGGGCTGGTTGCCAGCGCGACGAACTTTTCGGCCAGTTCTTTATTCGCACTCTTTTCCGGGATCACATAATGCATCGGCTGGCCCGGCATGCCCGGCTCAGGCAGAACAAGCTTCATTTCCGGCGGCAACTGGCCATTGGCCTTCCATGAATAGAACATATCCACCCAGACCGGACCCATGGCGATTTCGCCACGGCTTAGCATGTCGAGCGTTCCGGCATTGCCCGGCGTCAGGGTCGCGTTCTTGGTGAACTCCTTCAGCGATGCAAAAGCCTTGTCCCAATTCTTGGCTTCGCCTTCTTCAAACGGTCCCTGCTGAAGCTTGTTCGCATCGCCGCCATAGGCATAAATCCAGCCCATGACGAAGCTGACGCCCGAAGCACCGCCCTTGATGCCGTTATAGCCGAACTGCTTCGGATTTTCCTTGGCCCAGGCGACAAGCTCATCATAGCTCTTGGGCGGTGTGGCGACGAGTGCGGGATTATAGGCAAGCGCGGTCTGGCTGTTGAACATCGGCATGACATAGCCGTCGACATTGGTGCCGAGCGCCATCTTGGCATTGCCGCGGGTTACCAGCTTGCCGGTTTCGATCTTGCCGCGATAATTCTCAAGGAATTTGCCGGTGACCATCGGCCCGGCGAATTTTTCATGGATGACGGCAACGTCCGTATCCCATTTTTCGACATCCGCCTTGGACTGGGCTTCGAAACGCTCGAGAATCTTCTGCGAACCGGCATCGCCCGGGCCGGTGCCGACAACGCGCACGGTCGTGCCCGGATTTTCCTTCTCGAACAATGGTCCGAGATACTGGTTGACGTAATCGACCATGTTCTGGTCACCGGCGGTAAGCACCGTCAGTTCGTCGGCGGATGCAGGGGCCACGGTAAGACCGAGTACCATTGCTGCTTTCAGGACCGTTCTCATGAAAAACTCCTGTTAAATCCGGATCATCCGGTTTGTGGATTGCGATTGGGATGCAAGGCATCCTGTTGCTTCATCGGGAATTTTTAAGCTGCTGCGGACTGGTTGATGCCCGCAGTTACTGACATTGGCCGAGCCGAAACGCCGCCCGGCAAAACTGGTGCGGGACTACTTGTCGAACAGAAACAGCGCCTGTTCGGGTATCTGGATTTCGACATCCGTACCGGGTTGGTGGCTTTCCTGCGCATCGACCATGATATGGCGGTCGCCGATGCTGACCATGTGTCGCCAAAGGCCGCCGGGATAGCTGGTCTGCTCCACCCTGCCTGTGAGGACGAGGGCAGGTGCATTGTCGCGCTGTGTGCCCGGCTTTACGAGATGCGCAGCTTCGCTGCGGAAGCGCGCGGAAGCGATTCCGTCGGAAAGAGTGCGCCTTCCGGCTGGAATAGTGCTTGCCTTGTTATGCGCGCCTGCCGCGATTTCGATCCTGTCAGCTTTGATCGCAACAGGCAGTTCAATCAGATTTTCCGCGCCCATGAAGGCGGCCACAAAATCGGACGCCGGATGGTTGTAGACTTCCTCGGGTGCGCCAGCCTGGGCGATCTCGCCATTGTTGAGAATCACGATCCGATCCGCCATGACCATCGCCTCTTCGCGATCATGGGTCACGTGAACCGCCGTAATACCCAGACGGCGCTGCAAGGCGTTGATTTCATGACGCACCGACAGACGAATACGCGCGTCAAGATTGGAGAGGGGCTCGTCAAGAAGCAGAATGTCGGGCTGGATGGCCAGTGCACGACCCAGCGCGACGCGCTGGCGCTGACCTCCGGACAAAGCTGCGGGCTTCCTTTCCAGCAGTGCGTCGAGGCCAAGCAGGCGGGCAACTTCCTGCACCTTCTGCTTGATCGTGTCTTTGGCAATACCGCGAATGCGCAGACCATAGCCGATGTTCTGCGCAACCGTCATGTGCGGCCACAACGCATAGGACTGGAATACCAGCGCCATGCCGCGCTTGTCCGGGGGCAGGCGAGTCACATCAGCACCATTGACCCTGATCGCGCCGCTGCTGGGCGTGTTGAAACCAGCGATTGCACGCAGCAGGGTTGTTTTTCCACAACCTGACGATCCGAGCAGGGCAACGAATTCGCCTTTGCGGACCGACAGATCTACCCCTTTGAGAACCTCATTATTGCCATAACGAACGCGCGCGCTCGCCACCTCCAGAAAAGCTGGCATAGGCGTCTCCTCCCCAGGATCGCCGGCTGCTTCTGTTTTTTCTGCACAGCCGTGCAATTCAGATTGAAACATCTTTATGAGACCTCGACAAGCGGCAAAAACAGTTCCAATGCAGAAACAGCGCGAATGCACCCCCACATCGTGGCCCCCTGTTTAGCGGGCCTTTATTACAGCGGTGTGACGCAGCGCGACCGAGGTGGACAGCTTTGCATTCAATTCGGACAGGCCCTGTGCATTATTCAAGGTCGATGAAGAAGCCGTCAAGGAAGCCCAAACCGCGCTGCATTTCGGTTTTCAATGGATGCAAAAATGCAATGGCGTGCAACAGCCCCAATATCCGCCTGATTTACATGAGAAGCTGCTAATGAGAGCAAAGGAAGGATACAACAACGGAGCCTTATTCCGTGCCGCAACACGTTTTGTCCGGCTTCAATAATTCGGTTGCATAATCTTTCAATTGCAACTAAAGATTGATTTGCGGCATTCACACGGTTTTTGAGGGAAGGCCGTTTTGATTTTCTAAAATCCAGGGGGAATACAGGTTTCGAGTCCGTTCCATTAAACCCGTGGCGCTCCCAATATTTATTCTTTTTTTCGGTTTGATGATTGAGGATAATATGAGCATCTTCATGAAGAATAACTCAATGAATTTTTCTACTTATGATCCATCGCCAGTAATCAACGCAATGCAGCTGGCATCGCTGGATGGCGGTGGCAAACCCGATATTGATTACGGTTTTTCAGACATTGGCGAGAGGACGTATCACTCGCTCGAAACCATAGCCATCATCGTGCTCGAAATGGTGCGCGGGTTGAGATGGAAGCCCTTTGAGGGGCCTGAGGAGACCATCAATTGCCCGGCAGGTATGACGTTCATCATTCCCGCTCACATGAGCTGCGCAATTGTGTGGCCCAAAAATACCGCGCATCTGACGGTGACGCTCGACACGTCGTTCTTCTCGGCGGAAGAATGCGAAGAAGCTACCCATAGCTGGACGCCAATTCATTTTTCCAACAGACAGTGCCTGCAACTGGCGCAGATCCTTTGGGGCGAGCTACAAGTATCACCTCATGTAAGCAGCACCTATATGGATGCGTTCCGCACGGTGCTGACAGGCGTGCTGGTGCGCAATGCGTCTATCGCCCGCGGTAGCAACAAACAACAGTTTGGGCTCAGCAATTATGCCTGCCGGCAGATTGAGAATTATCTCAGGGAAAATTATCGCCAGCAGGTATCTGTGCCGGACATGGCATCCCTGATCGGGATTTCAGCGGGCCATTTTGCAACCTGTTTTCGCGCAAGCTTCGGTCTCACACCACATCAATATCTGATGCGACTGCGGCTGGACGAAGCCGAGCGATGCCTGCGCGAGACCGATATATCCTTGAGTGAGCTTGCCGCCACGTTGGGTTTCTCCAGCCAGAGCCACATGACGACTGCGCTTCGGAAATATCGCCATCTGACGCCGGGAGAAGTCCGGCGGCGCAGTTACGCGCAGCGGCGGAAGAATCTGTCCTGAACCATCAACTGATACGCGGACTCGGATTGGCCCGGCTTCATGCCGGGCCATGTCGTTTCTATCGCGTTGGTTCTGTTGAGCGCTCAGGCCTGCAACGGCGCGAGATATCAGTTTCCCGTGCCACCATTGGCATTTGAGGACGCGTTGCGGCGCACCCATTTGCGCCAGATGTAGATTTCGCTGCGCCGGCGGATACGACGAACCCGGTGAGAATCGTGAGAAAGCACGATCAGGCCAAGCGGAAGCATCCAAAAACCCAGCACAGGAAGAAAACCCAGTGCACCACCGGCCACCAGAGTGCCGCCCAACATGCGGCGCATCATCACCGATTGGGGAATCGGGATTCGCCGACCAAGAATCAAAATGACCTTGCGGGGCGCTTTGGGGTTCGTTTCTTCGTTCACTGGACCAGGTCTCTCCACAGCTGCTGCATATTTTTTACGTCTGAATGTCCCAGAGAATATAGGGTTTCGTGAGGCAGATGCAAAAAGTTGGAAAAAATACGATTTTGCCCTTTGCAAACCCGAAATCCTTTTGCTATACGCCACATCGCTGACGCAACGAGCACCTGTTCCCCGGTAGCTCAGTGGTAGAGCAACCGGCTGTTAACCGGTTGGTCGCTGGTTCGAATCCGGCCCGGGGAGCCACTTCAATTGCTGAAGTTGCTTAATATCTCAATCACTTGCACAAAACTAGTCAAGCATTGCATTAGCAATGGACTGTGACTGAACGGCGTTTTACCCGTTTCAGTTCAGGCAAATTTCTCCATCTTTAAATCGTCACGTGCAGAGCGCGAATCACTTCGCCGCAGTGGCACATTGGGCCGCAGAACCGTCATTGAATGCTGATGGCTTCAGGCAGGCGCAGGAGAGCGTTCAGTCGATTTTTCCGCAATCCCCAGTCCAGAGATGAATCACGAGCCAGCGGGCTGCGCTGGAGCCGCAGGGTGCCGTTGTGCGGAGAAGAGCAGGTCCGGTTTGAGATCCCCCATCCCGACATAGGGATTTGCGTGGTTTGCCAATATCCAAAGACTGATCGTGGCTGTGAGCACGTAGAGGATCAGGGCACGCCGCCCGGCAAGCGGTCGGTCGGCATGGACCGAAGCAATCGTGATGGCTGTCAGCAGGGTCAGGAAAAGGACGAGATACCACTTGGATTCGTCGATCGACGCGCTCGCCACCGCCAATCGCTCATTACGGGCATCCTGAAGTTCGTCAAAATCATTGACGAGTTGCGAGACAATCGGACCGGGCAGGCCCGAAAGCGCAATCTTTTGGACCATGGCGCGAATCTCCAGAATCGCGTGATCCACTTCCAATGTCGAAGCCGTGTTGTTCCGTCGTCCCCATTCATCGTCGACCACGATGGTGCGATAGTTGAGCACCGCAGTCTTTAGTTCCTCATCGTTGAGAACCAAGGGGTTAGCTGTATCCAGCAATCGGTGGATGGCAGAGCGCTCCTTGCTCACCGAAAAATCGGCGCGAGAATTGAGCGACCATGCGTCGGCAGCGACAAAGCCAATGGAAAGCGCCCATGCGGTTGCAATCGTTCCGAGAAAGGCTGGTGCAGGTATGGAAAAAATATCGTGTTTGGCGTGCACATTGAGATATCGTAGCGCGCAATAGCCTATAGCGAATAGTATAAGAGCAAAAGCTATGAAAAACAAAAAGACGGCATAGGTGGGAAATTCTAGAAACGTCGCGAGCATTGTTTATGTCTCCACCTAACCCCTGAATAGTGGGGGGCAATAATAACTGCTCGTCCGGCTCTGGCAATCGAGAGCGCAAACAATAAACAGAAAGGTCGGCCCGTAAACAACGCCGACGCGGAACCTCCGGGGAGGGAGTTTTGATGATTTATCCTGTGCATGACAGTCATGGTAATCGCATCGGCACCATCATGCCTGAAGACAGCGAAAACCCCGAGGAACGCTGGATCGCCTACGCGCTGCACAATCAGCGAATGGCCTTCGGCAGCTGGCAGGCAGCACGGGACTGGATTGAAAGAAAAGCCGCAGATGAGGGCGCGCGATAAGCCACTTCCGAAAGATGTTCCGCGTGCTTCTTTTCGGTTAACCTAATTTAGCGGTTTCATGTGCATTTAAAACTGACATAGCTATACTTTTTTTGAAAAGGAACTGTCACGCTTGGGAGAATATTGATGCTACGGATTGCAGCTGTTGGTCTTGCTTCGCTTTTTCTTTGTCTGCCTGCGACGGCGGCCTCTAAAAAATGCGCCAATGCGCAAGATCAGGCCACGATGACCCAATGCGCTGGCGATGATTTTTCTGCTGCCGACAAGAAGCTCAACGGCAACTTCAGGGAAATCCAGAAGCGTCTTGCCGATGACGCAGATGGAAAGGCGCGGTTTGTCAAAGCCCAGCGCGCATGGATTGCATTCAGAGATGCCGAATGCGGTTTCAATGCGGGCAATTCTTCCGGTGGCAGCATCTATCCGATGCTTGTTGCCAGCTGCAAAACCGACCTGACCGAGCAGCGCAATAAGCAACTGCGGACTTATCTAAGCTGCGAAGAGGGTGATCTCAGTTGTCCGGTTCCGGCTAATTGATTCTTTGCTTCCGAATCGCAGCGCCATATTTCGGGCTGCAACGGGGCGCAAACTCCCGATCGGAAGAACAGGCGGAACTATAAACGATCATATGCCTGTCTTCCGAACCAAGGAGGATATGCCGTGAAAACGATGCTTCTAGCGATCGGATTGGTCGCGCTATCGACGGCTGGCGCGTTTGCAGCCGAACCTGCCAAGATGATGGATAGCCAGTCCGGCAAAATACTGACCACGCCGAAGGGCATGACGCTCTATACGTTTGACAAGGACGAAGGCGGTAAATCGTCCTGCGATGCCAAATGCCTGAAGATGTGGCCTGCATTTCATGCCGACAAAGGCGCAAAATCGGACGGCGACTTTTCTGTCGTCAAAGCCACGGACGGCAAGGATATGTGGGCTTACAAGGGAATGCCGCTTTATCGTTACCACGACGACATGAAGATGGGTGACGTTAAAGGCGACGGCAAGGGCGGCGTCTGGCACGTCGTCAAATGAAAGAGGGCGCTACGGCGCCCTTTTCGCTTCTAATCGTCATGAAATCATCCGCGTATGGTGACGGCGTAAAGCAAAGCCAGAAAATTGACGAGCATGAAGCCTGTTCCCATATAGGGCAAGGCCTTTGCAAAAAAGAACTGCAGCTTGGCCATAAATCATCTCCGCAATTGAACGATTGCGGCACTCTACGAGCCATTTCAATCCAGGATTCGGCAGCGAGGTTTCCAGCTGTTGCAATTTGTAACGTCAGATTGCCGACGAGGGATCAATTTCCGGTCGGCGCTGTCGCGCCGGAAACACCCTTGTCGGGAACCGGCGGTTTGTTACCGTCCGGATTGGTCACCATGGTCAAAGCCGCTAATGCCAGCAGAATGGGGGCGGCCAGCATGGCCACGCGCAAAACGAAGCAAGCCGCGTGCTTCACTCGTCTCCATGTCGGCGCTTGTCTCATGGCCTTATTGTTGCACAGCCTGTCCTTTCCAATGCGTTAACAGATCGTAATGTTCTAAAATTCCCCAATCACACTGGCCGCAGGCGTTCATTCGTAGGCCAAGAGAAAACACCAAGGATTTTTTACACAAAGGGCTCGAATCGCTTGACGAAGTGGGCAGGGATCAATATTGGAACTGCGCAGAGCCGAACCAATTGATTTGGAAACGCTCTCAGGAAGGCCTCGTGGCGGAGTGGTTACGCAGAGGACTGCAAATCCTTGCACCCCGGTTCGATTCCGGGCGAGGCCTCCATCTCTTTCTCAAAATCACTGTAAGCGGTTGATATCCAAGGTTTTATTTTCTTGGGTGTGGCAATCTATTCACACGGTGTTCTGCCGCACTTTGATCGGGTGTGGCAAACCATGCCGTCTTTTGGCTCTCAGCCTCCGCAATATGTTCGCCCCGGCTTAGTAACTGACTGAAATTTCAATACTGTGGAGGGCGTCTAGATGCCGAAATACGGCATGTGCCGTATATCATCGAGGCCAAATCTGGCGTTTTCTAAACGCCGGATTGTGCGTCAACGCCCGCATGATCTCATCGTATATCGGCGTCAGCTGGCGGGGCCAGCAAAGGAGGAACGATGAAGACCATAGCTTTGTTAGCCGTTGGTGCATTCATGATGGCAGGAACTGCATTTGCGACCGCGCCAACGAACGGAAACCTGGATACCCAGACGGTAAAGTCCGATAAATCTACCGGGGTCATTGTCGCGGGCGGCAAGAACAGGAGCGGATTTACGACCAGTTCGGGATCGGGTTTCAGCGGTGGACGGACCATTTTCGGCGGTTGAATGATTTGCCCCGTTTAGGCGGGGCAGACGCTCACATGTGCTCTCCCGCAAGAGAGTTCTGCCTTAATGCTTATGCCTGCAGATAGTGTATCAAAACGAAATCCGGCGTTCGCAGTACAAACGGCTCTTTGAACGGCCACGGCACCAATGTGTCAGGTGACGTCATCCTGGGCTATGATGCCGCCTTCGCCTTCGAGGATCGCTATGCGTTTGGCTTCGGAGGCGGTGAATTTCAAGCGAACGCCAACTCCGCGTTCATCTTCCGGGATAAAAACTGCGCCGAGATCTTCCAACGCGCTTTGTAGCTGATTGATCGTTTCAGCGGACGGCTTGTCGATCTTCCGCTCAAAATCTTCGATAACCGATGCATCCACCTTGGATAGTTTGGCGAGGTTATCGCGTGAAATCTCAACGAGCGCGCGGCCTGCTCGACACAATGGGCCTGTCAGCATTTTTAACCTCCATGTTTTAGCTGCGGGAATTGAACCGTGAGTCTAAAGCGGAAACAAGTCGGATAACGCGGTGAATTCCCGTCAGGCCGCCAATCACTCAGTCGTGGTCGTCATGATCGCGGTCGGATGGTGTCTGCGTGCGGGCGAGATTACCTTTTGAGAAAGTATAGCCGGTCTCAACTGCATTCAGCCCGAACTTGTTGCGCAGGCGATCAATCGCGGTTTCGGCGACAGCACGCTTTGTGGCCTGCGTATCGACCAGATCTGGCGGGTCAGCCCGGTCGCTTGAGGATAGCTCGCCGACACCGATTCCAAGCAGCCGGAATTTGGTGCCATCCAGCTCCTTTTCCAGAAGCTGCAATCCATGCCGGAAAATGCGGTCAGCCAGCTGGGTCGGGTCCGAAAGCTGGCGATTGCGGGTGCGTAGCTTGAAGTCCTGCGTCTTGAGCTTGAGGACGACAGTGCGCCCGGCAATTTCGCCTGCTTTGAGCCGTCGCGATACTTTTTCTGCAAGCGCACGCAAAACAGGAACCAGATCGGCCGCAGTGGAAAGATCGGTGCTGAAGGTCGTTTCCGCCGAAACGCTTTTCATATCATGTTCCGGCTCTACCCGTCGGCTGTCCTGCCCCCGCGACAGGCGATAGAGACGCTGGCCCATGGTGCCATAGGCCTTCATCAGCCCGCCTTCATCCATCGTCTGGAGCTGGCCTATGCTGCGGATGCCGTCGCTTTGCAGCTTGGCCGCAAATGCTTTGCCGACGCCCCAGATCATGCTCACCGGCTTATCGCGCAGAAAATCGAGCGCCTCGGCTTCTCCAATAACGGAAAACCCGCGCGGCTTTTCCAGATCGGAGGCCACCTTGGCGAGATATTTGCAATAGGACAGGCCGATGGATGCGCTGATTCCAATCTCGCTTTCCACGCGCTTGGAAAAGCGTGCGAGAACCAAGGCGGGCGGCGCCTTGTGCAGCCGTTCTGTACCGCTGAGATCGAGAAACGCTTCGTCAATGGAAAGCGGCTCAACCAATGGGGTGAGATCACGCATCAGCTGGCGCACTTCGCGCCCCACGCGGGCATATTTCTCCATATTAGGCTTGATAACGACCGCCTCGGGACAGGCTTCCAGCGCCTTGAACATCGGCATCGCCGAACGCACACCATGAATACGGGCGAGGTAACACGCTGTCGAAACGACGCCGCGCTTGCCGCCGCCGATGATGAGCGGCTTGTCGCGCAATTCAGGATTATCGCGCTTTTCAACAGAAGCGTAGAAGGCGTCGCAATCGATATGCGCCAGCGTCAGCTTGTACAATTCCGGATGTCGCACCAGGCGCGGGCTGCCGCAGGAATAACACCGGCGCACCGAAGCACTCTTCTGTAGCGACAGGCAGTCGCGACATAAGCCTTGCTCCGAACTGTTTCCGGCGAAATTCTCAACCATCGTCCACATGCGCAGCTTCGTCGTCTGGCCCAGCTTCGACTCGATGAAGCCTGCTCAAACGAACATAAAAGGAACATGCTTTGTATATCACCAATCCCGCGCCACGCCACTGGCAGAGGCGCGCGCAACCGTCATGCTCTTGACATTGGCAGCGATATCACCAAGTTTAGTGTTATGAACAACCGTTTCGCCGCCATACTCCATCGGGTTCAACCGATCGCGGGATAAAGGCCCTCGAGTCCTGCCTAGCGCAGAAGGACTCCGGGGGATGGTTCGTCGCTTGCCTCAAGCGAATTCGACAAGCGCTTTCATGAAAACATCCCAATAATCCGCTTCGAGCCATCATGCTCGGAGATATTTATCTTTTATAACAGTGAGCTATCGCCATGAGCGTCAAGAATCGCAAGAAGCCCAATATTGTCGTCAGCGACGTCGATTACGAGCGCCTGATGGGGCTGGCCAACAGCGTCGCCGAGCAGCACGAGGAAATCGCCGACGAGCTGATGGCCGAACTTGACCGCGCCAAGGTCGTGCCTGCCAAGCGGCTGCCGCAAAATGTGGTGCATATGGGTTCGGTGGTCGAATTCCGTTCCAATGACGGACATGAGCGCCGCGTGACGCTGGTTTATCCGGGCGAGGCGGACATTGCACAGGGCAAGGTTTCGATTCTGACCCCGATTGGCACGGCATTGATCGGGCTTGCACCCGGCCAGTCGATTTCATGGACTGCACGCGACGGGCGGGCGCATGAGCTGAACGTTCTCAATGTGTCCGCGGCGGAAGAGGTCGTCACCGGGCCGAGCGCAGCCTGATTTCAGCGCAAAAACAGGGCGGTGTCGGTCGAATCAGTCGGCGCCGCTTTGCAAATGCTGGCCCGCACCGCCGGGCAAGAAAGACGCCGCTTTCTGGATGATAGCCGGGTCACGCCCGGTTTCTTCGCAAAAGCGCATCAGCGTTGGCTCGTGGCTTAAGAAAAACTGCAGCACACCGGCCAGAAAGCCCGGCTCACGCGCTGCCTGACGGATGGACGAGGCTTCGATGCCCGTCAGCGCCAGAAAGCGCGGGAGTAAATCCTTGTCCTGCGCAAGCCAGGCCAAAGCTTCAATGGCGAGACCCTGCGCTTCTGTTTCGTTCATAAGCGTTTTCATCGTCACCTCCATTTCAGCCGATCCATGCAGCCGCCACGCGGGCCTGCAATTGTTTTCATATAAGATGCAGGTCCTTGTAGCGACAACGGAATTATTTGCCTTTCGTCAATGAAATGAGGTTAAATCATAGAGTGGACCGAGGGGAATGTCGGTGCACACACTGTTTGGTGTCAGCCAATGCCAGTAGATGAATGAATAATCGGGCCGGGCAGTTGCCCCAGGGAAGTTTCGATGACGAAAAGCGTAATGATCGTCGAAGACAACGAATTGAATATGAAGTTGTTTCGCGATCTTATCGAAGCCAGCGGATACGAAACGATCCGGACACGAAACGGTCTAGAGGCGCTTGATCTCGCACGCGAACACCGGCCAGATCTCATTCTCATGGATATTCAGCTTCCGGAAGTCTCAGGTCTGGAAGTGACCAAGTGGCTGAAAGACGATGAAGAACTGCGCCATATTCCGGTGATCGCGGTCACGGCTTTCGCCATGAAAGGCGACGAGGAACGCATCCGGCAGGGCGGATGCGAGGCCTATATATCCAAGCCAATTTCTGTTCCAAGATTTATAGAAACGATAAAGTCTTATCTGGGCGACGCTTAGGCTCGACCAGGCGAGGGGGATCATGACTGCCAGAATTCTCGTCGTCGATGATGTGGCTTCCAATGTGAAGCTTCTGGAGGCAAGGCTGCTTGCTGAGTATTACGAAGTTGTCAGCGCTTATAACGGATCAGATGCTTTCGAAATCTGCTTAGGCGGGCAGATTGACGTTGTCCTGCTGGATGTTCTCATGCCGGGCATGGATGGCTTCGAAGTTTGCCGCAAGCTGAAGGACGACCCGCGCACCTCCAATATTCCTGTGGTCATGGTGACGTCGCTTGACCGCCCGGAAGACAAGATTCGTGGGTTGGAGGCGGGTGCAGATGATTTTCTCTCCAAGCCGGTCAATGATCTCCATCTGATGTCGCGCGTGAAAAGCCTCGCCCGCCTGAAGCTGGTCTCGGACGAACTGTTCCAGCGCAGCAACAGCGTGGCCGATGCCGAGGTGGAGGCGCTGCTTTCAGCCAAGGTTTCTGGTTCCGGTCCGAACTTGCAGGATGCCGCCCGCATCCTCGTTGTGGACGAGGATGAAACGGCGGCAGCACGGCTGCGCGTTATTTTGGGCGAAACCTATCGGGTCGATATCGCCACAGACGCCAATGCTGCTCTCATCAAGGCCATCGAGGCGGATTATGACAGCATCGTCGTTTCGGCGGCTTTCACCTATTACGACCCGCTGCGCCTCTGCTCCCAATTGCGCACCATCGAGCGTACCCGACTGGTGCCGATCATCCTGATTGTGCGGGAAGACGAAGGCGCGCTTGTTGTTCGCGCGCTGGAGCTTGGCGTTAACGATTATCTGATGCGCCCGCTGGAAAAGCTGGAACTTTTTGCGCGGCTGCGCACGCAGATCAAGCGCAAGTGCTACAATGATCTGCTGCGGCAGAGCCTGAACCGCTCGATCACCATGGCGGTAACGGACGATCTCACGGGGCTGCACAACCGCCGCTATCTCGATACGCATATGCCGGTGCTCTATAGCCGCGCCACGGGCCGGGAGCGCCCGCTGACGGTCATCATGATCGACTTCGACTATTTCAAGCGCGTCAACGACCAGTACGGGCATGATGCTGGCGACGATGTCCTGCGCGAATTCGCATCGCGCCTGCGCAAGAATATCCGCGGTATGGACCTGATGTGTCGCTATGGTGGCGAGGAGTTCATCGTCGTGCTGCCGGATACGGATTTGCAGGCTGGTGCAGCCGTTGCAGAGCGTATCCGCACCTCTGTGGAGGCAGTGCCTTTCTCGGTCGCTAGCGGGCGCCACAAGGTCAATATGACGATCAGTGTCGGTCTGGCTGGCTTGCGCCTGATCGGCGACAGCGTGGAAGCGCTGTTCGACAGAACTGATGCTGCGCTTTATCTTGCCAAGAAGAATGGTCGGAATCGCGTTGTCGCTTCGGCTGCCTGAATGTTTTGATAAACAGCAGATCAAAAACAAAAAGCCGTCTCGTGAGAGACGGCTTTTTTGATTCCGGTCACCGCATGGGCAACGCGGGAAACGAATTACTTGATCTTCGTTTCCTTGAACTCGACGTGCTTGCGCGCAATCGGGTCGTACTTGGTCTTTGTCATCTTTTCCGTCATCGTGCGGCTGTTCTTCTTCGTAACGTAGAAGAAGCCGGTGTCAGCGGTCGACAAAAGCTTGATCTTGATCGTCGTAGCCTTGGCCATATCGAAATACCTGCTCTTTAACTTTGCCGGAGCATCACCTTTTCGGAAACCGGACCCGCTTATCGGGCTCCCATTCTCCGGGGTCATACTCTATGGATGGTAACCGCCAGCGATTCCGGCAATTCACCCGGCAGCGGAAATTCGCCGCATAACTACGGATTGGGGCCGAAAAGTCAAGTCCGCTTCTTTCTGAAAAGCAGTCTTCCTGCTGCAAAGATCGCATATGCGGCAAAAAATACCCCAAGCGTCCACGAAAAACCTGCCGGGCCGAAAGCATCCATGCCGACACCCACGGCCTGCGGGCCTGCCAGCATGCCAATTGCATAGCAGAACACGAAGGCGGCATTGGCCGACGCCAGTTCGCGGCCTGTGAGTTCGGAACCAAGATGCGCAAGACCGACCGTGTAGAGACCAGCCACCACGCCACCCCACAGGAACAGCACGCCCGCCATCAGATACCAGTGTTGCATCAGATAGGGCAGCGCGATCATGCCGATGAGGCCTGTGACTGCGCAGAACAGCAGAAGCTTGCGGCGGTCGGGAATCTTGTCGCTGATGATGCCAAGCGGAATTTGCAGCAGCACATTGCCGAGACCGATCATCGTCAGCAACAACGCAGCATCCGCTTCCGGATAGCCAATGCGCGCGCCAAAGACCGGGAAAAGCGCGAAGCCGCCTGTTTCCACGGCACCAAAGACGAAGACCGCCATGGTCGCGGTTGGCACGGCGAAGATAAACGGCAGGAAGGGAACATGTTCACCTTCCTCGAAATCCGGGCTGTCGCGCCAGGCAATTGTCACCGGGATGAGCGCAATCATGATGATTGCGAATCCAACGAAGAATGGTAGGCCACCGGCGCTGCCGATCTTTGAGAAAAGCCATGGTCCGAGCGCGAAACCGAGCGAGAGCGACGTGGAATAGATCCCAAGCACCAGTCCGCGTTTTTCAGGTGGTGCTGATGCATTGATCCAATATTCTGACAGGACGAACAGCACCGTCAGCGCGAAATGCAGCACGATGCGCAACGCGAACCATGCCCAGAGCGGCTGGAAAAAATGAAAGCCGAGGAAGGCAATACCGCCGATGACGAGCATCAGAAAGATGGCTCTGACCACGCCGAGCTTCGCCGCAATCGGAGCGGCGAGGGGGGCGGCGGCAATCGAGGCAAGCCCGGCAACAGCGGTATTGGCGCCGATAAGGCTTGCCGAATGACCGCGGGCTTCCAGCAGCACGCTCAAAAGCGGAATGCCCAGCCCGATAGCTGCACCCACTGCGCTGATGGTCGCAATGGCCGCAGCAAGCGAACGCCAGTGCATCTGGCCTTCCTGCGGAAGAGCGCCGTTCACGCCTTCCGTGCTTGTTTTGGCAGAAGCACGGTCGGTTGCTGGAATTTCTGTATTCATCAGGTCAGATCACTTCACGGACAAAGCGGCCGTGCCGCACACGGTATTGCACCACCGGAAGGGCGGCAGGCAAATCAAGGCGTGTTTCAGACAGTAGATTTTGTGCTTCCTCCAGGATGATCTGGGTAATGCGAGCGAGATCGAGTTTGCCCACATCATCGATCGATACCCAGTCGAGATTTTCCAGCTCGCCGCTCGGTGCGAGCTTTTGTTTGCCGAATTCCGGCAGGCTGTCGCAAAATGCGATGAAGAAGCGTGTATCGAATCGACGGACATGTTCCGGCGGGGTCACGGCACGCGCAAAATAGCGCAGGCTGGACAAAGCGGGCAGAGCACCCTGACCGAGAAAGGCCCGCCAGTCCTGATGATTAGCCGGGAGGCCAAACGGCGGTTCGGCGGAAGACTCGGCGTTGACCGGATGCGCTACACGCAGCCCGGTTTCCTCGAATGTTTCGCGGATGGCGCAGAGGCCAAGCGCGCGGGCGCGACGCATCGACGGGCGGGAACCCATGCCATTCAGAAGTTTCAAGGTGTCGTCGTGGCTGAGTTCGCTCGAAGCTGAAATCGCGCCGTCAATTGAATCGGCACGTCCGCCTGGAAACACGAATTTTCCCGGCATGAAGGCAAGGCTGTGATGGCGCTTGCCCATCAGCACGCGGGGCTTGCCGGATGAACGGTCGATCAAAAGCAGTGAGGCTGCGTCGCGCGGGCGCAGCACCTTCTTCTTCTGTTCAGCCAAGGGCGTGGAAACTGTCACGGTCATGATAGCCGGATCAGGTCACGTCGCCGTAGTCGCCTTCGCCCTTGCCCCCGAAACCATGCATGTAAAGCGCCCATTGCAGGCCGATGGTTGCCCCTTTGAGCGGCTGGAGCAGCATGAGCGACAAAATGACCGTCAGCGGTCCCCAGATCGCCATATGCGCCCACAGCGAAAGGTTGGTCGTGGCTTCCACGCCCATGAAAGCGCCGACCACGATGTGACCGACAACCAGAATCGTCAGATAGGCCGGAAGGTCATCAGCACGCTGTTCGGTATAATCCTCGTTACAGACGGAACATTTGGCGACCGGCTTGACGAAAGCGCGGAAAAGCTTGCCTTCGCCGCAATGCGGACAGCGGCAGCGGAAACCGCGCCACATGGCCTCGCCAAGCGGGCGCTTGGGATGGGCTTTTCTGCTGGTTTCGCCACCGAAAACCTGAATGTTCTGCGCGGAATTGGCCTCAAGCGTGCTCATTACCGACCTCTCTTCTTGTGACGCGGGATGCCCGAAGGCTTGCCCTTTCGTCCGCGCATCGTCCGGGTTGCCTTGTGATGCGAGCGCGTCGACATCGGCAGGGGATGCGGTTCCGATACCATCTCAAAACGAAGCGCGCCCGCAACGGGGAGCGCCTCAACCAGCCTGACCGTGACAGTATCACCGAGGCGGAAGCCTTTTCCGCTTCTTTCTCCGGCAATCGCATGGTTGGCTTCGTCATATAAATAGTATTCATGACCCAAAGTTGAAATGGGCACCAGTCCATCCGCGCCATATGTCGCAAGGTTCACGAAAAGACCGGCCCGGGTAACACCCGTCACGCGACCTTCATACTCGTCACCGAGATGTGAAGCGAGGAAATGCGCGATCAAACGATCCACGGTTTCACGCTCTGCCAGCATGGCGCGGCGCTCGGTTGAGGAAATCAGCGCGGAGATTTCCTCAAGGCGCGCTTCCTCATCGGTCGTTATTCCGTCCTTGCCAAGCCTCAGCGCCTTGATCAGCGCGCGATGCACGATCAGATCGGCATAACGGCGGATTGGTGAGGTGAAATGCGCATAGCGGCGCAGATGCAGCCCGAAATGCCCGATATTGTCAGGGCTGTATATGGCCTGGCTCTGCGTGCGCAGCACGACCTGATTGACCAGTTCCTGATGATCGGTGTCCTCGACAGCCACCAGAATACGGTTGAACTGCGATGGTTGCAGCGGCCCGCCCTTGGCGAGATTGAGGTCGAGCGTGCGCAGAAATTCGCGCAGGCTTTCCTGCTTGGCAAGCGCCGGCTCGTCGTGGATGCGGAAGATCAATGGCTGACGATGATCTTCCAGTGTTTCAGCTGCCGCGACATTGGCCTGAATCATGAACTCTTCGATGAGTTTGTGCGCATCGAGACGTTCCGGCACGATCACCTTGTCCACCTTGCCATCCGGCGTCAGCAGGATTTTCTTTTCAGGGAGATCGAGTTCCAGCGGCTCGCGGGCGTCCCGCCCGCGCTTCAACACCGCATAAGCTGCCCAAAGCGGCTTCAGCACACTATCGAGGATCGGTGCCGTCTTGTCATCTGTCGCGCCGTCAATGGCGGCTTGAGCCTGACCATAGGCAAGCTTGGCGGCAGAGCGCATCATGATGCGGTGAAACTTGTGCGATTTCTTTCTGCCGTCAGCGGCAAAGACCATCCGCACAGCCAAGGCCGGGCGGTCTTCCAGCTCGCGCAGCGAACAGAGATTGTTCGATATGCGCTCCGGCAGCATCGGCACAACCCGGTCCGGGAAATAGACGGAATTGCCGCGCTTCAAAGCTTCCCGGTCCAGCGCCGAACCGGGGCGTATATAGGCCGCCACATCGGCAATCGCCACGATAACGATCTGGCCACCGGGGTTTTCCGGGTCGGTATCCGGCTCCGCATAGACGGCGTCGTCATGGTCCTTGGCGTCGGCCGGGTCGATGGTGAGAAGCGGAACCGCGCGCCAGTCTTCGCGGCCATCGAGCGTCGCGGGCTTGGCATCTTCGGATTCGCGGATCACTTCATCCGGGAACACATGCGGAATTTCATGTTCGTGGATGGCGATCATCGACAGCGCCTTTTCGCTATCGATAGAACCAACCACCTGTCGGACCTTGCCACGCGGCAGCCCCTGACGGCGCGACGAGATCAGTTCGACTTCCACCAAATCGCCGCTTTCGGCATTTTCCAGTTGGGCAGGGTCAAGCTGCACTTCCGCCTGCTTGCGATCCACAGGCTCCAGCCGCCACTCGCCATTGCCAAGCTTGCGTACAACGCCCAGCACCGCATCGGTGCGGTGTTCGAGCCGCTTCATCACGCGCGCGGTATAGTCCGGTCCGTCGCGGTCCTCATTGCGGAAAATCTTCGCGAGAACGCGGTCACCGACACCGACCGCCGGACCGCCTTCGGACGCCTTGTTAAGCCGCGTGCGGCGCACCAGCACCACGGGCGGCTTGCCATAGGCGGCCTCGTCCCATTCGGCTGGACGGGCCAGCAACCCGCCATCCTCGTCGCGTCCCGTGACATCCAGTACGGTGACGCTTGGCAATGAGCCGGGACGTGAAAGCTTGCGTGCACGCTTTTCGACAAGACCGTCATCGGCCAGTTCGCGCAACAGGTCTTTCAGATAGACCCGTGCATCGCCCTTGATATTGAACGCCTTGGCAAGTTCACGCTTTCCAGCGCGATCAGGATTTTCCTCAATATATTTGAGGACTTCCTCACGCGTCGGCAGAAAGGCATGCGGATCACCCGCATGCGCCTCTGATTTCGCCTGTGCTGCACGCCGTTCGGTCCGTGCGGATCGACCGGAATCGGGTTTGGGAAAACGACGTGCCAATTGTTACTCCTCTGCCGCTGCGGCCTTCTTAGCCTTCGGAGCGGCTTTTGCCTTTGCGGGCGCTTTCCTTGCTGTCGGCTTTTTGGCTGCGGCTTTCTTTTCCGTACTGGCGGCAGATTTGCGGGCAGGGGCTTTCTTGCCCTTGGTCGAGCCAGCCTTTTCGGTGATCAGCGCCAGCGCTTCTTCCAGCGTGACACTTGCCGGGTCCTTGCCCTTCGGCAAAGTCGCATTGACCTTGCCCCAGTTCACATAAGGACCATAGCGTCCGTCGCGCACCGTGATCGACCCGCCATCCGGATGGTCGCCAAGCGTTGCCAGCGCCGCAGGTGTCGAACGCCCGCGACCGCCCTTCGACTGCTTGTCTGCCAGCACCGAAACGGCGCGGTTGAGACCAACCGAGAACACCTCCTCGGCATTTTCCAGATTGGCGAATGTGCCGTCATGGCTGACATAAGGCCCATAACGCCCGATGCCCGCTGAAATCATCTTGCCGGTTTCCGGATGCTGGCCCACATCGCGTGGTAGCGACAGCAGGGCCACAGCCTTTTCATGGTCGACCGTATCCAGCGTCCAGCCTTTCGGCAGGCTGGCGCGCTTGGCTTCCTTGCCTTCGCCGCGCTGGATATAGGGACCAAACCGGCCTGTCCGTGCAGTGATTTCCTCACCCGTAAACGGATCCTTGCCGAGCGACTTCGGTTCGTCGGCTGCTGCTGCCTCGCCATTGGCTTCGCCACCGAGCTGGCGGGTGAATTTGCACTCGGGATAGTTGGAGCAGCCGACAAACGCGCCATACTTGCCAAGTTTCAGCGACAGCACGCCGGTGCCGCAGGTCGGGCACGAACGCGGATCGCTGCCGTCTTCGCGAGCGGGGAAAGCCAGCGGCGCCAGTTCCTCATTCAGCGCATCAAGAACATTGGTAACGCGCAGTTCCTTGATGTCATCGACCGAGCCGGAGAAATCGCGCCAGAAGTCACGCAGCACATCTTTCCAGGAAAGCTTGCCATCGGAAATGAGATCGAGCTTCTCTTCAAGGCTCGCCGTGAAATCATATTCGACATAGCGATCAAAGAAGCTTTCAAGGAAAGCCGTGACCAGACGGCCCTTCGGTTCCGGGATCAGCTTGCGCTTGTCCATGCTGATATATTCGCGGTCGCGCAGCGTGGCGAGCGTGGCGGCATAGGTCGAAGGACGACCGATGCCCAGCTCTTCCATCTTCTTGATCAGCGAGGCTTCCGAATAACGCGGCGGTGGTTCGGTCGAATGCTGGGTGGCATCGATCTTTTCGCGTGCCAGCGCTTCGCCGCTGCGAATCTCCGGCAGCTTTGCGCTGTCCTCGTCGTCGTCCTCTTCCTCGCGATGATCCATATAGGCTGCAAGGAAGCCGTCAAACTTCGTCACCGAGCCATTGGCGCGCAGCATTGCCGAGCGCGAACCATTGACGGCTTCAATGTCAGCCGTGGTGCGCTCGATATCGGCGGCCTGCATCTGGCTGGCGATAGCGCGCTTCCAGATCAGCTCATAAAGCCGCGCCTGATCTTCATCGAGATAACGGCGCACTTCCTTCGGATGACGCGAAAAATCGGTCGGACGAATGGCTTCGTGCGCTTCCTGCGCGTTCTTGGCCTTGCTGGAATAATAGCGCGGCTTTTCCGGCACATATTTTGCGCCGAATGTGTCGCCGATGGCCTGACGTGCGGCAGTGATCGCTTCCGGCGCCATCTGCACGCCGTCGGTACGCATATAGGTGATGAGACCGGCAGTCTCGCCGCCGATATCCACGCCTTCATAAAGGCGCTGCGCCACCTGCATGGTGCGCGACGCCGAGAAACCGAGCTGGCCGGAAGCGGCCTGCTGCAAGGTCGAAGTGGTGAAAGGTGGTCCGGGATTGCGCTTGGTCGGCTTGGCTTCGACCGAAATAGCCTTGAAGCTTGCGCCTTCCAGCATAGTGCGGATGCCAGTTGCCTGTTCGCCATTCTTGATGTCAAGCTTGCCGAGCTTTTTGCCGTCCACGGCGGTCAGCCGCGCTGTGAAGCTGTCACTGCGCGGCGTCTTCAAAAGAGCGGCAATGTTCCAGTATTCTTCGCGAATGAACCGCTCGATTTCCGACTCGCGGTCGGCAACGAGGCGCAGGGCGACGGACTGCACGCGGCCAGCCGAACGCGCGCCCGGCAGCTTGCGCCACAGAACCGGCGAAAGCGTGAAACCGAAGAGATAGTCGAGCGCACGACGCGCAAGATAGGCATCGACCAGCGGCTCGTCGATATCGCGCGGATTGGCGATGGCGTCGAGAACGGCCTTCTTGGTAATGGCGTTGAACGCGACGCGCTTGACCGTCTTGCCCTTCAGCGCCTTTTTCTGATTGAGCACTTCCAGCACGTGCCAGGAAATGGCTTCACCTTCGCGATCCGGATCGGTTGCGAGAATGAGGCCATCGCTGTCTTTCAGCGCCTTGACGATATCTGACAGTCGCTTGGAGGAATTGCCGTCCACTTCCCACGACATGGCAAAATCTTCGTCCGGACGCACCGAACCATCCTTGGCTGGCAAGTCTCGCACGTGACCAAACGATGCCAGAACCTTATAGTTCGAGCCCAGATACTTATTGATAGTTTTCGCCTTGGCAGGCGATTCGACAACAACGACGTTCATTTAAAACAGCCCAGATTCGCGCCCCGCAGAGGCGTTTTGCCTCCCAACCGCGTCATATTTGTTGCCTTCCACATGAACAGAGGGCGGCGTTTGGTCAAGAGTGCGAGACAAAAAATCGCGAAATACAACTATAAATAGTGATTGCTAGATATGTAACTTTTGGTAGATTTGGAGCCAAATATGGTCGGAGCGTTCATAATTTGCATAGTGATTTTCTAATAAAGCTACTTGCTTATTTGTTGGGGGCAGCATGAAGCAACGTCGTGAAGATAATCCTGAGACCCTCGTATATATAGAACAGATGCTGGGCGAACTTGGGAAACTGGCAAAGAAGACAGACAATCCCTTATTGGCTTACATGATTCAAATGGCTTCGGAAGAGGCGAAGGATCTGATTGAGGGGAAGCGAAATCATTAAAGGAACGGGCGGGGCACAGATTACCCCTCGGGGAGGAGGGCGATCTGATTACCGGGATAGCGCACAAGGCGACCGGCCAGATCGAATTCCAGCAGAATAAGCTGGACCTGACTGGCACCAATGCCGGTATGGCGGACAAGACTATCGATATCGACCGGGCTCGGACCAAGGACATCCATAATGCGGTAACGTTCCTCATCCGTCATGAGCGCGGGCAGTTCATCCAGCGGTTCTTCCAGTTGATGGTTACCGTCAGCCTGTGGAACTTCAGCGCTAAAAAGGTCTTGCGGTCGCAAGATCGGATTGAGTGCCTCGATCACATCTTCCACGCCGGTGACCAGTGTTGCGCCTTGTTTCAGGAGCGCGTTGGTGCCACGGGCGCGTGGGTCCAGCGGTGAGCCGGGCACGGCAAAAACCGTGCGGCCCATTTCGCCCGCCATCCGCGCGCTGATCAGCGAACCGGAGCGTTCCGCCGCTTCCACAACGATCAGGCCGAGCGAAAGCCCGGCAATGATGCGGTTACGGCGCGGAAAATCGCGGGATCGCGGTTCTGCGCCCATCGGCATTTCGGTGATCAAAGCGCCGTCATGTTCGGGGATTGCGCGGTATAGCGGCAGGTTTTCAGGCGGGTAGGGGCGATCCAGCCCTCCGGCCAGCACGGCGACCGTGCCGCTTGCCAAGCTGGCCTTGTGTGCGGCGGCATCAATGCCACGCGCGAGCCCGGAAATCACGGCAAAGCCCGCATCGCCGAGATCACGCGCCAGTTTCTCCGTGAAGCGCGCACCCACAACAGAAGCATTGCGCGAGCCGACGATGGCAACGGGTGGCTTGCGGAACACGTTCTCACCGCCCTTGATGATCACCAAAGGCGGCGGCGCTTCGCAGTTCTTCAGTTGCGCGGGATAATCCGGTTCGCCCATGCCGACGAGGCGAGCGCCATGGCGCTCAATTGCCTCCAGCTCACGCTCGGCATCTTCCATCGGCGTAATGCGAAGTGGTCTGGTGCTGCCGCCCCGGATATTGAGATCGGGTAGCCGCTCCAACGCATTGGCGGCGGAACCGCAAAAAAGGATAAGGTCGCGAAAGGTAACCGCACCGATATTGTCGGTGCGAATAAGGCGCAGCCAGTTCAATCTCTGGCGATCTGAGAGGCGAATTCCGGCTTTTGAATTCGCGCCCTCCATCACCCCTTGGCTCCGATCCGGCTTTCTGTGCCGTTCAGAAGCCGCTTAATATTGGCGTGGTGCTTGAAGAAGATGATCACTGTCAGCACTGCAAACAGGCCCGCAATCGCGTGGTCGCCTTTGAAATAAAGGCCAATCGGCACGATGACACTGGCCAGAAGCGCGGATAGCGACGAATAACGCGTGACAATTGCGGTTACGATCCAGACAGCGGCGAAGATCAAGGCGCCGGGCCATGCCAGGCCGATCAGAATGCCGAGATAGGTGGCAACGCCTTTGCCGCCCTTGAAGCCGATCCATACCGGAAAGAGATGGCCGATAAAGGCACCAAAGCCCGCAGCAATCGCGGCACCTTCGCCATAGCGCCATGCGACCAGCACCGCAAAGGTGCCCTTCAGCGCATCGAGAATGAGCGTCGCAGCGGCGAGCTTCTTGTTGCCGGTGCGCAGCACATTGGTTGCGCCGATATTGCCCGAGCCGATGGACCGCACATCGCCCAAGCCCGCCAGTCGGGTCAGGATCAGCCCGAAGGGGATGGAACCGAGGAGATAGCCGAAAATAAGTGTCGCGATGTGCACGAGATTAAAGAAACCGGTTTCGGCCATATAGATTCCCTCTGGCTTTTATTGTTATCCAAGGTCCCGAAAAGAGTTCTCCTGTCGGGACTATGGATTCTTATGCCGAATAAACGGTCTTGCCGGCGACTATAGTGCGGACAACGCGACCCTGAAAGCGGGCGCTTTCAAAACAGCTGTTCTTCGAAAGCGAATGCAGCTCTTCCTCCCGCACAATCCACGGCTCGTCGAGATCGACAATGGCAAGGTCTGCCGACGCGCCGGGCTTCAGCGTACCGGCATCGAGGCCGAAAATCTTCGCCGGGGCGGTAGACAGCACTTCAACCAGACGCAACAGCGGGATGCTGTCATTGTGATAAAGACGAAGGGCTGCGCCCAGAAGCGTTTCCAGGCCGATGGCTCCGGCTTCTGCATCCGCAAAGGGCAGGCGCTTGGTGTCGACGTCCTGCGGATCATGCGCGGAGACCACAATATCGATCGTGCCGTTCTTGACCGCCTCGACCATGGCAAGCCGGTCCTGTTCACTGCGCAGCGGCGGCGACAGGCGGAAGAAGGTGCGGAACTCGCCAATGTCGTTCTCATTGAGCGACAAGTGGTTGATCGACACACCTGCCGTCACCTTGGCGCCAAGGTCCTTGGCACGGCACATGGCTTCTGCCGACATGGCGCAGGAAAGCTGTGCCGCGTGATAATTGCTGTTGGTCAGCGCGGCGAGGCGCAGATCGCGCTCCAGCGGGATGACCTCGGCTTCACGCGGGCTCCCGGACAAGCCGAGCCAGCTTGCGAACAGGCCTTCATTCATCACGCCGTTGGCACCGAGATAGGGGTCACGGGTTTCGCAGGCGATGACCGCGTTGAAATCGCGGGCATAGGTCAGTGCGCGGCGCATCAGCTGCGTATTGGCTATTGTCTGACGGCCTTCGGTGAAGGCGACCGCACCGGCATCGCGCAACAGACCAATCTCAGTCATTTCTTCGCCATGCAGCCCTTTGGTGATAGCAGCCGCCGGGTGCACATTGACGATGGCCGTATCCCGCGCGGTGCGCTTGACGAATTCGACCAGCGCCACATCATCAATGACCGGATCGGTATCCGGCATCATGATGATAGAAGTCACACCACCCGCGGCAGCAGCGCGGCTGGCTGAAGCGATGGTTTCGCGGTGTTCTGCGCCTGGCTCGCCGATAAACACCCGCGAATCGACCAGACCGGGCAGAACTGCCTTACCGTCCAGATCGATGATTTCCGCACCTTCCGGTGCGCCCTGATTACGGGCATCCGCTCCGGCGGCAACGATCTTGCCGTCGCGGATCAGCACACTGCCGGTTTCATCGAGACCGCGTGACGGATCGACGATGCGCGCATTTTCAAACAGAACGGCGCTCATGCTGCTTCTCCGTTGCTTGGATTTCGGCGCGGATCGAGTAGGGCTTCCATCACGGCCATGCGCACCGCAACGCCCATTTCCACCTGCTGCTGGATGACGCTCTGCGGGCCATCGGCGACATCCGAGGCGATTTCGACGCCACGGTTCATCGGACCGGGATGCATGACGAGCGCGTCAGGCTTGGCGTGTTTCAGTTTTTCCTTATCGAGGCCGTAGAAGCGGAAATATTCACGCACCGACGGCACGAAGGCACCTGCCATGCGCTCGCGTTGCAAGCGCAACATCATGACCACATCGGCGTCTTTCAGACCTTCCTCCATCGAGTTGAAGACTTCGACACTCATATCCGCCATGCCGGAAGGCAGAAGCGTGGATGGCGCGACGACACGCACGCGCGCACCGAGGGCGTTGAGAAGCAGAATGTTGGAGCGCGCCACACGTGAGTGGAGCACATCGCCGCAAATGGCGACAATCAGGTTTTCGATCTGGCCTTTGGCGCGACGGATCGTCAGCGCATCGAGCAGGGCCTGTGTGGGATGTTCATGCGCGCCGTCGCCCGCATTGACGACCGAGCAGCCGACCTTTTGCGCGAGCAGGGCGGCAGCTCCGGCGGACGCATGGCGTATGACCAGAATATCCGGTTGCATCGCGTTCAGCGTCATCGCCGTATCGATGAGCGTTTCGCCCTTCTTGACCGACGAATTGCCGACCGACATGTTCATCACGTCGGCACCGAGCCGTTTACCGGCCAGTTCGAACGACGATTGCGTTCGCGTCGATGCTTCGAAGAAAAGATTGATTTGCGTGCGACCGCGCAGCACGGACTTTTTCTTCTCTGGCTGCCGGGATACGGCGATTTCCTGATCGGCAAGATCAAGGAGGCAGAGAATGTCCAGGGGCGATAGCCCCTTGATACCAAGCAGGTGGCGGTGAGGGAAAAGCGGAGAGACCGGTTCTTTTATCATGGCAAGTCACCCGTATAGGACCATAGCACTAAGCCCGCAACCGTCCTTATAACGGCATCTGCCGATTCCCCAAGAAAAACCTGTGTCGTTTGAGCGACAAATTCGGGAATGGATGGCAAATTTTTAGCAAATGCGGTGCAAGACGGTTAAGTTGAACAAAACGAACAGCACGGAATGAGCCTTTGAAAACGCACGAAGTCACCAACCAGACGCCGCCCATGACAGGCACCAATGCATATCTGGGCGATCCGCTTCTGATGCAGATTGCGGCTCGTTTTCCAAAAGAGCTCCACAATGAGCTGGAACAGACAGGGCGTTTCGTGCTGTCGGCGGAAGCGCAGGATCTGGCGCGACTGGCTAATACGGAACTGCCAAAGCTGCGCACCCATGACCGGCAGGGCAACCGTATCGATCTGGTCGAATATCACCCGGCCTATCACGCACTCATGCGCCGCTCCATCGCCCAGGGCCTGCATTGCTCGATCTGGGAAGACAATCCGGCTGAAACCGGTCGCCGTCATCAGGCGCGCGCCGCACGCTTTTATCTGACCGCACAGCTTGAGGCCGGGCACCTTTGCCCACTCACCATGACAAGCGCCTCGCTTGCGGCATTGATGGGCGCGCCGGACATCTACAAAGAGTGGTCTCCGGCGGTCCTGTCGCGCAAATACGACTTTTCTCAAAAGCCCGCGCTCGGCAAAAACGGCGTCACGCTCGGCATGGGCATGACGGAAAAGCAGGGCGGCACGGATGTGCGCACCAACACGACCCGCGCGACAGTCAATGAGGACGGCACCTATACGATCACCGGGCATAAATGGTTCATGTCTGCGCCGATGTCGGATGCGTTTTTGGTTCTGGCGCAGGTCGATGAGCAGCTTTCCTGCTTTCTGGTTCCGCGCCTCACTTCGGAAGGTAAAGGCAACGGCTTTGCCTTCCAGCGTCTCAAGGACAAGCTCGGCAACAAGTCCAACGCCTCTTCGGAAGTCGAGTTCGACGGCGCGATCGGCCAGCTGATCGGCAATCCGGGCGAGGGCGTGAAAACCATCATGGACATGGTAACGCTGACACGGCTTGATTGTGCCGTCGCATCGGCAGGCCTGATGCGCTCCGGTCTGGCCGAGGCCGTGCACCACTGCCGTCACCGCGAGGTCTTCGGTAAGTCTCTGATCGAGCAGCCTTTGATGAGCCGTGTTCTGGCCGATATGGCGCTGGATGTTGCTGGTGCGACAGCGCTTTCCATGCGCCTTGCCCGCGCCTTTGACATGGCGGCTGGTGATCGCGCCGAAGCTGCCTTCGCCCGCTGCATGACGCCGGTGGTGAAATATTGGGTGTGCAAGATTGCGCCTGCCTTGCTTTACGAAGCCATGGAGTGTCTTGGCGGCAACGGCTATATCGAAGACGGCAATCTAGCCCGCGCCTATCGCGAAGCGCCGGTCAACGCCATATGGGAAGGTTCTGGCAATGTCATGGCGCTGGACGTGGCGCGGGTGCTGTCGCGTGCGCCCGGTCTGTTTGACGAAGTGCTGGAATGGATCGGCGGACAACTTGGCCAGCGCGGGCAGGGCACCATCGACGTTCTGCGCGCTGCTTTGCAACTGACGGAAAGCGATCAGGGGGTTGCCCGTCTTCTGACGGAACAGCTTGCCTATGCGGCTGCGGCGGCGGAATTGCGCCAGCTCGGCGCTGACGACATTGCCGATGCCTTCATCGAAACCCGGCTCGGCGGCCAGTGGCGCAGCACCTATGGCATGCTCGATGCGCGCCATGATGCGATGCGCATTCTCGACCAGCTTTATCCGGCGTCGTAATCGTCATCGGCTTCCGACCGCCTGATCAGATGCAGGCGGTCGAGCGCGCCTTGCAGGATGAAGGCAGCAGCAGCCGAATCGATGCGTTCGGCGCGCTTGCCGCGTGATACATCCATGCCGATCAGCGCGCGTTCAGCGGCAACGGTGGACAGCCGTTCATCCCAGAACACGAAGGGCAGATCGGTCAGCGGCTGCATGGTGCGCACGAAAGCGCGGGTTGCCTGAACACGGGGACCGGAAGTGCCGTCCATATTCATAGGCAAGCCGATCACGATCACGCCGACCCTATCCGCCTCCAGCGCCTTCAAAAGCGTTTGCGCATCGAGCGTGAATTTCACGCGTTTGATGACTGGACGCGGATTGGCAAAGGAGAAACCGAGGTCCGAAACGGCGACGCCTATGGTTTTGGTGCCAAGGTCCAATCCGGCAATCGTCTGACCGGGCTTCAGCAGCGCCGGGATTTCCTCGATTTCAACGATAGCCATAAGTCCTCATCGGAATTTGAAGTGGTCTTCATATTGCTTTCAACTTTATGGGCGTCATATCTGTTCTCAACCCGGAAATCGAGATCGAAGGAGAATCTTCATGAAACTGACCTGGCTTGGCCATGCCGCCTTCCGCATTGAAACCGCAAAGGCGGTCATCCTCATCGATCCGTTCCTGAACGGCAATCCCGGGGCTAAAGGCATCGACTTCAAGGAAGCGACCAAAGGCGTCACCCATATTGCACTGACCCACGGCCACGGCGATCACATCGGCGACACGGTTGCCATTGCCAAGGAGCATGGCGCGACGGTTATCGCCAATGCCGATCTGGCAAGCTGGCTCGGCACACAGGGCGTTGAAAAGCTCGAGATGGGCAACACCGGCGGCACGCAGTCGCATGACGGCTTCACCGTCACCTTTGTCAATGCGCTGCATTCCTCGGCTTTTCTGACGGAAAACGGTGTTTCGCAGGCGCTTGGCAACCCGAACGGTCTGGTGTTCCATTTCGAGAACGACCCAACGCTTTATCACATGGGCGATACGGATATTTTCTCCGACATGGCGCTCATCAACGAGTTGCACCAGCCGGAAATCGGCATTGTGCCGGTTGGCGACCGCTTCACCATGGGCGGTGCGGTGGCGGCTCTGGCCTGCCAGCGTTACTTCAACTTCAAGACCGTGTTGCCCTGCCATTACGGTTCATTCCCGATCATCGATCAGACGGCAGAAAAGTTTGTGTCCGGTATGGCCGATCATCCCGGCACGAAGGTTCTGGCAGATCCTGCCGGCACCGTTCACAGCTTCTAATCCCCGTTGAAGCGCCAAGAAATGTTGCGCTTCAACAATCGCGCCGTTATAGCCGTAGCAAAGAACCTTCAGGGTGGCGGGTCGCCGCCCTGATACAGCATTTGCGGAGAACAGAATGTCCGTCGATATTTCCACCGTCAAACGCGTTGCGCATCTCGCGCGCATCGCCGTCAGCGAAGACGATGCCGAGCGCATGACCGGTGAACTCAATGCAATTCTGGGCTTTGTCGAGCAATTGAACGAAGTCAATGTTGACGGCGTCGAGCCGATGACCTCGGTGACGCCGATGAATATGCGCCTGCGCGACGACAAGGTGACCGATGGCGGCATCGCCGATGCCGTGGTTGCCAATGCGCCAGTCACGGAAGACAATTTCTTCGTCGTTCCGAAGGTCGTGGAGTAAGCCATGGCCGTTCGGGTTTCCATCGAGACCCCATTGCAGGACGACGTGCGCGAGCTGGTCGAGCACCTGAACGCGCATATGCTGCCGCTGTCGCCGCTTGAATTCCAGTTCAAGATGACAGTTGAGCAGATGGCGGAGCCGGATACCACGGTTTTCGTGGCCCGCGACGAGACGGGCAGGGCTGTCGGTTGCGGCGCTTTGAAGCTGCATGAAGACGGCATCGGCGAGTTGAAACGGATGTTCACCCGCCCGGAAGTGCGCGGCAAACGTGTGGGGTCTGCTCTCGTGGATGCGATTGTCGATGCGGCAAACGCCAAAAACGTTTCCCGCCTTGTGCTCGAAACCGGGACGGGCCCCGGCTTTGCCGGTGCCTGGCGGCTTTATGAGAATTCGGGTTTTACGCGCTGCGGTGTGGTTCTGGACTATCCGGACTCCGAATACAGCGCCTTTTTTGAAAAGCGTCTCTCTGAGGCGCACTGACAGGATTTGACGATGAGCGAACTGACCGCACTGACCATTGCCGAAGCGCGCGACAAGCTGAAGGCCAAGGCCATCACCGCGACCGAGCTGACCGATGCCTATCTGGCCGCTATCGACACCGCCAATGAAGCCATCAATGCCTATGTGACCGTTACGCACGATCAGGCGCGTTCCATGGCCAAGGCCTCGGATGAGCGCATCGCCAAGGGCGAAGCGGGCACGCTGGAAGGCATCCCGCTCGGCGTGAAAGACCTGTTCGCAACCAAGGGTGTGCATACGCAGGCTTGCTCGCACATCCTCGACGGCTTCAAGCCGGAATATGAATCGACCGTCACCGCCAATCTCTGGGCTGACGGCGCGGTCATGCTGGGCAAGCTCAACATGGACGAATTCGCCATGGGCTCGTCCAACGAAACCTCCTATTATGGCTCGGTCAAGAACCCGTGGCGCGCCAAGGGTTCCAATGCCGATCTGGTGCCGGGCGGTTCTTCCGGCGGTTCGGCTGCTGCCGTCGCCGCACAGCTTTGCGCCGGCGCCACCGCGACCGATACGGGCGGCTCGATCCGCCAGCCTGCAGCCTTCACCGGCACGGTCGGCATCAAGCCGACCTATGGACGCGTGTCGCGCTGGGGCACGGTTGCCTTCGCTTCGTCGCTCGATCAGGCTGGTCCGATTGCCCGCGACGTACGCGATGCCGCTATTCTGCTCAAGTCCATGGCATCGCTCGACCTGAAGGACACCACCTCGGTCGATCTTCCGGTGCCGGATTATGAAGCCGCCATCGGCAAGTCGCTGAAGGGCATCAAGATCGGCATTCCGCGGGAATATCGCGTCGATGGCATGCCGGGCGAGATCGAAGAACTGTGGCAGAAGGGCATCCAGTATCTGAAGGATGCCGGTGCCGAGATCGTCGATATTTCGCTGCCGCACACGAAATATGCGCTGCCTGCTTATTACATCGTCGCACCGGCGGAAGCTTCGTCCAACCTCGCGCGCTATGACGGCGTGCGCTATGGCCTGCGTGTGCCCGGCAAGGACATTGCCGACATGTATGAGCAGACCCGCGCGGCCGGTTTCGGCAAGGAAGTGAAGCGCCGTATCGTGATCGGCACCTATGTGTTGTCAGCTGGTTATTACGACGCCTATTATCTGCGCGCCCAGAAAGTTCGCACGCTGATCAAGGAAGACTTCGAGGACGTTTTCGCCAAGGGCGTGCACGCAATCCTCACGCCTGCGACGCCGTCGGCTGCATTCGGCCTTGCCGATGAAGACCTAGCTAACGATCCGGTCAAGATGTACCTCAACGACATCTTCACCGTGACTGTGAACATGGCCGGTCTTCCGGGCATTGCAGTGCCTGCTGGCATCAACGGGCAGGGCCTGCCGCTCGGTCTTCAGCTGATTGGTCGCCCGTTCGAGGAAGAAACCCTGTTCCAGACAGCCCACGCTATCGAGCAGGCCGCCGGACGCTTCACTCCGGCCAAATGGTGGTAAAAGTCGAAACTGCAATTCGCCGGGGATTGCATCGGCCCGAAAATCGAAGTCGATTTTCGGAAAGCACGATGCAACACTCAAAAGATATCGAGCGTCCTTTGTGCGTCCTTTCGGACGCACGGCGCTCGATGGCCGGCGAATTTGTTTTCATGGCCGCTCTTGCGGTCAGGGCGTGGGAAATCCCTGCCAAGACAGGTCCCTTAAGCGATCAACGTCGTGCAGAGCTGGAAGCGAATTTCCTTGGTTATCTGCATGAAAATGCCGATGGCGTTTTGGTTGCGGAGCTCGACGGAAAAATCCTCGGCTGGGGTGCGCGCGTTCCCGGCAGCAATTATATCGCCGATCTCTGGATCGATCCGCCCTATCACGGACAGGGCATAGGCGGACGCATTCTCGACGCGCTGATGGCGCAAATTCTGCTGGATGGCTTCGATTCAGCAACGATCGGCACGCATGCCGATAATCTCCCGGCCATCGGCCTTTACGAGAAAATGGGCTTTCGGATCGAGTGGCGCGGCGAAGAAGCTTCTGTCAGCATGGGCCGTGTTGTTGAAAAAGTGCGTATGCGCGCAACGCTTTGAAACCCCTTGGAGTGCACCCCTTCTGTTGCCGAACAGTCCGGCGCGCCTATCCTTCTCTTGAGAGTTCTAGTTTTTCTGAGGAGGAGGGCCATCATGTGGATCATGCTGACGGATGTGAGTGGTGAAAAGCTCGCGATCAATTTCAACCACGTTCTATCCTATAATGCCTACGGTACTGGCACACGCATTCTGACGATGAGTGCGGACCAGACCTTCTTCGTCAAGGAATCGCTGGAAGATATTGAGTCGCGCCTAGGTATCAACGTGAAAGCGTAAAAATCTTTCTTTTCAGTCAGTTGAAATATCTGGCTCAGATATAAATAAAGCGGCGGTTGGCCAAAACCAACGCGCCGCTCTCTGTTCATGATAAGCTTACTTTAAATGTCGAGTTCTTCCACGAAAGCAGCGCGATCCGTGATGAAGCGGAAACGAGCTTCCGGCTTGGTTCCCATCAGTTCATCGACGGTGTTGCGGGTTTCATCGATATAGTCTTCGTCCACCTGCACCCGCAGCAGCGTGCGCTTCTTCGGGTCCATCGTGGTTTCCTTCAACTGCTCGGCGCGCATTTCGCCAAGACCTTTGAAGCGACCGATTTCCACCTTGCCACGTCCGGTAAACATGGTGCGCAGCAATTCATCTTTATGGGCGTCATCGCGGGCATAGGCTGTCTTGCCGCCTTGGCTCAGACGGTAAAGCGGCGGTACGGCCAGATAAAGGTGGCCGTTACGGATCAATTCCGGCATTTCCTGATAGAAGAAAGTGATCAGCAGCGATGCGATATGCGCGCCGTCCACGTCGGCATCGGTCATGATGATCACGCGGTCATAACGCAGATCGTCTTCGCGATAATTCTTCCGCGTGCCACTACCGAGCGCCTGAATGAGATCGGCAATCTGCTGGTTTGCTGTCAGCTTTTCGCGGCCAGCGCTGGCGACGTTCAGAATCTTACCGCGCAGCGGCAGGATCGCCTGCGTGGCGCGATTGCGCGCCTGCTTCGCCGAACCGCCTGCCGAGTCACCTTCGACGATGAACAATTCCGCACCCGCTGCCGCATTCTGTGTGCAGTCGGCCAGTTTGCCGGGCAGGCGCAGCTTGCGCGTTGCGCTCTTGCGCACCGTTTCCTTTTCCTGACGACGGCGCAGGCGTTCTTCCGCTCGGTCCACCACCCAGTCGAGCAGGCGCGAGGCTTCCTGCGGCGAGGCAGCAAGCCAATGGTCGAACGGATCGCGGATTGCATTTTCCACAATGCGCTGCGCTTCCACCGTCGCCAGCTTATCCTTGGTCTGACCGACGAATTCCGGTTCGCGGATGAAGACCGACAACATGCCCGCAGCCGAAACCATGACGTCATCCGTCGTGATGATCGAAGCGCGCTTGTTATTGGTCAGTTCCGCATAGGCCTTGAGACCACGCGTCAGCGCAATGCGCAGGCCAGCCTCATGGGTGCCGCCATCGGCAGTCGGAATCGTATTACAATAGGAATGGACGAAGCCGTCGCCGCCATACCACGTGACCGCCCATTCGACGGCGCCGTGCCCGCCCTGCTTCTCGGTCTTGCCAGCAAAAAGCTCGCGGGTAACCTGATGTTCCTTGCCAAGGGAGGCCTGAAGATAGTCCTTCAGACCACCGGGGAAGTGGAACACGGCCTTTTCAGGTGTTTCCTTTTTCGGGTCGAGCAGCGAAGGATCGCAGTTCCAGCGGATTTCGACGCCGCCGAACAGGTAAGCCTTCGACCGCGCCATGCGATAAAGCCGGTGCGGGTCGAAATGCGCCGTCTTGCCGAAAATATCCGGATCCGGGTGAAAGCGAACACGTGTGCCGCGACGATTATGCACTTCGCCTGCATCTTCCAGCCCGCCCTGCGGAATACCGCGCGAAAAGCGCTGGCGATAAAGACGACGGTTGCGCGCGACTTCCACTTCCAGCACGTCGGACAGCGCATTGACCACCGAAACGCCGACGCCGTGCAGGCCGCCCGATGTTTCATAGGCCTTGCCGTCGAACTTGCCGCCCGCATGCAGCTTGGTCATGATGACTTCAAGCGTGGACTTGCCCGGCACCTGCGGGTGTTCGTCAACCGGAATGCCGCGTCCATTATCGGAAACGGTGATGAAACCTTCTGCATCGAGGCTGACTTCGATGAAATTTGCATGGCCTGCCACCGCTTCGTCCATCGAGTTATCGATGACTTCCGCAAATAGGTGGTGCAATGCCTTTTCGTCGGTGCCACCGATATACATGCCGGGGCGCAAACGCACCGGCTCCAGCCCTTCGAGAACGCGGATGGACGAGGCGTTGTAATCATCGCCACCTGATGAAGCCGGCGGGGCCTTGGTCGCAACCGGCTTTGCGGCCTGTTGAACAGGTGCAGACGGCAATGGCGTTGCCGCAGGCGGTGCGACGGGTTGAGGCGCGGCGCTCTGTTCCGTGCGTCGTTCCACCTGCCGCTCCCGGGCATTGTTCACCACTCTCGAAAAGAGATCGTTGCTGTCGTCCATCTTTACCCGATAAGCTCTCTGTCAGAATTTCAGGAAGGACCATGCGGCTTGCTGCCCCGGCATGGACCGAAAATATACTGTCTGCGAATCATCCGAATGATGCCATGCGCAGCCGTGAAAGGCGAATGAAGTTCGCCTTACGTTCCACTTTCGCACGGCTTTATCAAAGGATTTCGTGTGATGTCGTGTCGGTTTGCACCAGAAACAAGGCGAAAGTCAAACAAGCGGCTGTTCATTCGATGAATATGATGGAAACGGGGCCGTTGTTGGCCTACAGCGAACAAACGAGCATTTAGAAGAAATCGTGAGCGGGAAATGCAGGGCAGCGCGGCAGGCGGCGTAGAAGCGCATGTAAAAGGCATGGCCATTATGGTCGTCTCGGTGCTGATGCTGCCGCTGATGGACGCCATCGGCAAATGGCTGGCCATGATGGATAATATGCCTCCGGCAACCGTCACGTTCATGCGCTTTTTCGTGCAATGCTGGTTGATGTTCTTCATTCTGCTTGTGGCAGGTGGTGGAGTGGCGGCACTTCGCACGCAGCATCTGGCGGGCAACCTCATACGCGGGGTTCTGATGGGCTTTGGCGGCCTCTGCTTTTTCACAGCTGTCAAATATATGCCACTTGCCGACGCCATGGCCGTATTCTTCGCAGAGCCGCTTATCCTCACGCTGCTTTCGGCGATCTTCCTCAAGGAGAAGGTCGGCTGGCGGCGATTCAGCGCGGTCGGTATCGGCCTCATCGGCACGATGATCGTCATCCAGCCAAGCTTCGAGATTTTCGGCGCGGTGTCGCTGTTGCCGCTGGCGACGGCGGTGACATTCGCGATCTATCTGATCCTAAACCGCAAATTCGGCGCGAAGGAGAGCCCGCTCGTCATGCAGTTTTACGCAGGCGTTGGCGGATGGGTGTTTGCGGGGCTCGCCATGCTCGTCGGGCCAACCATGGGCCTCGAAGATTTGAGCTTCGGCCTGCCCAACGGCATCCAGCCCTGGCTGCTGTTGCTGCTTCTGGGCACTATCGGCACGGTCAGCCATTTGATGGTCGTGCACGCCTTCAAACTGGCGCCAGCTTCCATGCTGGCACCGTTTCAATATCTGGAAATCGTGAATGCGGTTCTGGTCGGGCTGATCGTCTTCGGCGATTTTCCAACGCCATCCAAATGGTTTGGCATCGTGATCATCATCGGCTCGGGCTTCTATGTCTTCATGCGCGAGCGCAAACTGAAGGTCGAAGTCTGACGCTTACTTCACCGCGCGACGACCGAATACGTTTTCGAACGCCTTGCCGAGCGCCACATCCATATCGCCCAAGGTCACGGGCAGGCCGAGATCAACAAGGCTCGTGACGCCGTGTTCTGAAATGCCGCACGGCACGATGCCGCCGTAATGGCCGAGATTCGGCTCCACATTGATGGCGATGCCATGAAAGCTGACCCAGCGGCGCAGACGAATGCCGATAGCGGCAATCTTGTCCTCGCACATGTCGCCATTGGCAAGGCGGGGCTTTTCAGGGCGCATCACCCAGACACCGACGCGATCTTCGCGGCGCTCGCCCTTCACATTGAATTCGGCGAGGCTTTCAATGATCCATTGTTCCAGTGCGGCCACGAAAGCGCGCACATCTTCGCGCCGGCGCTTCAGATCGAGCATCACATAGGCCACACGCTGACCCGGACCGTGATAGGTATATTCGCCGCCGCGCCCGGTGTTGAACACCGGCAAACTGTCCGGCGTCAGCAGGTCTTCTGCCCGCGCGCTCGTGCCCGCCGTATAAAGGGGAGGGTGCTCCACCAGCCAGACGAGTTCACTCGCCGTGCCTTCGCGGATGGCCTGAACCCGCGCTTCCATGAAGGCGAGCGCTTCCTCGTAATCGGTAAGCCCATCCGCCACGAGCCATTCCACCGGCGGCGCATCGGCGTCCACAGGCAAGAACTGCACGTTGAGCGCGTCGCGTTGCGGCTTGGAGGAACTATCCATAAGTGAGGCAGAATTGGTCATGATGGCAGCATATGGCGGTTTTCAGCGCCCGTTTCCAGATGTCAAAATGCCTCTGCTCTTCACTGAACCGCGAGCGGCACTTCCGTTTCGCAGCGATTGCGGCCAGCCTGCTTGGCCCGATAGAGCGCCTGATCGGCGGCGTCGACCAGATGCGTATAGTCCGGATGGCCGTTGAACGTGGCGATGCCGATGGAAAGCGTCACGGTGTCCACCGTGCCATTGGTCAGATTGAATGTCTGTTGCTCGACCAGCTTACGCAGCTCTTCGCCAATACCAAAGGCCCTGTGTTCGTCGGTTTCGACGAGCGCGACCAGAAACTCTTCCCCGCCATAGCGGAAGACAAAATCTCCCGGACGGCAATGCGCCAGTATCGTTTCCGCGACCTGCTGCAATACGGCGTCGCCACCGCCATGCCCATGGGTGTCGTTGATCTTCTTGAAATGATCGATATCGACCATCAAAATGCTGAGATCGAGTCCTTTCTGTGAGGCCATGCGGATTTCGCGGGTCAGAATAGGCGGCAGAAAACGGCGGTTCAGGGCGCGTGTCAGTGGATCACGGCCTGTCTCCATCGTTGCTGCGGCCTGAAACAATTCCGCCAGCAGAAACTTCGCTTCGCCAATCCTCGTCTGAAACTCGGCCATCGCAGCTGGAAGCTCTGCCGGGTCACTTTTGCGGGCCGCATTCAAAGCTGGCAATAATTCATAATCAATGAGACTGACGGTCTGACGCAGACGTTCAAGCGTTGCCGAACCGGAAAACAGCATATCTGCCTTGTGTTGCAGCCACAGACCGAAATCCGAGCTGCCGAGCGAGAGCAGGGGGCTTTCACTGTTGCCATAAAGGTTGAACAACAGAGATTGGCTCCATTCCATCAGGGCGGCGCGCTGCGATTCCCGTTCGAGTGGAATGTCGTGGCTTAGCGTGAAGGCGCGATATGCTTCGTCCGTCTGGGCGCTTTTGCGCGCGTCTTTGACGAAGGCCTGACTCATGATTTCAATGGCAATATCGACCGCATTGCTGACATGCACGATCAGCCGAGCCAGCGCATCGCGCTCCGGCACAGTCTTCTTCAACTGGCGGATGATTTCGTTTTTCAGCAGCCGTGCGCCCTGCATGACGATATGGATAGGCACCTGAATGCGCGCATGAACCTCGCCAATCTTGCGCTGTTCCTGCACGAAAGCGGCTACATCCGTGGGATGGCTCACCAGGAGATGCACCAGCCAGTCGCTGAGCGAATGTTGCAGACGATCATGCACGACGGTTTGCGACAGGAAGACCGCCGCCTCGCGATTTTGCATCAGGCGACTATAAAAGATGTCCACGAAGCTCTGTTTGTGCTGCTCGACCAGATCCGACAAAAGCCGCGACTGGTCTTCAGACAGATGCGAGACCAGCTCTACCCATTCCTCTTCGGTCGCCCCGAGGCCTGTTTGAGATCCCCACCGCGTTGCATCGTTCAACAAGGCCGCACCACCCATATCCAAAATCCCGCCAAGCGCCGCCAGTTCCAGCAACCATCGTTACCGGCCAAGACCGATTGAAATGGGGAACAGGATTCTGCAGCTTTCTTCAGGTTCTATAAGGTGTGCCGGGCGGAACTCAATGCCTTATGTCGTTGATGCGCGAATTTGCCTGCGAACGGCGTTGCTCGGGGAAATTCGGGGTCGAAAAAGCCCTCGAAGTCGCTGTGGCGCCGTTTTTGCCTTCAGCCGGTTAATTTCGCCGTTTCATACTTCATAGTAAATTACTGAAATATAGGAGGTAAATTGCGTTCGGCTTGAAATTTGATATGATTGCTAATCATATTCAGGGTGCATTCATGTGGGAGACTTCATGATGCATGCACCTGAAAAGGAGAAGCATAATGAAGAGCAACCTTACAAGTTTTTGGTCTGGCAAGGCATTACTGGCCGGAACGATTGGCGCGACATTTCTGATCGGCGCCATCGCACCCGCAGCTGCGGTGCCGGTCATGCCTTCGGCTCCAGCTGTAGCCAACGAAAACATCCAGCAGGTTCGCGACCACTGGAGAGGCCGCGGCGGACATTGGAACGGTTACCGCCATGGACCACGTCCGGGCTGGCATGGCGGCGGTTATCGTCCGGGGCCGGGCTATTGGAACGGCCATCGCGGCTATAACTACTACCGCCATGGCTATCGCCGCCACAGCGACGGTTGGTGGTATCCGCTTGCGGCCTTCGGTGCGGGCGCAATCATTGGCGGGGCTATCGCGGCTCCACCGCCGCCACCTCCACCGGTCTATCGCGCACCGGCCTACAACACGTCTCATGTGGAATGGTGCTATGACCGTTACCGGTCCTACCGCAGCTCGGACAATACGTTCCAGCCTTACAATGGTCCGCGCCAGCAGTGCTATTCACCGTATCGCTGATAGATTCGGCCTCAATGAATAGGAAGCCGCCCTTCGGGGCGGCTTTTCTTTTGCAAAAAGCAGCTAAAAACCATCAGCTTGCGCTGATTGAAGCCAGTCTCGTTTCGCTATGGCGCGGGATTACGTGCAGTTGACAGGATTTTTTGAATTTATGTTGGAGAAACGTGATTTTATGGTGTTGACCATTCGAAAACTCGCCCTTATGTTCCGCCGCACTTCCAGGGACGATTTGTTCCTCAGGGAGCGCGTAGCTCAGCCGGTAGAGCAACTGACTTTTAATCAGTAGGTCCAGGGTTCGAATCCCTGCGCGCTCACCACTTTTCCGAGACCTTATTTGATCGATTCTCCAGTCTTTGGATCGATTTTGATTTCGACTTTCGCGCCGTTCTTCATGAAATACTCGATCTCATAATAGCCACGATCATTCCAATCGACTTCATCGACATATGACACGTCCGAGGTTTGCTCGATCTTCGAAATGATTTCAGAAAGTTTTTGACCTTCAGGGGCGGCGGCTGACGCCAGACCACAGGTCGTTGCAAATGCCAGAACGGTAAGCATCAAACGCATTGGTTCTCTCCATTTTCCATTGTTACATGGGGAGATATAGGCCCGCATTCATCAATGTTAAGAAACTAAATCCTCGGCACCTCGAATCTGGTCGCCTACGACCCTTCTTCCTCGACGGCAGTTTGTGCGATCTGTTGGGAACCGCTGTTGATCTGTTGCGCGGCAAGGAAGCCAAGCCAGACCGCAATGAGGCAAAGGATAACCGAAATGCCGATATTGAGCAGAGCTTTGCCGGCCTGGCCTGCTCGCAGGAGATCCAGTGTCTGCAGGCTGAATGAAGAAAATGTGGTGAAGCCGCCGCACACGCCGACCATGAAGGCGATACGCCAGATTTCCGGCACCGCAAAGCGCCCCTGTTCGAGTGTCAGCGCACCGAAAAAGGAAATAGCAAACGATCCGGCTATGTTGATGACGATTGTGCCCCAGGGAAGGTCGCGACTGACCGGCAACATCAAAAGCGCGAGCCAGTAACGCGCTACACTTCCGATTGCGCCGCCGAGAGCCACCATGATGGTTGCTTGCATAATTCACCTGTCAAAATTGCGGAACGAAATGCCTGCTGGAGAAAGTCGGGCAGGGGATAACCCACAGCCCCGACAGCTTCCCGCTATCGACGCATTGCGTTCCTGTTGTCAATTCGAGCAGGAGTCATCAGCCAGAAGCGGCGGTTTCGGGAGACCCCCATTCCCATCATGCGCATTATTTATATAGAATAGCCGCACGCCCCGTCAACGCGGCTGGAGCTTCACAATCGCGCAACCCGATTCCGCAACGCATCGCTGATGCGATAAATAGTGGAGGTCGGTGCGGGAAGGGTACGTCGCATGAATGCAACTTTCTTCAGGTAGCGGTCGATCTTCCAGGTGGCCCATGTTCCACCGCGGAAATAGCCCACATCACCGGCTTTCAGCGTTCGATGTTTTCCGTCGGCATCGGTGACATGCACCTCGCCTTCGAGAATATAAACCGTTTCATCCCAGCCGAAATACCAGCGAAATTCGCCCGCGGTGCAATCCCAGATCGCAGTGAAAGCCGCGCGGTCGCCGCTGGCGGATTGCTCGCATGAACGTGCCTTTGGCGATCCAGCCAGTATCCATTCAGGATTAATCGGCGCGGATTTCAGCTCCATGTCGAATGCATTATCGGCAATGAGCGCAGGCTTCGCCGGTGTGTTAAAAATATTAGGCTTAAAGACATTTGGCATAGTACGCGCAACCGCCATAACGGCTGTCGCCAGCATAAATTTCCAGGCCATGGTATCCCCCCGATCCACAATGGCCTGTTCTTAGTTGTAAATCGTCGGAAAAGTATTAATTCGCGAATAAAATTTGGCGCGGCGAAACCAGAAATACTGTTCCCAACGGCGCATTCCATGCTTCAATTTTATTGAACTTATGGGGCGTTTTAGCCAATGAAAATGAAAATAAGCTTGTGATAAGTGTGATGACGAACCCTCTGTCAGAGGGCATTGTCAGATCGATTTCAATAAGAGGCGCGCGAGCTAATGAGCCAGACGAAGCTATTTTCTCCTTTGGACGTGGGCGGTTTGCATCTGAAAAACCGCATTGTCATTGCCCCGATGTGCCAATATTCGGCTGAAGACGGCAAAACTACCGATTGGCATCTGATGCATCTGGGTAGTCTCGCTCAATCCGGAGCAGGGCTGTTGACGATTGAGGCAACGGCAGTCAGCCCTGAAGGCCGGATCAGTTATGCGGATGTCGGGCTTTATTCCGATGAAACCGAAGCCGCGCTGGAACGGACGCTCGACGGTATTCGTCGCTGGTCATCCATGCCCATCGCCATACAGCTTGCGCATGCAGGCCGCAAAGCATCTACTGATTTGCCGTGGCAAGGTGGACGCCAGATTGCGCCGCAGCACGAGAACGGCTGGCAGACCATTGCGCCATCTGCAGTGGCGTTTAACCCCGCCGACAATGCTCCGACAGCGATGGATAAAGACGAGTTGAAGCGCATCCGCGATGCATTTGTAAGCGCTGCCAAACGCTCGGCGCGGCTCGGTCTCGATGCAATCCAGGTGCACGGAGCCCATGGTTACCTTTTGCACGAATTCCTGTCGCCGCTCTCGAACAAGCGCGACGATGAATATGGCGGCTCGCTGGAAAACCGTCTGCGTTTTCCGCTCGAAGTGTTCGACGCTGTTCGCGCCGCTTTCCCAGCGGATCGTCCGGTCACGATGCGCGTTTCCGGAACGGATTGGGTCGAAGGCGGTTGGGATATCGAACAGACCGTAGCGTTCTCGCAAGCTTTGGCCGCAAGAGGTTGCGCAGCAATTCACGTTTCGAGCGGCGGCCTTGATGCGGCACAGAAAATTCCAGTCGGCCCGAGCTATCAGGTACCGCTGGCGCGCGCTGTAAAAGCGGCTGTCAATATTCCCGTCGTTGCTGTCGGTCTGATTACCGATTTCGAGCAGGCTGAAGCCATTCTGGCCACTGGTGATGCTGATATGATCGGACTCGCACGCACGGTTCTCTATGATCCGCGCTGGCCGTGGCATGCGGCGGCGCATTTCGGCGAAACGATTGAGGCGGCTCCCCAGTTTCTGCGTTCACAGCCGCGCCAGTTCCGCAATCTCTTCACACAGGCAAAGTAACGAACACCCGCCAAGCAGGATTCAACGGGGCAGCCTAAAGCATGTCGCTGTTAACCGGATTCGGGATTCCCGTTTGGCTTGATCTGTGATTCACTTGTCTCATGGAAGGAG
>NZ_JABXGB010000119.1:0-308 GCF_022627935.1 Ochrobactrum sp. C6C9 | reverse complement strand
CATCCGCGCCACTTTGGCCGGGTCGGTTTTGGTGATGGTTTCGCCCAGAAGCGTGATCTCGCCGCTTGTCGGCTGCAAAAACTTGGTCAGGAGATTGAACACCGTCGTCTTGCCAGCCCCGTTCGGGCCGATCAGCGCATGAACGCGGGCATGTTCCACATCAAGATCAACATTCTTCACCGCATAAAAGCCGCCAAACGACTTGCCCAAGCCGCGCGCCGACAAAACAGAACGCGCAGCGGTCCGCGATAGAGAAGTCGAGGTCGCCGGCCCTGCTTCACGCAGAGCCGTCACATTGCCAGTCGAAG
>NZ_JABXGB010000118.1:0-317 GCF_022627935.1 Ochrobactrum sp. C6C9 | reverse complement strand
TGGGAGACGTATTTTGAGAAATGAGAATAAGACCGACCTTCTTGAAGGAAATGCCTGCTTCGGCACGGATAATGGATCTGTTCGGCTGGTACGAGCTTTACGGCTATTGCTGCCGATGCGGCCATATCGGGTCCGTAGACAGAACCATCATTCTGCGAAAGTTCGGTACGCACACCTATTTCGTGGATCTGCACCCTCGAATGCGGTGCAAGGCCTGCACGGCCAAGGGCGATGCTCAATTCGGGATAACAAAGGCACCGAGATAAAATGAGCGGATATAAGAGCGAGAACACCGTCGCAACCAAAGGCGGCAAGCT
>NZ_JABXGB010000117.1:0-327 GCF_022627935.1 Ochrobactrum sp. C6C9 | reverse complement strand
TTTGGTATTTGGACGAAGTGGTCGTCAAATGCGCTGGAGAAAAATTCTGGCTTTGGCGTGCGGTGGATCAACATGGCTCCGTTCTCGAAGAAATCTTGCAGAAGCGGCGTGATAAAAGGGCGGCAAAGCGATTGCTTGTGGCGTTAATGAAGCGCTATGGCTTTGCTCCCAAACGGATCATCACCGATAAGCTCCGCTCCTACGGTGCAGCAAAGGCAGAAGTGGCACCCGGCCTTGACCATTGGTCGCACAAGGGCCTCAATAATCGGGCCGAAAATAGCCATCTGCCGTTTAGGAAACGGGAGCGAACCATGCAAGGTCATCGGT
>NZ_JABXGB010000116.1:0-345 GCF_022627935.1 Ochrobactrum sp. C6C9 | reverse complement strand
ATTGCTGAAAACCCTTCTGGCAGAAACCTCACTCACCCAAAATGCCCTAAATCAATGGGACAGAGACGGCGCATACATTGAATTCGTCACTCTCTGCAAGCTTCACATAATCGCCCAAAAGTGAGCCGCTGTCGATAAATGCAGCGGTTACGATTGCAAGGTTGGCATTGTTTTTAAGAACCATAAACCCGAAACCGCGTGGAAATAGGAGCGCGATTACGACAGCGTAAACCTTTATGGACATTGCTTTAAATGCGTTTATCAAACTCTAAAGCATGTCGCTGTTAACCGGATTCGGGATTCCCGTTTGGCTTGATCTGTGATTCACTTGTCTCATGGAAGGAG
>NZ_JABXGB010000115.1:0-348 GCF_022627935.1 Ochrobactrum sp. C6C9 | reverse complement strand
GACAGGAGCGGTTGGCCTTTATTCATGTTCGGTTCCCATATAGGCGGTGCGCACGCGCTCGTCCTTCGAGACGTCGGCATAGCTGCCGGAGGCGAGGATCTCGCCGCGTTGCAGCACCGTGACATGGTGGGCGATATCGGCCACCACCTTGAGATTGTGTTCCACCATCAAAACGGCGCGGTCCTTCGCGACATCGGCAATGAGGGCGGCAATGGTGTGAACGTCTTCATGGCCCATGCCGGCCATGGGCTCATCCAGCAGCAGCACTTTCGGATCAAGCGCCAGCGTGGTGGCGATTTCCAGCGCCCGCTTGCGGCCATAGGACAGATCGGCAGCCAGTGCATGACG
>NZ_JABXGB010000114.1:0-359 GCF_022627935.1 Ochrobactrum sp. C6C9 | reverse complement strand
TCCGTCAACGTTTACTATGTGCGCGGACAGGGCCTGAAGCCCGTTCTGGTGAAAATTCAGACGGATGAAGGCATATCTGGATTAGGCGAGGCCGCGATTTCCTATGGAACCGGTGGCTCTGCTGTAGCGGGTATGATTAAAGATCTGAGCGAACGGTTTTTGCTGGGGGTTAACCCACTGTACATCAATCGGATCGTTTCGGACATGTACGACCAGGCGTTCTGGTTAAAGAACCCCGGCGGAATTGCTTGTGCCGGAATGAGCGCCATAGAACAGGCGCTTTGGGATATTCGCGCCAGAGCGTTGAATGTGCCAGTATATGAACTCTTTGGCGGAAAAATTCGCGATGAACTGAACTA
>NZ_JABXGB010000113.1:0-379 GCF_022627935.1 Ochrobactrum sp. C6C9 | reverse complement strand
TCAGTATACAGGTTCGGCTGGCAAGATAACGAACTGCCAGATCGGTGTATTCGCCGCCTATGTGTCCGTTCGCGGTCGTCTGGGCGCTGGCGCTTAAGGGAAGGCCTGCAAACATGCACCAGACTTCGAACCACGATGAACTATATGACGAGAACGGACTGCCGAAATGAGTAGCTCGTCGTCAGGTTCGATTGAAAAACGCACCGAGACTTTAGATACAATCGCCGCCGTTTTGCCGATGAACCGGCGCGACATGCTAGCCGAGGTTCTGACTGATGAGGACGTCGAGACACTGCGCCATTTGGTCAATGAAGGCATGGGTGAAAACACGCTGCGCGCGCTGACCTCGGATCTGGCCTATCTTGAAGCCTGGTCGATG
>NZ_JABXGB010000112.1:0-385 GCF_022627935.1 Ochrobactrum sp. C6C9 | reverse complement strand
GAAGATGATATCTGATGTCTGCATCGCCAAAATTTACGCCCAAACCGTCAGGCAGGCAACTGCAGCCCAGTTAACGTGACAACACCGTGACAACTATCCCGCTGTGAAGAAACTCTTTGCCGATGGCGGATATGCTGGCGAAAAGCTAACAACTGCTGTGGCACATATCGAAGCGCTGGCAATTGAAATCGTCAAGCGCTCCGATCAGGTCAGGGGCTTTGTAGTTTTGCCCAAACGGTGGATCGTCGAGCGAACCTTCGCCTGGCTCAATCGCTGCCGCCGTCTGGCAAAAGACTGGGAGGCCTCAGTTGCATCCGCAGAGGCATGGATGTTCATCTCGTCAATCAGGCGAATGACACGGCGTATCGCAAGGCTCGAATTTTGA
>NZ_JABXGB010000111.1:0-400 GCF_022627935.1 Ochrobactrum sp. C6C9 | reverse complement strand
GTCTCAAAATATCTGAGACCGCAGTGGAGTATCCTGGACGATCTGCTCGACGCGCCGTTTGCGAAATCACCCTTTTCAACAAGCAAGGCCTTATACCCAGCGGCGCAGAGTTCGCGGACTGCGCTGGTACCGTTGATACCGCCGCCAATGACAATCACATCATAACTTTCGTCCCGTGCGGCCTCCATATTCATTTAACTGCTTCCTTCCTCGGCGTCGGGCGAGTACAGCAGCTAATTCGGAATGCTCAAAATAGAAAAATTGGCCTCCATTATGCAGTAAATGCATAATGGATTGAGACCCCGGAAGTCTGGCAACTTAAAGATTCCTATCCGTCAAAAGTGCGGCAACTTCGCCAACACTGCGTCTCGCTCGCTGAAAAGAAGGTCCAGAAGCGCTT
>NZ_JABXGB010000110.1:0-429 GCF_022627935.1 Ochrobactrum sp. C6C9 | reverse complement strand
TAAAGCATGTCGCTGTTAACCGGATTCGGGATTCCCGTTTGGCTTGATCTGTGATTCACTTGTCTCATGGAAGGAGATGCACCATGGGCAAGCCGCATCCGATTGAGTTGCGTGAGCGTGTCGTTGCGTTTGTGAATGAGGGCAATAGTCACCGGGAAGCCGCTCGGCATTTCCGTGTTTCGCCTCGGTTCGTCAACAACATGATGATCCTGTATCGGTCATCCGGCTGTCTGGCCGCCGCCAGGCAGGGCCACCCGCCTGGTAGTGTGAAGCTTTTGGCTCATGGTGATTGGGTCCGCGAGCAGATGTCCGCCCGTGGCGAAACGACTTTGGACGAACTGTGCGTTGCGCTCGCGGAGCGCGGTATTGAAGTCCACCGCGCCACGGTCGGGCGATTTCTACACCGACTTGGGCTGAGTAATAAAAAAA
>NZ_JABXGB010000010.1:0-167713 GCF_022627935.1 Ochrobactrum sp. C6C9 | reverse complement strand
CCTGTTCCCAGCATTTAAGCTGAAGTCAGGCGGAAATTCCACTTATCCTAGCTGTGCAGATTTCCCGAGCCAGCTCTCTATAGAGGTTTTGGCCTCGATTTCCGCGACGGTTTTTCCGGCAGCTTTGTCTACCTGATAGATACGCCCGACAAGGTCAGGCGCAGCTTCCTGCTCATTGGGGCCGAGCAGCCGAATACCGGCAAGAAGTTCCGCTTCCGCCTTGATGGCATCGTCGCGAATGCTACGTCCCATGAATTTCGGCAGCAGATTGACGCAAACCAGGATTGCACCGAACGAGCCGAAAATATAGGTGACCGCGTAGCCAACGGCGACATTGGCCTGTAATCGCTGAACTTCATCGGCGGCCAGACCCAATTTCGATATCGCCGAACTGGCGGTGCCAATGATGGCTGACTGTGTCAGGCCCCCTGCGGCAATGCCGGCTGCGAGGCCTTTGTCGAGGCCGAACATACGCGCCAGGACAACCACCGTCACCAATCCGCTGATGGCCAGCACCGCGGCCATCGCAATTTCTCGAAGAGATTGACGCCCAAGCGACCGGAAGAATTGCGGACCGCTTTCGAAACCGACGGCGTAAATGAAAAGGGCGAAGAGCACTGCCTTCACCCCATTGTCGATATGGACACCGACTTGACTGATCACGACCGCTACGAGCAGCGACCCAGCGACGCCACCCAGCTGAAACTTCCCAAAATGTATTTTTCCCAGCGCGTAACCGCCAGCCAGAGATAGAAATAGTGCTATCTCCGGTGCCTGCTCAAAAACGGACTGAAGCCACTGCATACTGCCCTCCAAGCCACAATCGGACAGAGAGGGAGGGTAGGGCGCAGTTGCGTTAAGGCAAGAAAAATTGCCAAGAAAAGTTAGGGTTTTATAAAATAAGTATTCGCTTTCGCACGGCCCGATACTTCTGTGAGGATAAGCAGCCGAGTGCTTCGCAAGCTAACTATCAGAATAAAGCACCCGGCTGATGAAAAGTAGCGTTTGATATGAGCGAACGGCCCTCACCGGTATTCGTTCAATAACGCATACTCAGATAGTGTTATTCATTAATCTCAGGCTGGACCAGCTTTGCGAGTTTGTGAAGAGAATCCTGCCAGCCGAGATAACAGGCTTCCGTAGGAATAATGTCTGGCACCCCCTCCTGTGTGATGCTGATTTCTGTTCCAACAGACACGGCTTTCAGCGCGACCGTAACCTTCATCTCACCCGGCAGGTTCGGATCGTCGAATTTGTCCGTGTAGACGAGGCGTTCGCCGGGAACCACTTCAAGATATGTGCCGCCAAACGAATGGCTATGGCCTGTCGTGAAATTGCGAAACGACATTTTATGGCTGCCGCCAGCTTTTGCATCCAGTTCATGGACTGTGCACAGATATCCATAAGGCGGCAACCAACTCGCTATGGCATCCGGCTCAACAAAGGCTCGGAAAACTTTTTCTGGCTTGGCTGCAATGACGCGATGCAGGCGAATTGTATTCGGCATGATTTCCTCCCGTTGCTTGTTTACTGCCGTTCGCGGATGACGACATTCCCGTTTTCATCATCGGCTACGGGAACCGCATCAAGTCCATCAAGCCCGGCAGACAGGCATTTTCCGCTCTCAACGTCGAACGTCGCATCGTGTGCTGTGCAGAGGAGACGCGCACCATCGGTTGAGAGTATTGCATCTGATCGGTAGTTTAATGGCAGATATTGATGCGGACAAGCATTGACAAATCCACGCAAGATTCCGTCCCGCCTGATGAGAAGAAGCGGAAATTCCTTCCCATCAGCGCGCAGAACCAGACATTTTGTGCAACCATCGGATATGTCCGACGATGCGCAAATGACGGTGCCATTCTCAGGTGCCCCGGCATAGGACCGCCAGGCATCGCTCATGCATTGCGCTCCGCCACACGCTTATCTTGATGCGGCTTCTGCACATTGCCGAGCACACCGCGCTGGATCTGATCTTCCTCGATGGACTCGAACAGGGCCTTGAAATTGCCTTCGCCAAAGCCGTCGTCGCCCTTGCGTTGAATGAATTCGAAAAAGATCGGCCCGATGACGGTTTTTGAGAAAATCTGCAGCAGTATGCGCGTCTCGCCACCGCCCAGAACGCCTTCGCCATCGATGAGAATGCCGCGCCGTTTCAGCTTGTCGAGCGGCTCGTTGTGGTCTTTGACGCGCGCCTTGGACTTCTCATAATAAACGTCCGGAGGACCGGGCATGAATTCCAGCCCCTGCGCTGCAATCGCATCCGTACCGCCATAAATATCATTGCTGGCGATTGCTATATGCTGAATGCCCTCGCCCTTATATTCGCGAAGATACTCCTCGATCTGGCTGTGATCATCCGCACTTTCATTGATTGGAATACGGATTTTCCCGTCGGGCGATGTCAATGCACGGCTGGTCAGCCCCGTCATTTTTCCGGCGATGTCGAAATAGCGTATCTCCCGGAAATTGAAGGTGTCGTGGTAGAATTTGTACCACGTATTCATATTCCCGCGCACCACATTATGCGTGAGATGATCGAGGTAATAGAAGCCGAAACCTCCCGGTTTCGGATCGGCCTCTCCGAGCCATTCGAACTCCGCCGAATAGCATGAACCGTCATCGCCATAGGTGTCCACGAAGTAGAGCAGTGAGCCGCCAATACCGATAACGCCCGGAACATCCAGCGACTTGCCGTCGCCACGATATTCTTCCGCGCCCAGTTCCACTGCGCGGCGCAACGCATGGCCTGCGTCCACCACGCGCCACGCCATTGCTGGCGCGCAAGGGCCATGGTCTGCAACGAAGGATGCGGCGTGGCTGTTGGGCTCACGGTTTAGAAGATAGTTGATGTCGCCCTGACGATAGAGAAAGATATCCTTCTTGCGATGCCTGGCAACAGGACGAAAGCCCATCTGGCGGAACAATATATCGAGCTTTTCTGGTTCGGGATGCGCGAATTCCACGAATTCAAAACCGTCCGTTCCCGCGGGATTTGCTTCGTTGATTTCGGCTTTGGGTGCGTCGTGCGGATATGGGCCCATTTTGAATCCTCCTGATAATTGAGAAGATTCTATGAGCTGACCCGCGCGAAGTGCTTGCAATATGTGGCAATCTTAGCGAAGATTTGCACAAATTATGAGCCGGAAGGACGTTTCATGCACGAAATTATGCTCGATTCCTTCGATCGTGCAATCTTGCAAACATTGCAGCGCGATGCGTCCTTGACCAATGCGGAGCTTTCTGAACTGGTCAATCTGTCACAATCCCAATGCTCGCGTCGCCGCACGCGGCTGGAGCAGGAAGGCATCATTCAGGGCTATTCTGCGAGGCTTGATGCGGCACAGCTGGGCTACGGATTGCGCGCCATCACACGCGTCAATCTATCAACCCATAACGAACGCACCGATGAATCCTTCGTCAGCTTTCTGACCCGACATGAAGAAGTGCGCGAAGCCTATTCGGTTTCCGGCGATGCGGATTATGTGCTGATTATTGTCGCCAAGGACCTTTCCGCCTTTGCCGATTTCATTCATCTCGTGCTGCTACCCCATCCGCAGGTCGCCCGCGTGCAATCCGAAATCGCGTTGCGCACGATGAAATCCGAGACCGGCCTGCCCATCGGCTAGGCAAACCAGAGGCTAAGTTTCGCTCTCTATTCGTGACAGCAGATCAAGCAGCAAGGGGCGCAACCGGCGGATTTCCTCGCGGTGGGTCAAGCTCAGTTCAGCCAGTATTCTGTCCGCTTCTTCGGTCAGGCCAAGCACGGTTTGTCGTTTGTCGCCTGTTCCCGGTAAACGTTTAAGCAGCCCCAATGCTTCAAGGCGCGCAACCAATCCACTGGCGCTATGCGGCTTCAAAACCAGCCGTTCCGCGACATAGCCGACCGTGGCTCGGCCATCCTCTGCTGCGCGAATTGCTAGCAGGGCCTGATGCTGCTGTGGTGTCAGATTATACTCGGCGGCCTTGGTTTCGCTGAACGCCAGAAAATTTCGCAATGAATAGCGAAAATCCGCCAGAACCGCATAATCGTTTTCAGTCATTCTTCGGGAAACCATTTTTACCTTCTTGAAATATGTCGTAGTACGATATAATTCGCTTCCGGTCCTATCAAATCCGGAGCAATTATGTCCTCGCCGTCAGCCATACCAAATCTTCCAAGATTGCGCGACCATACGACCGACCGCCGTATGTTGATGCTTGCTCTTGCGGCAATCGTGGTTGGCACTGGCGGCGCTTTCGGGGCATGGCTGCTGCTGAAACTCATCGCGCTTTCGACCAATCTCTTCTGGTTTGGCAGGTTTTCTTTCGCGAATTCCGAAATCATCGACCATCAACTAGGAATGCTGGCGCTTGTCATACCCGTCATCGGTAGCCTTATCATCGGATTGATGGCGCGCTACGGGTCTGAAAAAATCCGGGGACATGGCATACCCGAGGCCATCGAAGCGATCCTGTTTGGCGAAAGCCGTCTTTCGCTTAAAGTTGCGGTGCTGAAGCCGTTGTCTTCTGCAATCTCAATCGGCAGCGGCGGTCCGTTCGGCGCCGAGGGACCAATCATCATGACGGGCGGGGCCATCGGCTCCTTATTTGCACAGCTTTTTGAACTGAGCGCCGCAGAGCGCAAGACCCTGCTGGTCTCAGGCGCCACCGCCGGCATGACCGCGATATTCGGCACACCAATGGCGGCTATCCTGCTTGCGTTGGAAGTATTGCTCTTCGAATGGAAGCCGCGCAGTTTCATCCCCGTTGTGGTCGCTGTGCTGGTTTCCTCGGCATGGCGGCCTTTTCTCATCAGTGCAGGCCCGCTTTTTCCGTTCATGGGCGCCGATGTCGGCGGCGGAATGCCACTGCTCTTCGCGCTGTTGCTCGGTGCTGTCGTCGGCATACAGAGCGTGCTGCTCTCCACTGGCCTTTATCGCATTGAAGACATGTTTCATCGGTTGCCAGTTCATTGGATGTGGTGGCCAGCGCTTGGAGCTGTCGCGGTTGGTATCGGAGGGCTGATCGATCCGCATGTTCTCGGTGCAGGCTATGCCAGCATCCAACAATTGCTGGACGGTTCCATGACCATGAAGGCAATCGCATTGCTGTTGGTGGTCAAGGCGGCAGTTTGGCTGATTGCGCTCGGCTCCGGCACGTCAGGCGGCGTCCTCGCCCCGCTTCTTCTGCTTGGCGGTGCACTGGGTGGACTGACTGGGCAGTTCCTGCCCGGCGGTGCAGGCTTCTGGGCCATGATCGGCATGGCAGGGATTTTGAGCGGTGCAATGCGCGCGCCACTGACGAGCGCCATCTTCGCGGTCGAACTGACCGGTCATTTCGCCGCCCTGCCCGAGACCATTGCCGCGTCGGCCTCAGCCTATGCCGTCAGTGTCCTCATTCTCAACCGTTCCATTCTGACAGAGAAAATTGCGCGTCGCGGACGCCATATCTTGCAGGAATATTCAGTTGACCCGTTTGCATTTCTACAGGCTGCGCACGTCATGACGCCTGCGCCGGAATGTCTGTCGGGCAAACAGTCGATTGACGAGACGATTGCATTTTTCACGAAAGACGCACGCCACAGAGCCTATCCTGTTCTGAGCGACGACGGGCGCTTGCTCGGTCTTGTTTCCAGATCGGAAGTTCTGCAATGGCAGGTGTCGGGCGCTCCGGTGGCCGCATCGCTTGCCGAAACCCTCTCCGACGCCTCGCAACCCACAGCCTTCACCTCGACGCCGCTTGGCGAGGTCGCCGATCTGATGGTTATGAGCGGCATTCCGCGCATTCCCATTCTCGACCCGCAGTCACACAAAGTCGTCGGTCTGGTCTCGCGGCAGGATCTGCTCAAAGCACGCATTCAGCATAGCAATATCGAGATGGTTCGAACGCGCTGAGTATCGATAACCCGGTGGACTATCTGTAAATTTCTGGCTTGTAGCGACTGCCCAAGCGATAGCGATCACCCGCATAGATCAGCTTGTTGACGGTCGCGACAGTCTCTCTGGTCCATGTGCGACGGTCGAGGTGGAGGCAGGCCGCGTTGACCTCGATTTGCAACAGGTCGGCAATCTGCGCATTCGCAGTCACCGCTGAGATCACCTGTTCGACTTCCGTCATCGGTGTGCTTTTCTGCAGATAATCATAGGTCGTCATGGTGCGGAAATCCTGCAGTTCATAATCCTGCACCAGTTGCGTGTTGACGAAGCGTTCTTCCAGTTGCACGGGCACATCGTTTTCGAAATGTACGATGATTGAATGCGCGACAGCTATCGGGCTTTGCAGTTCGAACGCGTTCAGCAGCGCCGCATCCGGCTGCACAATATCGAGCGCCACCACCTGCGCGCGATGCGTCGCGCCCCGCGCCGCAATCTCGTTGGCAATGTTCACCACTTCGATCAACGTCGTTTCGGGCTTAGGCGGTGAAACGAATGTACCAACACCTTGAATACGCTTCAAAATGCCTTGATCGGTCAGCTCGCGCAGCGCCCTGTTGACGGTCATGCGGGAGATGCCAAGCGCCTCTACAAGCTCATGCTCGGATGGCAGGCGAAAATTGCCAGGCCAGCGTCCTGACCGAATATTTTCGAGAACCTGGGCCTTCACCTTCTCGTAAAGGGGCCCTGCCGTTTCGGGCAATTCCATCGCCGAACGATGATCCGCATCCGATTTACCGGCAGAGCTCATGACGCGACTATGCTCCTATCCGTATGATCGTTTTCAGCCCTTCGGCCTGGCCCGCCAGCAAGCGGTCATAAGCCTCCGGCACTTCATCAAGTGAAATCTCGCGATCGATCAGTTTCACCAACGATGCCTCCAGTTCTGGCAGCAAAGCCGCTATTTCCTGAAGTTCGTCCTGATAGGCATGACAACCGATCAGACTGATTTCCCTCTCAACCAGAATATTGGGATCAAGCTCGATCTTGCCGTGCGAAATCCCGACGAGCGCCAGAGAACCACCACCGGACAGGACATCGATGATCGCGTTCAAAACGGCGATATTGCCCGTCGCATCAATGGCATAACGCAAGGTTTTACCTGAAAGCGCACGCTCCAGAGCAGGCTTGTCGAGTTCCACCTTGATTGCGCCGGTTACTCTCGAAACCAGTTCAGCGCGCTGTTCATTGCGGTCGCAGACGAGTACCGGCCCGTCATGTAGGCGGGAAAGCAACAAAGCCACAAGCCCGCCAATCGGCCCACACCCCACAACCAGAACCGCCTCGCCGGACGGCACACGCTGCTTGCGAATGGCATGCAACGCAACCGAAAGCGGCTCGCCCATCGCGGCGACAACCGGGTTGATATCGGCAGCATAATGGACAAGCAACCGGGCAGGCAGCGCCGTCTCCTCGGCGAAGCCACCATCGCAGACTTCACCGATAAAACCGAGAGTGGAACAGACATTGTGTCGACCGCTCGCACAAGCCGGGCATTCGCCGCACCAATATCTGGAATCGGCAATGACCGTATCGCCCGGCTTGAACCCGCTCACACCTGTGCCAATCTCGGTCACGACGCCAGCGAATTCATGCCCCGCAACCGAGGGCGAACGGCTGATCCACTGGCCGGTCGAGAAATTGTGCAGGTCAGAACCGCAAATCCCCGCAGCGGAAACCTTCAGCCGGACCCAGCCCGGCGCAAGCGCCGTTGGCGGGTCGATATTTTCGACCCGCAGATCCTTGGCCGCATATAGCCGGACCGCTTTCATTGCGCGCACTTTCTTAAAGATAGTCTTTGCGGATTTCCGAAACGGCATTTTCGTGAGACGAGAAGCCTTCATAACGGGCGAGCGTGCGGGCGTGCTTGGCGAATTCAGGATAAGCGGAAGCCGTCACATAGCCGATGGAACAACGCTTGACGAAATCAGTCACAGAAAGCGGACCATAGGTGCGCGCCCAGCGGCTGGTTGGCAGCACGGCATTCGGTCCGAGCCCGAAATTGCCGATGACCACCGGCGTATGCGGCCCCATGAGGATTTCCGCAGCCTCGGTAATGTGGCCAAGATGCGCAAAAGGGTCGGTCGAGAGAAGCTCCAGATGTTCCGGCGCATAATCATTGATGAAGCGATAGCTTTCCTCGACCGACGAGGTCAGGACGATACCACCATATTTGCCGGTCAGAACGGTCTTGGAAAAACCAACCCGCTGCTCCGTCATGCGCGCCCAATGATCCGGCAGAGCGGCAAGTGCTTCTTCCACCACCCGGCGGCTATGCGTGACAAGCCAAGCGGAGGAATCCGGACCGTGTTCGGCTTCGATCAAAAGGTCGAGCGCGGCCAGACCGCCCTTGACGGTATCGTCTGCGAAAATCACTGCTTCGGAAGGACCTGCGGGGAGACCCGGATCGATGACACCACCAAGGAGGCGCTTTGCGGCGACAACCCATGGACTGCCCGGACCAACGATTTTGAGCGCGGGCTTCACGGTCTCCGTTCCATAAGCAACCGCTGCAACGGCCTGCGCGCCGCCAACCTTATAGACGGTTTCGACACCGGCCAGACGTGCAGCGACGAGCGTGGCGGCATCCACCGAGCCATCCGGGGTCGGCGGGGTAACGATGGCCAGTTCCGGCACACCGGCAACCACAGCAGGCACGGCGGTCATCATGGTGACAGACGGAAATGCGCCCTTCCCGCGCGGGATGTAGAGCGCTACCGAACGGATGGGCGTAAAGCGGTCGCCAGCATAGGCGCCGGGACGCATTTCCTTCAGCCACATCGCTTCCGGCTTCTGCTCTTCATGGAAGTGACGTATATTGTCGATGCCGAATTGAATGGCTTCGATCACGTCTTTTTCGACCTTGTCGAAAGCCGCGTCAAATTCCGCCTCGGTTGCCTTGATATTGGCTGGATCAACTTCGGCCTTGTCCAGATCACGTGCAAACCGTACCAATGCGGCGTCGCCTTCCGTGCGAACGGCTTCGATGATCGGTTTCACTTTCTCGATAAAGCCTGAGAGATCGGTTTCCGAACGCTTCAAAAGCTCCGCGCGCTTGGCGTCGTCCAGCTTTGCCAGTTCGTGAAAGGTTACATCGGACATAGTCGGCTCCTTGCTCGCTGCGTTGGGGACGCAGCTGATCATTTCGATTTCAGGAAAATGTCGAGCCCGACCAGACGGTCGAGCAGGAAGATAGCAAACGCGGCGCAGGCGATGAAAACCACAGAAATCGCTGCGAGGTCAGGCGTGATGATGGATCGGATCGAATTGTAAATCTGCACTGGCAGGGTGACGATACGGGCGTCAACCAGAAGCAGGCTCACCAGAAATTCGTTGAGCGCCAGAATGAACATCAGCAGCGATCCGCTGATTACACCCGGCACCACGACGGGCAGCGTCACAAAGAAAAATGTCGATATCGGCCCTGCGCCGCAATTTGCGGCGGCCAGTTCAAGGTCAGCATCGAGATTGGCCGCACTTGCCGTCACAGCCCAGATCATGAAAGGCAGATTGATGACGCAGGCTGCAATCCCGACTGGCCAAAGTTGACCCAGAATACCGGCATGCCCGAAGACCAGCATCAGGCCGATACCAGAACCGATCAGTGGGATCGTGAACGGCAACAGCAGATAGATCTGGATCGTCTTTTCAAAGCGCACCGCATATTTCGCCAGCGCGATACCGGCCAGCGTTCCGACAGGAATAGCGACGATGGTACAGATGAAGGACACGTAGAGGGAACGCAGGAATGCATCCCACAAATCGCTTGTCCCGACGATCTTCTGATACCATTTCAAGGAAAACCCTTCGGGCGGGAAGGTGATCATATTGCCCGACGTGAAGGACGCTCCAAGAACCACGATGGTTGGTGCAGAAAGAAGCACCAGCACGGCAATTACAAAGGTCCAGATAACGACAGACTTGGACAATGGAGCGGTCATTTGCGCGCCCTCCCCATGGCGAGCGTTCCCGCACCGAACAGGGTAAAGACGATCCCGACAAGAATGGAACCGACACCGACCAGAAGCAGCGCCAAAGTCGCGCCCAGCCCCTGATCGGATGTGCGGAAGAACTGGTCATAAATGGCGTTGGCGATAAAGTCCTGAGAGCCGCCACCAAGGATTGCCGGAATGGCAAAATCGGTCAGCGAAAGCGTCATCACCACCAGCCCCGCGCCAATCAGGCCGGGACGCGCCATGGGCAGCACAACATGCGCAAATGTCCGCATCCAGTTCGCACCAAGCGAACTTGCCGCCGCTTCCATTTCTTCTGGTATGGCCGTCAGCGCCGGCGCCAGCATCAGGACCGCGAATGGCAGCATATATTGCACAAGTCCGAACAGAACTGCCGGATAGTTATAAAGCAGGCGCAAGGGTGGGATACCGACGAGACCGAGCGCCTCATTCACCATGCCCTGATTGCCCAGAATGATGAGCCAGCCATAAGCGCGCACCACCTGCCCGATGAAGAATGGCAGAAAAAGTGCGATCAGCAGGAATTTACGCAAGGCTGCCGAAGGCGTTCTGACCATCAGATAGGCATAGGGAAACGCCAGAATGAGCGTGAAAAGCGTAACGACGAGCGATCCGAAAAGGCTGCGCCAGGCGACTGTCGCAAAGAGGGATTCCGTCAGGGCGCGCTTGTAGTTGGCGAGCGTGTAATAGTCCGACATCAGGAAGGTTGACGTGTCGAGCGTACGCAGGCTGGTGTCTGCTATCTGGATCAGGCCGAGCACCAGCAAGCCCACCAACACGATGGCCGGAAACAGCATCAGATAGGGCACAGCACGGTTAAACCGCGCGGGCCATAGAAAGGCTGCGATTGCTTCCAGCGCATCCATGATACGCCAAACCACCGGATAGGCAGAGCGTGCCGCTCGCATGTTACAATTCCTGAATATTTGCCTTGAGAATATCGGGCATAGGGATCGCCCTCATCGGGCGATCCTTGTTGTCTATCGAGCTGGATCAGCCCTGCATGATCGCTTTGAACTTGGAGAACCACTCGCTCTCGTTCTCAACCTGTACCTTGGCCGAGATGCGGATGAGATGCTTGAAATCCTCGTCCTTGGTCGGATAGGCCGGATCATTCACCAGATCGGCGGGCGGCGTCAGACCCGGCACCACGCCCGGCAGGCCGAGGCCGTCGAGCCAGACCTGCTGCGCATCCTTGGTGAGAGCGAAGTTGATATATTCCTTGGCCCAATAAAGTTCGTTTTCCGGCAGACCCTTTGGAATCCACAAACCATCGGTGTCGAACTTCGCGCCTTCTTCAGGCACGGTCCAGTCGATCTTGACGCCGTTCTTCTGGGCTTCGCGCGCATTGGTCGAAATGGTGCAGGCGAGATCGATTTCACCCTTCTGGAACCAGGTGGTGAAATCCGGGTCTTCACCGAGCAGCGGCTGCTGCTGCTTCACCTTGGCGATGAAATCCCAGGCTGCCTGCATATTGCCCGGAATGTCTTCCAGTTTGCCGCCCCCGGCAACCTGTGCCGGGAAGTGGAAACCAATGCCGTCATTGTAAAGCGCGATGCGTCCCTTGAACTTCGGATCAAGCAGAGCATGCCACGACTTCGGCGGGCCATCCGGGAATGCTTCCGGGCGATAAGCCAGCACATAGACATAGCCATAGGTATTGACGATCGGATAACCGTCGAGGCCGACCGGCTTGGCAAGATCGGTAGTGTTTTTCAGATTGGACAGGTCCGACAGATCTTCCGTCACGCCACGCAATGCCGATTTGGTTGCATTGGTCGTCGTATCCCAGTTGACATGGATCGGCGGAATACGCTTCTGCGCTACCGCTGCCCAAAGCTTCGGCTGAATTTCATTGTCTTCCGTCAGATCGTGGCGGATTGAAATGCCGGTCTTAGCCGTAAATGGATCGGAAACGCCCGCCTTCAGCGCATCAACCCAGCTGCCACCCCAGGCGCGCACGATGAGTTCTTTCGGCTTTGCAGGCTCTTCCGCGAAAGCGCGGGAAAGGCCAAGCGAGGTGGTTCCGGCAGCAGCGGCCATCGCGCCTGCGCTTTGCAGAAAGCGGCGGCGGTCGAGTATCAAAAAGGGCTTCTTCACAGCGCTCATAATGTTCTCTCCTCTAGGGTTTTGTCTGTAATCTGGTGTTCAGTTTATGCTGCAAAAACGATGAGATCGCGTGCATTCCAGCCGAGCGTGACGGTCGCGCCTTCTTCAAACTGGCTGTGTCCGACCGGATCGTGATCGAACACGCGCATCAAGGCATCGCCCAGCGCCGGTACGCGCAATTCATACACAATGCGCTCACCTTCAAAGATTGCGTCGGTGACAACACCTTCAAGCGTGGTATCCAGCCCGGCAGCACCTTCAGCATTTGAACCGATACGGATTTGTTCGGCGCGAATGGCACAAGAAACACCATCGCCTGCGGCAACTGGCTTTTGACCGTCACCCAACATACCAACAAGCTTCGGCCCCGCATCCACCTGCACGATACTGCCGTCCACGGACGCAGCTTTCCCGGTGATGAAATTGGTAACCCCGATGAAATTCGCGACAAAAGCGTTGGACGGGTTGCGATAGGTTTCCGACGGCCTTGCCATCTGTTGTATTTTACCGCCATCCATAACGATGATTTCATCCGACACGACCAGTGCTTCACGCTGGTCATGGGTGACGTTGATTGTGGTGACGCCCAGTTCGCGCTGGATGCGGCGAAATTCAAGCTGCATTTCTTCACGAAGCTTGCGGTCGAGGGCCGCCAGCGGTTCATCAAGCAGCAGAAGATCAGGCTCGAACACCAAGGCTCTGGCAATGGCGACGCGCTGTTGCTGGCCGCCGGAGAGCTCATGAACGCGTCTGTTGCCGAACCCGCCCAAACGAACCAGATCGAGATAGCGCTCGACCCTTTCCGGGATAGTCCGGGCATCGAAACGGCGCATCTTGAGCGGAAAAGCCACATTCTCCGCCGCCGTCATATGCGGAAACAGGGCAAGTTTCTGGAACACCATGCCGATCGAACGCTTATGCGACGGAACTGCACTGACCGCCTGGCCATTGATGAAAATTTCGCCGACACTTGGGCGTTGAAAACCTGCGATCAGCCGCAGGAGGGTTGTTTTGCCCGAACCAGATGGCCCGAGAATGGTCAGGAAACGTCCCTGATCAAGATCGAATGAAGCCGACCGAACGGCATGAATGCCGTTATAGATCATGCTGACATTCTTGGCCGAGACGGCAGCCGGTCCGATCTTGGCATTGGGGCCAGTTCCGTTTCCGGTGGATTTCATTGATGTTTCCCGTTTCATTCAGAAGCGTTTGAAAACGCCGGTCGTAAGTGTCTCAAGTCAGTTTCGGGGAGCCGAAACGCTAGATCGATGCCAGATAGCCACCGTCGATGGGGATAACCTGACCCGTTATGTAAGCCGATGCGGTGCTCGCCAGAAAAACCACCGCGCCCGCAACATCATCCATGCGGCCGAACCGACCCTGCGGAATTTTATCCAGCATGGATTTTTGCCATTCGTCATTTTCATAAAAAACGTCCGTCATCGACGTGCGGAAATAGCCGGGCGCGATACCATTGACGCGAATGCCGTGCGGTGCCCATTCCGTTGCAAGCGCGTGCGTCATCCCCATGAGGCCAGACTTCGACGAGCCGTAAGGTGCCGCTGTCGGTACGCCAACATAGGAGGTGAGCGAACAAAGATTGATGATTGCGCCGCCGCTTTTGGTATCAGTCATGTGACGCGCCGCGGCCTGAGCGCAAAAGAAAGCGCCCTTCAGATTGGTCGAGACAATGCGGTCCCACAGCTCTTCATCGACATCGAGCGAAGGTCGTATTTCTTCATAACCGGCATTGTTAACGAGAATATCGAGACCGCCCAGTTTTGCAGCAGCTTCTGCAGTCACGTTTGCGCAGGCCTCAACATCCTGCACATCAAGGGAAAGCGGCACGCAGGCGCGCCCAAGAGCGGCGATGAGAGAGGCCGTTTCGGTCAGATCGTCGGACTTGCGCGCTGTTATGGCGACGTCGGCCCCTGCCGATGCCAGAGCCTCGGCAATAGCCTGTCCCAGCCCCCGGCTCGCGCCAGTGACCAGCGCCTTACGCCCGCTAAGGTCGAAAAGCGATAAAACCTGCATCATGTTCCCCTATGGACCCTGCCTGAACAAAACATCGCCAGAACTTCTAACCATTCTGCGGGTAATGTTTAGCAATTTTTTATGGTCTCCCCGACATAAAGGCATCTTTTTCGGAACTTGTCTATACATATATATACAAAATAGGAGTTTAGTCTTAGAACGTTCTTTAGCAAGGCGCGCCGCATCCAAGAGCGCGCCATGAGAGGAGAACGAGAAATGAACGATGATCAAACAGTGCTCAACAGTCTGATTCGTCCAGAGATACGCGCCCTTAGCCCTTATAATGCCGGGCTGACCATTGCCGAAGTCGAACATCGCTATCATCCGGCACAAATCGCAAAGCTCGGTTCGAACGAGAACCCTTTGGGTCCTTCCCCGAAAATAGAAGAACTCTTCGTCTCCGTGCACGACCTGCTGAGGCTTTATCCTGACCCGTCCGGTCACGCTCTGGCGCTCGAAATAGCGCAGGAATTTCAGTTGCCGGAGGATCAGGTTATCTTGGGCAACGGATCGGAAGACCTGATCGGGGTCATCTGCCGATCTGTGCTTCGCCCCGGTGATCGCGTCGTCACGCTTTACCCATCCTTCCCTTTGCATGAAGACTATTCGACGCTCATGGGAGCTGTGGTCGAGCGGGTAGAGGTAAAACAATCACTGGAGGTCGATGTCGATGCTCTGGTGGCCGCCGTTGCAAAAGGCCCGCGGCTTGTCATGTTCGCAAATCCGCTCAATCCGGTCGGAAGCTGGCTCGATCCGAAAGCGCTACAGCGGGTTATAAATGCTACATCTCCAAACACTTTGCTCGTGCTTGACGAAGCCTATGCCGAATATGCGGCGGGGGATGATTATCCATCAGCCATAGACCTGTTACGCGGCACCGATCTCAACTGGATCGTGCTTCGAACATTCTCCAAAGCCTATGGGCTGGCAGGCGCGCGTCTTGGCTTCGGCCTCACAAGCGACGGCACCTTGCGCGCTTATCTTGACCGCGCACGCACGCCCTTCAACGCCAATGCGATTGCACAGGCGGCTGGATTGATCGCCCGGCGTGACAGCGAACATCTTGCGGCAGGTGTAGCTCTTGCTTTGCGTGAGCGGGCCCGTGTGGCTGATTTCCTCGGCACGCGGCAAATCCGGTTCGCTCCGTCAAAAGGCAATTTCCTGTTCATAGACGTCAAGACAGATTCCGTTGCTTTTGCCGAGAAGCTCTTACGCGACGGCGTCATCGTCAAACCATGGAAACAACAGGGATACACGAATTTTATTCGCGTCAGCATCGGCAGCCCGGACGAGAACGACCACTTCATGCGTTCGTTTGCGCAAATATTCGATGGACAATGAACCGATATTTCTACTGAAAGCAAAACAGGCGACCTGATTACGGTCGCCTGTTTTTTAAGTGTTATGCCTTGCCGAGACGCCTGCGCAATTCCGCATTTTCCGCTCGAAGTTTTGCTGCCAATTCCTTGCGCAGCTTGAGGTTTTCCGCTTCCAACGCCAGCAGCGCTTTCAAATCGTCACCTGCAGAAGGAGTGGCAGCGGCTGGGGCTGCGGACTTACCAGCAGCGTTCTTCCAGTTGTAATAGGTTTGCTCGCTGACGCCCTCGTGCTGCAATACAGCTTTCAGCGTAGCTTTGCCGTTTTCCGTGGCCTTCGCAACTGCTGCAAGAATGGCAGCCCGTTCCGCTGGTGTGTATCTCTTACGAACAGCCAGACCGGTAACAGCAGTCTCCTTTGCAACTGGTTTCACGACAGCTGCTTTTGGTTCAGCCTTCTTGCGCGGCGCACGGGTGGTCGGCTTGGCGCGCGCCGGTCTTGCTTTCTTCACGAAATATGGTTCGAGATTGGCGCGAACGCGGTCCAGCACCGTCTCGCCTGTCAGATCGGGCACAAAAGTCTTGCCGGTGATCTGTTCGTAGGCCTGAATATAGACCTTCGAGGTCTGCTCGATGAGTTCAAGCGGAATTTCCGGGATCGGGTCGTTATAAGGATCGCAACGCTCGGTGACCCATGCGCGCACGAAATCCTTGTCAAAGCTCGCCGGGCGGGTTCCCGCAGCAAAACTCTCTTCATAGCTGTCGGCGATCCAATAGCGGCTTGAATCCGGCGTATGAATTTCATCCGCGAGAATGATGTGGCCGCTTGCGTCTGTTCCAAACTCATATTTGGTGTCGACAAGGATCAATCCATGTTCCGCCGCGCGCGCCTGCCCGCGCTCGAAAAGCGCCAGCGCGTAACGGGATACGGTTTCCCATTGTTCTGCGGTCAGCAAACCTTGTTCAAGAATTTCGTCCCCCGAAAGCGGTTCATCATGTCCGCCGTCGAAAGCCTTGCTTGTCGGCGTGATGATCGGATGCGGCAGCTTTTCATTGTCCTTCAAACCATCTGGCAGTGTGACGCCATACATTTGGCGTTCGCCTTTGCGGTACTTCGTCAGGATCGACGTGCTGGTCGTACCCGCCAGATAGCCGCGCACAACGACTTCAACGGGCAGAATGTCCAACCGTCTGCCAATGACGACATTCGGGTCTGGATAAGCCAGAACATGGTTCGGGCAAATATCAGCCGTTTCCTCGAACCAATAGGACGCGGTCTGCGTCAAAACCTGACCTTTGAACGGGATCGATGTCAGGATGACGTCGAAGGCACTCAGCCGGTCGGTGGAGATGATGATACGGCTGCCGTCCGGCAGATCATAATTCTCACGAACCTTGCCGTTGTAGCGGTTCGGCAGTTCAGGGATATCGGCGCTGGGGAGAATGCGCAAAGTGCTCATTGGCAGAGGCTTCCGCTGTTGGTTCCGTCTGCCCTTTCGCTTAAACGTGCAGGTGGTTGCCCGTCAAGGATGAAGTCACCCCTATATATCCAACTCAGCACTTTGCGCTTGGATGCGCTTGATCGCCCTGAATGCGCTCGCCCCAGTCCCGCATGCTGATCAAGATGGGCGCAAGAGAATGACCAAGGCCCGTCAGCTCATATTCCACCTTCGGCGGCACTTCCGGAAAGACAGTGCGGTTTATGATCCCGTCAGCCTCCAACTCCCGGAGCTGCAAAGTCAACATCCTTGGTGTCGCTGCTGGAACGAGCCTGCAAAGTGCGTTGAAGCGCAGCTTTCCTTTCAGCAAATGAAAAAGGATTACCGGTTTCCAAACACCCCCGATGACCGAAAGCGTTGCTTCCACCGCGCAGCCTGTTTTGCTGACATTTCGACGCTTGCCGCGCGTCCTGACACTATCATCCATGATACTACATGCCAAATTTGTACGTACTTTTTCAAAGCTCAATATAGGCCTATTTGTTCAGGCATTAAAGGAGACAATGCCGTGCAAAGTTACATTCTGACCGGAAATGAAAATCTACGCCTGAGGCTGGTTGAGAAACAGGACCGCAAGCCGGGGCGCGGAGAGATTGCAGTCGATTTGCGTGCTGCGTCACTGAACTATCGCGATCTTATCGTCGCAAAGCGCACCAAGGACAGCATTCCCTTGTCCGATGGAGCGGGCGTCGTGTCGGCCGTCGGAGAAGGCGTGACAGATTACGCCCTCGGTGATCGTGTGGTCATCGGTTTTATGCCTGAATGGGTTGAAGGCCCCTTCTCCGAGGCGAAGAAGGCTGCAAGCCTTGGCGGCAATACCGTCGATGGTGTGTTGAGTGAGCGTATCGTCGTACCGGCAACCGGGGTCGTACGGATACCGGACCCCGTGACATTTGAAGAAGCCTCAACGCTTCCCTGCGCAGGCGTTACGGCATGGTCCGCGCTTTTTGAAAGACGACCTTTAGAGCCAGGCGAAACCGTCCTGCTCCTCGGTACGGGCGGCGTGGCGATCTTCGCCTTGCAGCTTGCAAAAATGGCGGGCGCTCGGGTCATCATTACATCGAGTTCCGACGAAAAGCTGGAACGTGCCAGAAAGCTCGGTGCTGACCACGTCATCAACTATCAGGCACATCCCGATTGGGAAAATGAAGTCCTGCGGCTAACGGGGAATGTGGGCGTTGATCTGGCTGTCGATTCAGCAGGTCCGGCCACGCTGAACAAGACCCTCAAGGCAACACGCTTTGATGGACGCATATCGCTTATGGGCGTCTTGACCGGGTTTAACGGTTCCATCGAAACTGCTGCAATCCTTGAAAAGAGGATCACCTTGCAGGGCATTTATGTCGGCCCGGTTTCCACGCTTGCATCCCTTGTTCGTACTGGCATCAAACCGCAGATCGACAAGGTCTATCCATTCGGCGAGGCCGAGGATGCTTATAACGCGCTTCAAAGCGCCGGACATTTCGGAAAACTGGTCGTCAAGATCGGGCAGTAAAGCCGCAGCCATTTAAGCCGGAATGGCCAGTTGGCAATATTCACCATCGCCCCTATGCGGGATGTGCCGCATAGGGTGATGACTATTATCGACTATTTCGCCGCCGCCTTAGCTCCAGCCAGCATATCCGAGAGATTGGCAACGATCCCCGCCGCCTCAATCTGCAGAACGTCCTTGGCGCTCTTGCGGGTTTTCTCAATGGCGATATCTGCGCTCAGGCTTCGCTCGTTGGACTGAAGACCGTCATCCGGACTGTTGTTGAAGCCATCATCGGATTTTTTGCGGGCTTTCAGACGGTTTTCTTCCGCCGTCATTTCGTTGCGGCGTTCCGTTTCATTGAGAGAAAGCTCCGCCTTTTCGCGCTGTGCTTTCAACACCGCAATGTCATCCACAAACTGCTGGAACTCAGGATTATCCTTTACCCGGGCGTCGTGAAGGTTTTGCAGCTGGGGCAAGAGTGGCTTGATATCGCCGGAACGCTTATATTTTGCCGGTTTGACTTCGCTCCAAGGCAACGCGTTGTCGAAGCTCGACTCGCCAACAGTCTTCAGATCAAAGAGCCCAGGCAGGCTGATATCCGGCGTTACGCCACGCAGCTGCGTCGTACCTCCGTTAACGCGGAAGAACTGGGCGATGGTCAGCTTAAGCTCACCGAGTTTTGGCTCTGGATTGTGCGCCACCTCGTCAAGATTGACCACGGTCTGCACCGTGCCCTTGCCGAAACTCGGTTCTCCGATAATCACGCCCCGACCATAATCCTGTATCGCCGCCGCAAAAATCTCGGACGCCGACGCCGACCCACGATTGATCAGCACGCCGAGCGGCCCCTGCCAGGCAGGCGTCGACCGATCATCACTTTCAACCTTGACCTTGCCATTGGCATTACGCTGCTGGACGACCGGACCTTTTCCAACGAAAAGACCGGTCAGATCAATTGCTTCCGACAACGAGCCGCCGCCATTGTTACGGAGATCGAACAGGATGCCATCGACATTGTCCTGTTTCAGTTCGGTAATGAGCTTGGCGACATCGCGGCTGGCGCTGCGATAATCCTTGTCGCCTTTTCTGCGCGCTTCGATATCTTCGTAGAAGGCAGGCAAGGTGATAACGCCGATCTTGCGCGTGGCATTGCCATCCTTGACCTCAAGCACCGATTTCTGCGCAGCCTGTTTTTCCAGGCTGATCTTGTCGCGAACCAGACTGATGATCTGGTGCTTCGCGTCCGGTCCTGCATTGGCGGGCAGAATATCCAGGCGCACCACCGAGCCTTTGGCGCCACGGATCAGCTGTACAACTTCATCAAGACGCTGGCCAACCACTTCCTTCATCGGTCCGGTCTCGTCTTGACCGACACCCGTAATGCGATCACCGACTGCGATTTTACCCGACCCCTGAGCCGGGCCACCGGCCACAAGCTCGCGGATCGTGATGTAGTCGTCCCGTTCCTGCAAAACCGCGCCGATACCGACGAGAGAAAGCTTCATCGATATATCGAACTCAGCAGAAGCACTGGCGCCGAAATAATCCGTATGGGGGTCAACCGAGGTTGTATAGGCGGCCATGAACATCTGGAAAACATCGTCGCTCTTGTATTTGTAAATACGTTCAAGCGAATTCTGATAGCGCTTTTCCAGCGTTTCGCGGATCGAGGCATCATCCTTGCCAGCCAGCTTCAGGCGCAGCCAGTCATTCTTGACGCGTTTTCGCCAAAGGTCCTTGCTTTCCTCATCCGTTGCAGGCCAAGGTGCCTTGTCCCGCATCAGCGGATAGCTTTCCTGCTCATTGAAATCGAACTTCGTGTTCAACAGGCTGCGCGCATAGGCCATGCGGTCGGTAATGCGCTTTTCATAAACATTGAAGATGGAAAACGGGATGCTCAGATTTTCCTGTTTGATTGCGTCGTCAATCTTGGTTTTGTCCGCCATAAACCCGTCAATGTCGGATTTAAGGAAGATCAGCCGGTCCGGGTCCAACGATTTGATAAACCGGTCCATAATTTTGGCCGACAGAGCATCGTTGAGTGGCACTGGCTTATAATGAAAACGCGACAAAAATTCAGAGGTCAGGCGCGCGGCCTGAACCTGCTGCGGCAGCGGCTTGAGGTCCGGCGGTGTGCCAGCCTCGAAAGCAAGTGCAGGTGAAACGGTTGCCAGAAGGAGGCAAAGAGAAGCAAATTTTAGGCGTTTCAAGTGTTGCCCCGTTGTTCAGCGCGAGATGTACGTACCGATCTATGTGGAGCAATTATGGTTTTTTGGCAACCGCGCTTCCCTCAATGGCGGGGTGCGGCCAAGGTCTTTCACGCCAATCAGTAACGAATGTACATATTTCTGTGAGGCAAATCCCCGTCCGGCGACTATGCTTTCGCTACGCGCATTTGGGGAAGCCCCGGTAAAGCAGGTCAAATTGGGTTCAACACTTATCTTGATACGTACGGCTCACTGTCCGACCGCCTGATCATCGACGGCGGCGGGGCATCTGGTTCCACTCGGTTGGAGGTGACGAATGCGGGCGGGCAAGGCGCCATCACCACCGGAAGTGGTATTCTTATTGTCGATACAGCCAATGACGGAACGAAGGGAGACCGGCGCGATCCATCTCGCGGGTCCAGCCGTGGCTGGCCCTTGGGAATACTCGCTTTATCGCGGCAGTATTGACGCTTCCGGCCAAGAGAACTGGTATCTCCGATCCGAGCTTACGCGCGTACCCCCCACACCACCAACTCCTCCCCACCAACACCGCCTGTTTCACCCATCCAACCAATCCCGAACCCAACACCTGATTACGGACCAGAAGTGTTCCTTTATGCTCCAATACTTTCGATGGGAGCCATTTATGGCAGGCAGTTGATCGGCTCATTCCCTGAGCGTGTCGGCGAAGAAGAGTAACTCAAAGACCGCAAACCTGGTACAACATGACAACCAGCTCAAACCGGGCGACGGAATTTGGCTTCCCTGATCAAGATGTCAAAGGCTTCGGTATGGCAATCCCAGCTACAGCACGACCTTTGATTCCGACAATTATGCCTGGAATGGAAAGCTCGGCGTGCGCGTGAACTGGTAGGCGACAGTGTTGGCCATAGCTGAACCGGCTTAGCTGTGCAGCATTTCCGATGGAGCAGGCGCCCCAAGCTGGGCACCTTTCCATATTGCAGACGCACCGGGATCGGAGAACAGCAGGCGCAAATGCCCTATGAGCTGCCCGGCGCGCGGGTCCGCTACGCGATAGACGACCGCGCGCGCTTCGCGCCTCCCTTCGATAATACCAGCCTCGCGCAACTCCCCAAGCTGCTGTGACAGGGTCGGCTGGTGAACATCCAGCACGTCTTCCAATTCGCTTACCGAGCGCTCGCCTTCCAGCAAGACGCACAGGATCGAAAGCCGCACGGGATTGGATATGGCTTTCAGAAAATCAGACGCTGCGCCGACCGCCCGACATTTCACCTTGGGCACATGGGCTTTTGGAGTGGCTTTCTCGTTCATGATCGTCGCGCCCTGCCATTCAATCTCAAAAATAGAGCAAACAAGGAATGGTTTTCCAAGTTCCGCCGAAGGTTTAATCAAGCCTTCCTTCGGTGCCTGCCTGAATCCCATTATATAAATTTATATAACGAATTTGCAACCGGACCCCGTTTTCATGGCATTCAAGATCGGCTTTCATCCCAATAATCTGCATCTGACGCTCGCGTCTCGCTGGCCGGGGGCTTTCGCCGATTTCAAGCCGGAATTCGTGCCTTATCCGGAAGGCCGCGACACCGCCCAGCAGCTTATTGCCGGCAATATCGACATTGGTGGCACGGGGTCCACGCCGCCCATTCTTGCAGCGGAGAGCGGACTGCCGGTGACCTATGCCGCAGCATCTGCGCCACGGCCTGCAAATGGTGCGATACTGGTTGCGAAGGATACTGATATCCAGACCGTCGCCGACCTGAAAGGGCGCGATATTGCGCTCGTCGATGGCTCCTTTCACACTTATTTTCTCGCAAAAAGTCTGGAGCAGGTCGGGCTTCGTCTTGATGATGTAAAACGGCATGATCTTCTGGCGAGCCCTTCGCGTGAACTGCTCCGTGCCGGCAAAGTGGCGGCGTGGATTGCCATGGCGCCGCATCTCGAACAGGCGCTCGCCAGTGGCGAATTCCATGTCTTGCTGCATTGCGGCACCACAATTCCCAATCGCTCGGTGTTCTGGACGATCGGACAGCGCAATCTGCCGGACGATGTAATCGATGCGTTTGCGGTGGAACTCGCCCGGATCGGTCGTGAGATTATCGCGCATCCTGAACAGGCCGCAGCCCTTCTCGCCAAGGACGCCGACGACAATGAGCGGCGCGCCTGGACGCGGGTGATCCAGGAACGCAACTGGCACATCGTGCCCGCTGACGACACGCTTTTGCGCGAACAGCAGGCGGAGGCAGACATACTGCTTCGCCATGCTGCGATCAGCCGCAGACTGGAAATTATAGCAGAGCATAACGAGGCAGAAACAGCATGAATGTCCTTTGGTACATGTGCGCGCCAGACGGCGCTTATCCCTGGAAACCCGAGGGCTCACGCGTCGTCGATTACGGCTACTACAAGCAGCTTGCACAGGCCTATGACCATCTGGGTTATACCGGCGCGCTTTTTGCCACCGGCGCTCATGATGTGTGGCCGCTGGCTGGAGCCCTTCTGCCCTTTACGGAGCGCATGAAGTTTCTGCTGGCCTTCCATCCGGGTCTGGTAGCGCCAACGCTGCTTGCCAAGATGGCGGCGACATTTCAGGAGTTTTCCAATGGCAGGCTGATGCTGAATGTCGTTTCCGGCGATGCCAAGATGCTTGGCGCTTATGGCATGATGTTGCCGCATGACGAACGCTATCTGATGGCCGACGAGTATCTGACGCTGTGGCATCGTCTTATGGCAGGTGAAAGCGTCACCCATAACGGCAAATATTTCCAGACCGAAGGCGCAAAACTGGCCCTTCCTGCCGGTTCGTCGATTGCCCCACCGCCACTATGGTTTGGCGGATCGTCGGACAGCGCAATCGAAGTCGCGGCAAAGCATGTCGATACCTATCTTTCGTGGGGAGAAACGCCCGAACAGATGGACGAGAAGGTCAGCCAAGTCAAAGCGCGCGCCGCAGCGCATGGGCGCGAACTGAAATACGGTATCCGTCTTTATGTAATCGTGCGCTCGACTGACGCAAAGGCGTGGGAAGCAGCAGCCGACCTTTACGACCAGATGGATGAAGCGGCCATGGCGGGCAACAAGCGCTTCGTTTCCAACACGGACTCTGTCGGCCAGCAGCGCATGACGGCAATGCATGGCGGCGTGAAACCCGACAATCTGCGCGACCTTGAAATCTCACCCAATCTCTGGGCGGGTATCGGTCTCGTCCGCCCCGGCCCCGGCACCGCAATCGTCGGCTCGCCCGACACGGTTATTCGCACACTTGAAGCTTATCAGGCCGTGGGCGTCGATACGTTTATCCTGTCGGGCATGCCGCTGCTGGAGGAAGCCTATCGTTTCGGCGAAATGGTATTGCCGCGCCTTCCTGTCGAGCGGCCCGTCGCTGAGCGCAAGCAGTTTACGTGGTCAACCCTGTTCGACCGGGATCTGACCGGAAAGGCCGTCAATGGCTGATACGAGCGCTCTGGAGAAAACGGCGACCGTCGGTTCTCCTTCGGTCGGCAATGCCAAAGCAAGTCCGCGCTTCCCGCAATGGATGCGCAGGCTTATATCGCCCATCGCCATCCTGATCTTGTGGCAACTGGCGAGCATGACGGGGCTTTTATCGGCCCGCACGCTGGCGTCGCCTGTAGACATCGCGGCAACCGGCCTGCGGCTGCTGGCTTCGGGTGAACTTGTGACAGGTTTGGCCGTGTCGTTCCTCCGCGTCATTGCAGGCTTCTCCATCGCGCTTGTCGTAGGCGTCGCACTGGCACTTTTCGCCGGGCTTTCCAAACTCGGTGAAACCATCATCGATCCGCCGGTACAGATGCTGAAGGCAATGCCTTTTCTGGGGCTTCTTCCGCTCTTCATCCTTTGGTACGGTATAGGTGAAGCACCAAAGATCGGCATGGTTGCCTTTGGCTCCGTCTTCCCGATCTATCTGACACTGCATGGCGGCATTCGCGGCGTTGATCGCAAGCTGATCGAAGCCGGACGCACCCTCAATCTCAGCACGCTCGAAATCATTCGGCATGTCGTGATCCCCGGCGCTCTGCCCTCGTTGCTCGTCGGCGTACGCTATGGATTGAGCATCGCATGGCTTAGCCTCGTGGTGGCAGAACAGATCAATGCCTCCAGTGGCATAGGCTATATCATCACTTATGCACGCGATTTCCTGCAAACCGACGTCATCGTGGTCTGCCTGCTGGTCTACGCGTTCATGGGGCTGCTCACTGACGGGCTGGTTCGCGCTATCGAGGCCTATGCCCTGCGCTGGCGCCCTGCGGTGATATCATGAGCGACATCGTAAAAATTCGTGGCTTGTCGCGGTCCTTCGGCGGACCGGCAATTCTTGATGGTATCGATCTAAGCATCGCGCCGGGGGAATTCGTAGCCCTGCTTGGCAGAAGCGGCTCAGGAAAATCCACGCTTTTGCGCGTGCTTGCGGGGCTCGACGAAGCCCCGGCCAGTACGCTGGAGATTCCACAACGCCGTGCCGTCGTCTTTCAGGAACCGCGGCTGATGCCGTGGAAAAGTGTGATTGACAATGTTGCGCTCGGTGTGCCGAACGCCCGCAACAGCGGCAAGGCCGCGGAAGCGCTGGCCGATGTCGGTCTGTCGCACAGGATCTATGCATGGCCTCTGACATTATCTGGCGGTGAAGCACAGCGGGCGGCCTTGGCGCGGGCGCTGGTGCGAAAACCGCAACTGCTTTTGCTGGACGAGCCATTTGCAGCACTTGATGCGCTGACGCGTCTTCGCATGCACGACCTGGTGTTCAACCTCTGGCGCAAGCACAAGCCAGCAACCTTGCTGGTGACGCATGATGTCTGGGAGGCTGTCGCTTTGGCCGACCGCATTCTCGTTCTGGATCAGGGACGTTTCAGTCACGATCTGCGTGTCGATATCGATCACCCTCGACAGAGAACAGATAAACGCGCTGCTGCTATCGAAACCGAATTGCTGGAAGCGCTGGGCGTCCGGCATTCCGTCCTGCACCCTTAAAAGCGGAGATATTCAATGAAAAGACTTCAAATTCTGGCCGCCCTTACCGGTGCGGCAATGACACTTGCGAGCACAGCGGCGTTCGCCGCCGATCAGGTTGTGCGCATTGGCTGGCTTCGCGGCCCCAACGACATAACACTGGCCAAATCACGCGGCACACTGGAACAAGCCCTCGCGGAAAAAGGCATTAAGGTGGAATGGGCTGGCCCATTTCCGGCTGCAGCCCCAGCCTTTGAAGCACTGAATGCGGGCAGCATCGATATTACCGCTGGCAGTTCGACATCAGCCATTGCTGCGCTGGCGGCAAATATTCCGCTGACGATCTTCGGCTATCAGAAAATGTCGCCGGGATCGGAAGGGATCGTTGCCAAGAAAGATGCTGGCATCACGTCGATCAAGGATTTGGCAGGCAAGAAAGTCGCCGTCAACCGCGGCGGTACGGGCGAATATCTGCTGATGCAAGGGCTGGAGACAAACGGTATCGATCCGAAAAACGTCGAGCGCGTCTATCTTAGCCCAAGCGACAGCGGCCCAAGTTTTGTGCAAGGCCATGTCGACGCCTGGGCGACATGGGATCCTTTCGTGGCAATCGCCGAAAAATCCTATGGCGGTCAGGTGATTGCGGATGGCGCTGCCATTGGTTCCGACAATGCTGTCGTTCTGATTTCAAGCCGAGAATTTGCCGAAAAGAAAGCTGACGAGCTTCAGGCGATTTTCGATGTTCTGAAGAAAGACAATGCCTGGGCCGTGGCGAACAAGGCGGACGCTGGCGCCATCTGGGCCAAAGAAATGAATATACCCGCTGAACTGGGGCAAGTGATCGGTGAGAACAATGCCGTTCCGACGACCGCCGTTACCGCAGCAGATGTCGAGCAGATTGGGAAAATTGCCTATTGGTATGCCAAGAGCGGTATCATTCCCCAAAAGCCCGATATCAAGGCAGCTGTTGTCGAGCTGAAATAATCAACACGATTCCGCCTGCATCGGTTTTTCAAAACGGATGCAGGCGATGCTTTGGTTTTGCCAAATGATGCGCTTGACGGTAGAAGCTCTTCAAAGCCAGCCGGAGCATCCCTTGAAAACCATCGCAGTTGATTTTGAAACGGCCAATGAACAGCGCGGAAGCGCCTGTTCAGTTGGATTGGCATGGATTGAAGATGGCCGCGTTGTGCGCGTTGAAGAGCGCCTTATCCGACCGAAGGATATGCGGTTTTCCTCATTCAATATCGCCATTCACGGCATTCGCCCCGAGCATGTCGAAGATGCCGGAGAGTTTCCCGAAGTCATGGATGAGTTCGCAGATGACTTCGCGGGCGCGACGATGATCGCCCACAATGCTGCTTTCGATTTCAGCGTCTGGCGCGCATGCCTCGACCAATATCGGCAAAGCTACCCGGAGTTTCAGTATCTGTGTTCGGTAAAAATGGCGCAGAAGGTCTGGCCGGACCTCGGCTCCCACAAGTTAAATGTTTTGGCTTCGCATCTCGGTCTCACCTTCGCACACCATAATGCGGCGGAAGACGCGGCCATCTGCGCCGAAGCCACAATCTCCATTGCACGTTCGCTCGGTGCACAAGCCTTGCACGAGGTTCCGGCCATGATCGGCATGAAGCCTGGTCGCTTGTTCGCCGGTGGCTACGAGCCCTGCACTTGCCGAAAACGCTGAGTGCGCGCTACTTTAACGGCTTTTGTTAAAGTAGCGCCCGAAGCATCACTGGATGAGGCGACCGCCGTCAATGACGAGATCGGCTCCATGGATCATGCGTGCATCGCTTGAGCCAAGAAACGCAATCGCCGCCGCTACGTCGCACGGTTCGACGATGCGGCCCGACGGATTCATTTTCGAGAAGGCTTCACGCGCCGCATCTTCCGTCCCGAACTGGCTCGCTGCCTTAGCGGCTACAAGCGGCGTCCAGACATAGCCCGGATGCACGACATTGATGCGCACATCATGACCATTGCGCGCAGCCGAAAGTGCTGCATGTTTCGTAAGCGAGCGAACCGCCCCTTTCGACACGCCGTAAGTGCCGTTATCGGCAGAGCCGGTATAGGCGGCCAGTGAACCGAGATTGACGATTGCCGCCCCTGCGCCCTGTTTCATTGCTTTCAAAGCGGCCTGTGTTCCGAGCAGAACGCCGTCCAGATTGACCTTCAGCACGCGATGAAACTCATCGAGCGGAATATCGGTGATGGGCTGTGGTACGGGCGTTATCACGCCTGCATTGTTGACCAGCAGGTGCAAAGCACCGCTTTCAGCGAGGATCGTATTGATCGCCTCGTCCCAGCTTTCCGCCGAACTGACGTCAAGCGTAAGTACCTTCGGAAGTGTCACACCCTGATAGGCTTCCGTAATCCGCCCCGCGTCATCGGCAGTCAGATCGGCCAGATAAACAATTGCGCCCTCTTCGGTCAGTCGCCGACCGATGGCCAATCCCATGGCGCCAAGTCCACCGGTTACCAAAGCCACCCTGCCATGGTAGCGCGCGAGTTCAGTCGTCTTTGACACTTGCTTCATCCTTGAGCATGAGAAATCTTTCACGGGGCGCGTGTTGTCCCCCATGTTCGCCCGCCATAACTGGCAAGTCGGTTAGGTTACGATGCGTGGCCCAGATAGATTTCCCGGATGACCGGACTGGAGGCTATTTCCTCGGCGCTGCCTGTATGCACCACGCGTCCGGTATCTATCACGCTTGCAGTATCGGCATGGCGCAGCGCCTTTTCCACCAACTGCTCCACCAGAATGATCGCTGCTCCCTCTTTGGCGAGCTGCGCGGCAACGTCGAGGATGCGATCCACTACGATAGGGGCAAGTCCGCCTGAAGGCTCATCAAGGACGAGCAGACGCGGCTCGGCAAGAATGCCCTTACCAACCGCCAGAATCTGCTGCTGACCACCAGAAAGTGAAGACGCAGGATCGTTCTTCTTGGACGCCAGTTCAGGAAAAAAATGGTAGATGCGCTCGTAATCTGGCTTTTTACCACGTTTTTTGCCAGGATAAGCCGCTACCTCAAGATTGTCCTGCACTGTCAGTGAAGGAAAAATGCGGTGGCCTTCCAACACCTGAATCAGTCCAAGCTCGACGATCTTTTCGGGGCTGGCACTGGTAATATCCTCGCCGCCAAAACGGACCCGACCGCTGCGCTTGCCGATCAAACCGGAAACCGCGTGAAGCATGGTACTTTTTCCGGCACCATTGCGACCGAGAATGGCGTGGAACTCACCGGCATGGACGTTGAGCGACGCGCCGATGACCACGGGCGCCTTGCCATAAGCCACGCTCAGATCTGTGATTTCGAGCAACGGCGTGCCGTTATGCATCATTGCCATGCTCTCAACTCCCCAAATAAACGCGGACGACTTCCGCATCGTTACGCACTTGATCAGGCGCGCCTTCCGCCAGAACCGCGCCAAGATTGAGCACGGTAACGTGATGGCTCAAACGGAAGACAAAATCCGTGTGATGTTCGACAAGGAGCACGCCAATGCCCGCCTCCGCCACCGACTGGATAATCTGTCCGAGATATTCGATCTCACGACCCGTCAGCCCCCCCGCGGGCTCGTCGAGAAGCAATAGTTTTGGTCTGATCATCAAAGCACGGATGATTTCAAGGAAACGCCGCTCGGCATGTTCAAGATGTTCGCAACGCCGCCCGGCGAGATGTCCGAGACCCGACGCATCAAGCAGCGCCTGCGCGCGCTCGCGCATTTTGCGCTCTTCGCGCCTTGAGCGCGGCATATGCAGCGCGGTTTCAACGAAACCGGCCTGAACTGCGCCCCATCCACCGAGCATGACATTGTCGAGCACGCTTAAAGAGGGCAACAGCCGCGGTTTTTGAAAGGTTCGCGCGATACCGGCGAGTGCGCGGGCGCGCACGTCAAGACGGCTGATATCCTGGCCGCCAAGCACCACCCCCCCCTCATCGATCATGTAATAACCGCTGATGAGGTTGAGCATCGTGGTCTTGCCGGAACCATTTGGACCGATCAACCCGTGAATCTGGCCAGCCTGAATGGAAAGCGACACAGCGTTGACGGCTTTCAGCCCACCGAAGCTTTTGGAAACATTGCGCGCTTGCAGCATGTCCGGGCCTAGAACGCCGGTGCTCTTTCTTACTGCAGGATCTATCATGTTCATATCAGGCTTTCTCCTGCAAAAGGGCCGTCAATGCGGGCATGTTGGGCTCTTGCGCGCCGCGCTGATCATCTGATGCGCTCTTTCCGACGATGTTGCCAAGATGGTCTTTGGCCCAGACACCGAGTCCTTGCGGTATTGCGAGAACCACCGCGAGCAAAATGCCGCCATAGAAGAACGCCGTATAGCGCTGCATTGAAGCGAATACATCGGGGATCACGGCAAGCAGCAGCGTGCCGACCATTGGACCGATGATCGATCCGCGTCCGCCGATAATGATCGCCGTGAAGAACATCAACGAGACGTCGAAATTGAAGGCTTCCGGCGTGATGTGGCTTTGAGCGCGTGCGAAAAGTCCGCCTGCAACGCCCGCACAAAAGCCCGAAAAGAGGAAAACGGTGAGCTTTGTACGAAAAATTGACACTGCAACGCTCTGCGCCGCCACTTCGCTGTCGCGGATGGAAATCATCGCACGGCCCCACATGCTGCGAGCCAAGTTCCAGGTCATAGCCGTCACGATGGTTGCTATGCTAAGTGCAAGCCAGTATTCGCCGATTGTGCGCTTGAATGGCGCTGGGAAAGCCGGAACCGCTAGGCCAACCGTGCCGCCGGTAAGACCCGAGAAACCGAGCGCCAGTTCCACCATGATGAGCGCAAAGGCAATCGTTGCGAGCGCAAAATAAAAACCCGGGAGCCGCAGCGATGGCAGGCACAAAAGGCCTGCGGCAAGCGCGGTCACGCCACCGGAAGCAATTAGCGCCGCATAGGGGTGAAGCCCCAGCTTGCCAGCGAGAATCGCGAATGCATAGCCACCGATCGATAGAAGACCGACATGGCCGATGGACATCAGGCCGACATAACCGACAAGCAGGTTCAGTCCGGCAACGATGATCCAGTAGATCAGAACCATTTCTCCGATGCGGAGCAGATAGCGATCATTGGTGAGAAAGGGGAAGGCAACGGCGAGGCCGATGCCGATGAGGGCGAAGAGAAGGCCCTGATGTGATTTCACGTTCATACCTGGCGTACCCGCTTCTTGCCGAACAATCCCGAGGGGATAAAGGTCAGGAGGATGACAAGCGTCCCGACTGCGATGGTTTGCTGGAATTCCGAGCCGAAGACATAAGCGACGCAGGTGGTGACTACGCCGAAGATGATGCCGCCCGCCAGCGCGCCGATGTTGGAACCGATCCCGCCAATCGCAAGCGCGATGAAGCCATTGAGCGTCAGCGTCAGCCCAAGCGCAAAATAGGCGTAGGTGAGCTGTCCCGTCATGAACCCCGCCAGAGCGCCTAGCGCACCAGCAATGGCATAGGAAAGCGAGCGCATGCGGATCGCTGAAATGCCACGAGCACTGACCGCAAAAGTATCGTCTGCGAGCGCGACGAAGATTTTGCCGATTGTCGTCTTGCGGTAGAACAATGCAAGCCCGCCCGCCATGAGAAATGCCGTCACAATCGGAAGCCAGTATTTCTGGTCCAAAATGCCAGCATAGTCTTGGGGAATGAGCCGAGGGAACGGTCTCGGCTCTGTTCCCCACCAAAGCGCCATGCCTTGCTGGACAATCGTTGCAACGGCAAGCGTGGACAGAATCCAGAGGTGGTCATCTCCACCATTCATGGTGCGGCGAATGGCGACAAGTTCCGTCAGCCAGCCAAAGATCAGACCAACGACGATAACGAGCGGTAGCGAGGCCCAGATCGGCCAGCCAAGATCGCCGAGCGTCCATGCGCCGACAATGCCGCCGACCATGGCGAACTGTCCGGCGCCCATGCTGAGCACCTTGGAGGTCGAGTACATCACGTTGTAACTTAGGGCCACCGTGGCGTAGAGGCACCCCAGGGCTAGCCCCGAGATCAGAACGAGAAACATGGTTTAGTCCTCTTGGTGACGGGCTCCACGCACCGCGCGAGAGTCCGCCGACAATCGATCAGGCCAGCGTGAAGCCGCCGTTCTGGAACGAAGAAATCGTGAAGAGCGCGTATTCGTCCATCGACAGTCCTTCCCGGCTGCCCGGACCGAAACCGACCTTGCCGAACAGTGTTTCCGTCGTTCCCATGGTTTCGAGAGCTGCGATTACGGCATCGGTCTCAACGCTACCGGCTTTCTCTACGGCAGTAGCCCAAAGCTTGGTCGACGCATAACCAAGAAGTATCCAGGTTATACCGTTCTTGAGCTGTGGCCCGACAATCGAAGCCTGCTCGGCCAGCAGGGTTTCAATGCCTGCGGCAAACTTGCCATTGCCATCCACTGCAAGATGACGGAAGCCCACGCCGACTGCACCGTCGAGATATTCCTTCTTCACGAGATCAGTGATCTGGGCATTCAGCGCAATCGGTGCACAGATGGCAGGAATATCCCACTTCTGCTCACCACGCGCCGTCAACACGCGCGCCATGAAGGATGATGCAGCCGACCAGACCAGAAGCACATCCGCGCCGCTATTGCGCGCCTTGATGATATCGTCGCCCAGATCCACCTTGTTGGCGTCCAGCGTGCCGACATAGACCGGCTCGATGTTGCGCGCCTTCATCTTTTCAAGCGCAAGATCGCGGCAGAGAACGCCATAAGACAGATTATCTACGAAGAGCGCGATCTTCTGCTTCTTGTAGTGATCGAGAGCGAAGGTGATACCGGCTTCAATTTGCTGCCCCGCCGACCCGCCAACGCGGAAAATCGTCGGATAGGCTTCCGGGTCGATCACGTGATCGATCAGGGCCGTCGGCATATTGATCGTGTTGGCTTCGGCGATAAAGTCGCGGATCGGCATCGCTTCCCCGGAGGTGTTGGGCCCGAAGAGCACATTTACCTTTTCCGAGAACAGAAGTTCCTGCACGAAATTCACAGCCTTGCCGGGATCGGCAACCGTATCGCGAGCGACCAACTCCAGCGGGCGGCCAAGCACACCGCCCTTGGCATTCAGTTCTGCGATGGCCGCCTTGTGGCCGGCATCCTGCGCCAATGCGCCCGTTGAATAGGGGCCGGAAAGCGCGGCAAACCAGCCGATTTTTACCGGATCGCCCGAAGCCGCGCGAACAGCAGACTGGAAACCAGGCAAAAGTCCAGCGGCCATGAACCCCGCGCTGGACAGCAGCAGGTTGCGTCGATTGATCTGCATTATTATCTCCCATATAAACTCTCGGCGGGTTTCCGATATTGAACCTTCAACTTCAACCCATTTTCGATTAGAGTTCACCTGTCGAACGCAATTTGCCGCGCCGTCGAGCACTAGTGCCTATGGAACCAACCAACAAAAGAAACTTTGCCCCTGTTCGCGCTCTGGAGCGCGGTCTGGCGCTGCTACAAGACCTTTCTCTCTATAAGGGCGCGCATCCGCAGCAGATTGCGCGACGGCTGGAATTGCCGCGTCCAACTGTGGTTAGACTTCTCGAAACGCTGGAAGGGCTGGGTTTTGTCGAGCGCAGTCCCTCCGATGGCAGCTGGTATCCGACGCTCTACGTCCGGTCGCTTTCTGACGGCTATAATGACGAAGCATGGGTGCGCGAATGCGCGGCGCCGGAAACCGAGCGGCTTGGCAAGCAAATTCTATGGCCCGTCGATCTGCACACATTGCAAAACGACATGATGCTGGTGCGGGAATCGACGCACCGCACCAGCCCCTTTTCCATTCAACACGGGCTTGTCGGCACGCGATTGCCCATACTGCATACGTCTTCCGGACGAGCCTATCTTGCCTTTTGCCCAGATGAAGAACGGGAAGCCATTTTGGACCGGCTTGCGCAAAACCCCGCCAATCAGGCGGCGCTTGCGGGCGACCGCCGCCATATCACGCAGCAGATTGCCGCCACCCGTCAGCAAGGATATGGATTGCGCAGCGGTGAGCTGATCCGCGCGACCAACAGCCTCTCCGTGCCCGTTCACGCCAAAGGGCGAGTACAAGCGGTAGTCACGGTGGTGTGGTTCGTGTCGGCGCTTCCAGTGGCGGAAGGTGTTAGACGTTTTCTCGAACAGGCGCGGGAATGCGCGGCGCGGATTGCTCAAAAATGCGAAGCTTTTCCCGACATGACCATGCGTTATCGACGCGAAAACTCCAACTCCACAGACTAAGTCGTTCTTCCGGGGGCACCGTTCATCTGGTGAACGCAACTCCAATTCGATCTGGCCTTGGACCGCTCGTCACAGCATAAGGCCCACGAATGCGCGACCCCGATCGGGCCGCGCCCGACGGATCGAAGGGAGTTACAACGGTGCGACTGGTTTCATTTACGACAGCGGATCAAGGGGCGGGTTATGGGTTCATTACCGATGCGGGGCTGCACAAGTCTTCTGCCGCTTTCAAGGCTCGCTACCCTGATCTGCGGGCTGTTTTGAATGCCGACGCCGTGGCCGAACTGGCTGCACATACGGAAGCGCCAGTTACGGTATCGGAAGTTACTCTGGTTTCGCCAATTCCAAACCCGGACAAGATTCTCTGCATCGGCCTGAATTATGCCGCGCATATCAAGGAAACCGGTCGCGAAAAGCCAAAATATCCTTCGATCTTCACGCGCTATTCGTCGTCTGTTCTTGGGCATGAAAATCCGCTGTTGCGACCAGCCGTTTCCAAGGAATTCGACTATGAGGGCGAACTCGCTGTCATCATCGGCAAAGCGGGTCGCAATATCCGCGCCGAAAAAGCCGCAGATTACATCGCAGGCTATTCCTGCTTCAACGACGGCTCTATCCGCGACTTCCAGCGCCATACGACCCAGTTTTGGCCGGGCAAGAGCTTCGACGACACCGGCTCAATGGGACCATGGATGGTCACGAAGGACGAACTGCCAAATCCCGAGGAACAGCATCTACGTACCCGCGTGAACGGCCAGGAAGTGCAGACGACGCCGATTTCGGATCTGGCTTTCTCCATTGGCGAAATTATCGCCTATGTTTCGACGGTGACAAAACTGCTTCCCGGCGACGTCATTGCCACCGGAACACCCGGCGGCGTCGGCAAGTTCCGCGAGCCTCAACTCTATATGTTCGCTGGCGACCGTGTTGAAGTCGAAATCACCGGTATTGGCACGTTGTCGAACCCAATCGCTGACGCAGCCTGATTTCCGCAGGCCCCGCCAAAAGCGGGGCCAATCCAAGTTTACGCGAGGGAAAAGGCCATGGCCATCAATGCTCTGGGATATATCGGCGTGCGCTCCGACAAGCTTGATGATTGGGCCGACTTTGCCTCCGGCTTGCTTGGTATGCAGAAAATTGACCTTGCCGCCGGTCAACTAGCTTTCCGTATGGATGACCGCATGCAGCGGTTGATCGTGCTTGACGAGCCGGGTGAAACGCTGTCCTGCATGGGCTGGGAAGTCGAGTTTCAACACGACCTCGATCAATATGCATCGCGTCTGGAAGCGGTCGGCACCCGGGTGCATCGGGCCAATGTCGCCCTTTGCGATCAGCGCTTTTGTGCGGACATGGTCTGGTTCGACGATCCGATGGGCAATCGCATCGAGCTGATCTGGCAGCCGATGATTGCCACCGATCCTTTTGTCCCGGGTCGCACCATATCAGGGTTCAACACCGGCCCGCTTGGCATGGGACATGCCGTGCTGCATGTGAAGAATATCGAAATCATGATGCCCTTCTATCGGGACAATCTGGATTTCCATGTGACTGATTATGGACTGAAGCCCTATGGGCTCTACTTCTTCCATGTCAATGACCGCCACCATAGTTTTGCAATGGTTGGGTCCGGTCAACAGGGGTTCCATCATTTCATGGTTGAGTTTAAGAACCTTGACGATGTTGGACAGGGATATGATCTCGCGGGACTAGAAGATGGTCGGCTGGCCTATACGCTTGGACGCCACACCAATGATTACATGACATCGTTTTATGCAAACACACCTTCGGGTTTCTTTGTAGAAAACGGCTGGGGCGGAAGACAGATCGATCCCGCAAATTGGGAACCGCATGAAACCACGGACGGACCTTCCTTCTGGGGGCATGAACGTCTCTACCTGACGGAAGAAGAAGGCCGGAAGCGCCTGCGCGACATGCGGCTCGACGCCGCCGCACGAGGCATTCGGGCACCGGCGGTGGCCGAATGCCCCTGGCTCTACGAGGCCATCAAGAACGAGCGTTCATAAGCCGACGCAATATCAATTGAGTCTCTGTTCAGTCTCTGCGTCAAAGAGATGGATATTCGCAGGATCGAGCATGACTTCGAACTCTTCGCCTGGCTGAACTTTATGACTTGGGGGCAAAGCGGCAACGAGCCTTTGTGGGCCAACGGTTCCCGTTACAATCAGTTCGGGACCCGTGAGTTCGGCGATGTCGCATTTCATGCGCAGAACGACACTTTGACCTTTCCGCTCCCGCCCTATTGCTTCTGAACGAACCCCAAGCAAAATACGTCTGCCAGCCGCAATATTCGGTAGGTTGCCAATTGGAATGCTGGTGTCCGTACCGTCAATCGTCAGACGATCTCCGCTGAATGTGGCTTCCAGCATGTTCATTGGCGGCGCGCCGACGAATGTCGCCACATAAAGCGTCGCGGGCCGGTTATAGACATTTTCAGGCGTGTCCAGTTGTTCAATGCGCCCATTGCGCATGACCGCAATCCGCGTCGCCAATGTCATCGCCTCGATCTGATCGTGCGTAACGTAAACCATCGTGGTTTTCATCAATTGATGCAGTCGCTTCAACTCGGCACGCATTTCCATGCGCAGTTTTGCATCCAGATTGGACAATGGTTCATCGAAAAGGAACAGTTTGGGGTGACGCACCAATGCGCGACCGATTGCGACACGCTGACGCTGGCCACCGGAGAGCTGCGCGGGCTTTCGATCCAGCAGGTTTTCGATCTGCAAAAGGCGCGCTGCTTCCAGCACGGCTTTATCCCGCTCCGCAGCTGGTACTTTTCGCATCTCAAGACCGAAGCCGATATTGCGCTTCACATTCAGATTTGGATAGAGCGCGTAGGACTGAAACACCATCGCCGTATCCCTGTCCTTGGGGTGTACGCCGACGATAGACCGCTCATCAATGCGAATGTCGCCGCTTGTCGGTTCGGCCAGACCCGCGATCATGTTGAGCAATGTCGACTTGCCGGAACCGGAGGCACCTAACAGCACCAGAAACTCACCGCTGGCGAGAGACAGATCGATACCTTTGAGGATTTCTGTCGACCCGTAGCTCTTGCAAACATTGCTTATGGTCAGGGTGCTCATACAAGCGCTCCTTCAGCATCCGACATATAGGCCCGCGGGCTTGTGGAAATGGCCTTCGAGGCACTGCGTGTGGCGGCCTGCAAGCAGTCCTCAACCGAGCGGCCCTTGGCGAATGACGCAAGAAAAGCTGCGTTGAAAACATCGCCCGCGCCGATTGTATCGATAACCGTTACCTGAGGCGCATTGACCGATACGACGCTGCCATCATGTCCAACCGCGAAGGCGCCATTCGAGCCGCATTTAACGATAAAAAGGCCGCCATCCGGCATCGTCCGGCAGAGATTGTGGGCGGCCTCAACCGGATCGGCGGAGTTTCCAAGATTGATCGTCTCAACCTCGTTGAACATGACAAACTTGCTGCGTTTCAGCCATGAAAGTGCGCGGCTTCGGTTCCGCTCCGTCCAGCCTTCGACCGGCCAGCCGGTATCAAGCGCCACATCGATGTTGTGGCTGTCGGCCCAATCGAAAAACTGATCATATGCATCCGCCAGCCTGTCGGTCAGAAAACTTCCGCAAAGAAGGGCCAGTCCGCCGGACAAGGCCTCACCATCAAGTGCCGACAGGGCATCTTCAATTGAAAAATGCGGCAGATGACCGAGTGTCGTGAAGAAAGTCCGTTCTCCATCCGGATGCGTCAGGCCGACGGACAGAGTGGTTTTTCCAGCAAACGCCGCCCATTGTCTGGCATGATCACCAAAATTCTCAGCGAGCCAGCGACCAAACTGATCGGCGCCTGTATTCGCGGCCATTTGAAATGGAACTTCCAAAGCCATCAGTGTCAAAGCCGAGTTTCCCGCCGAACCGCCGACGCGCAATTCGTCATGGCTGACAATGTTCTCGGTTCCCGGTTGTGGCCAAGCCGCAGTCGGTCCCAGGATCATATCAACATTGACGTTGCCGATAATTGCAATTGGCCTCACTCATTCGCTCCGGGTGATTTTGGAAGAACGGACCGGCGTACCGGCATTCTCGACACGTTGGTCGGCAAAGGCTATCATGAGCCGTTGCGCAGCTGACAGGATCGTGAAAATGGCGCCAAGTCCGCTTGCTGCGGGAAACGAAATCGTTACAGCACCCGGAACAGGCGCATCACCGGAGGCGTCAAACACTACCAGTTTGGCTCCCGTTTCAGCAACAGACTGTCCCATCGCCGTCACCAGCGGTGCGGTCGCATCGTTGCCCTTGAAGAGGATAACTGCAACCTTTGGCGAGAGCATTTCCATCGGCCCGTGACGCAGTTGGCCACCCTCCAGCGAATAGCTCGGCACGCGCGAAAGCTCGGTAAACCCGAGAGCAATGGCTTCTGCTACCCCCTGCAGACTGCGCCCCGAGGTTACAATCGTGTTGACATCAGCGATGCAATCAAGCGCTGCATCAATCGCCACAGTTTGGGGGGAATTCAACACGTTGAGTGCGGCTCGCGGATCGTCTCCGAGTGCCGCCAATATGGCGAGATGCAGAGCGAAACTAATTGTCAGGCTACGGGTTGCTGCAAATGCAAGCTCCCCGCCGCCATGCCCCACCAGGCAGTCGACTTTGCTGGCGAGAAACGACCCAGCATCAAGCGTCAAACCGAATATATCGGCCTGCCCCTTTTTCTCGGCGAACCAGCGGACGACTTCCGCACTTTCACCGGACTGGGATGTGACCAGAACCGTTTTGCCATCAATGGGTAAGGCAGCGCCAAGCTGCTCTGAAAGCGGTATGGCAACTGCATCGATATTATGGGCGCGATAAAGCGGCTCCACCGCACGACCGACCGCGTGCGACCCGCCCATCCCCAGCAGGAGCAGCTTGCCGGTTTTACGTAAACTCCCGGCGATCTTCTCTGCCAGTTCGCGATTATCCTCAAAGGAAATAAGAGCATCGCCAAACTGGCGCGCCATCTCTTTATCGATTGCGACAAGTCCTTCGGGACGCTGCTTTTGCGTGTTCATCATCATCCTTTCACGCCGCCGCTGGTGAGGCCGGAGATAAGTGCGCGTTGCATCAAAAGCCCAACAATAACCGGCGGAAGTGCTGCCAAAACACCCGCCGTCGCAATCAGCCCGTAATCGGAAACGCGCCCGCCAGCGAGATCGGCGATAGCGACTGTCAGCGTCCGCGCTCTCTGATCCGATGTGAACAAAAGCGCATAGAAAAATTCGTCCCATCCCAGCAGAAATGCGAACAGCGCCGATGTCGCAACAATCGGCAATGCAAGCGGCAGCGTGATGATACGCAATGTCTGGAACAGGCTTGCACCGTCAATCATCGCGGCCTGCTCAATCTCCTGCGGGATACCATCGAAGCCAGACTTCATCAGCCATGTGGTGAATGGTGCCAGAATGGTGAGGTAGACAAGCGCGAGACCGAATACCGAATTCAGCAGCCCTAGTTTTGCAAGGAGAATGTAAAGCGGCACGGCCAAAGCCACCGGAGGCAGCATGTATGTGCCAATGACCAAAGTGAGCGACCAACCGATGCGCGAGGTCCGCGATACCGCCCAACCGGCAGGGATCGCAACAAGGATCGCCACTAATGTGGCCATGCCCGCCACTCTCAGACTGTTATACATCGATGCCACAAAGGCAGCGCCAGCGCTATTGGGGACCGTGGACAGCAGAGTCTGATAGCGAGAAAAATCCGCTGTGGTCGGCCACCATTTCAATGGGCGAACAGACAGGTCGGCCATCGGCGATATGCTCATGACAAACAGCCAGAACAAGGGCGCGAGGATAATGACTGCTAGCGACAGCGCAGCGAGATAAACGAAGAAAGTTGCGATGGGGCTTCGACGTTCCATTATGTTGCCGCTCCAGCCGTTTTGCGCACCAGAAAACCATAGCCCAACGCCAGCACCGTAACGATTAGGGTCACAATGAGCGCCAGCGATGCACCAGATCCCGCGCGCTGGAAGGAAAATGCTTCCTGATAAACGAGGATAGAAAGCGTACGTGTGGAATTAGCGGGGCCACCGCGGGTCATGATCCAGATAATGTCAAAGACCTTGAATGCCTCAATGGTGCGGAGCACAAGCGCGACCATCAATGGTCCCGCAAGATAGGGCAGAATCACAAACCGGAATCGGTTGAATGGACCCGCGCCATCGACGAGCGATGCAGCTGTTATGTCTCTTGGGACGGCTTGAAGGGCCGCCAACGCGATGAGTGCGACAAGCGGGAAGTTCTTCCAGCAATCGGCAACAATCAGCGCCGTCATTGCTGCTGACGGTTCGCCGAGCCATGACTGGTAGTCTGAAATGATGCCAAGCTGGGTCAACAGCGAATTGAGCGCACCATATTCGGGATTGTAGATGAGACGCCATAGTGTTGCGTTGACCACCGTTGGCAACGCCCATGGCAGAATAAGCAAGGCGCGCAGAACAGTGCGGCCATAAAACTGCTGGTTCAGCAACAGTGCCGCCAAAACGCCAAGGACCATTTCGGCTGACACCGAGATGAGAGAAAACCAGGTTGTGGTCCAGAAGGCACGCTGGAAATTTGAGCTGGTTAGCATCTTGATGTAATTGGCAAAGCCAACAAAATCGCCGCCAGTGCCGACAAGCTTTGCATCGGTGAACGAAAGCCGCACCGTTTCAAACATTGGCCAGCCGATCACGCAAACCATGACGGCGAGTAACGGAAGCATCAGCAACCACGCTCGCATAGTCATCCAGTTGCCGGACATTGTTTGCACCTCAGTCTAAATGGAAGAAGGGAGTGGATGCAGATGCAACCACTCCCATCAGGGTCTTAGAGTCCGCTGTTTTCAGCTGCGGATTTGAGGGCGTCTTCCGGCGAAGACTGTCCAAGCAAAGCTTCCTGAATGGACTGCTGCAAGGCCGTGGACATTTCCTGATATTTCGGTGTCGTCGGGCGCGGATACATCGCAGCCAGGCCGAGCTTCGCTGCCGCAATCAACTCTTCCTGTCCCTTCGATACAGCCGGATCGTCATAGGACGACGCCCAGATCGGCAGAGACAGTTTTGCATAATCGTTCTGGACCTTTTGCGAGGTCATAAAGACGATATATTTCCACGCATCATCAGGATGTTTGCTGGTGGTGGTGATGCCAAGCCCCATGGAACCATTGACAGCCGAAACCTCGCTCTTGCCTTCGACGCCCGGCGCAGGCACCACGCCCACCTTGCCAACCACTTTGCTTTCGGCAGGGTCATTGACCTTACTATACATATAGGTCCAGTTCAGCGCGAAAGCGGCGTCACCATTCTGGAAGACCTTGCGTACGTCCTCCTCCAGAAACTCTTTCGAGTTGGGATTGCTGAGGCCGGACTTATAGCTGTCCACCATATATCTGAGGGCATCCAGTCCGCCATCCTTGTCGAAGGCGGGCTTTCCGTCTTTCAGGAAATCGCCGCCATAAGCACTCACCAGCGTGGTGTAGTCGCAAATCGCGGCCTCCGCCTGCGCCCAACTCCACGCAATCGGCGATGCAAGCAATCCCTTGTCCTTGATGATCTTTGCCTGATCGTTGAGTTCCGCCCAAGTCTTAGGCGGGTTCTTTATACCTGCTTTCTCAAGGATTTCCTTGTTGTAGAACAGGTACTTGGTATCCAGAATCCACGGCATGCCGTAATATTTGTCCTGATACTGAACCGTCGTCCAGGCGCCTGGCAGAACGCCCTTCTTCATCTCGTCCGTAATGCGCGACGAGACATCGACAAGCACATTGTTGCTTGCATATTCGGCTGGCCAGATCACGTCGAACAGCACAACGTCATAGCCCTGCCCCGAACCCTGAGCCAGAACCGTCTTGTCATGCAACCCTTCATAGGGCACGAATTCCAGATTGACCTTCACATCCGGATTGGCTGTCTGAAAGGCCTCCGTCATCGCGCGTACATCCGCTTCGCTATAAGCGGCCTGCGCCATGAACAGGGCATTCAGGGTCGTTTCAGCAAATGCGTGCGGAACCGAGAAAGCGGATACGGCCAGCGTACCCAGCAAGACGGTGCGAATTGATTTAAGCATTGGTACCTCCCGTTAACCTGCCTCCGGCTTGTGCTAGTGCCGTGCACATTGCCTTATCGCCGTGAGATCAGAGCTGTTGTTCCACCATTATTAAATGTTCATGTTCTTTATTAAGTCAAATCCATTGACTTAAACGTGTTATAAATATCTACTGGTGTCAAGAGGGATTGAGGATGCCAAGAAAGAGCGACATTCGGGCCACGAGTGGCACCAATCATGAGGGTACAAGCGCCCATAATCGCAGGGTGATCATCGACGCCCTGCGCCAAAACAGATCGCTCTCCCGCGCCGAACTCGCCCGTGCGACAAATCTCACCAAACAGACGATCTCCAACCTGATTGAAGGTCTGGAAAGCGACGGATTGGTGAGTTCGGAAAATGCCGTCAGGCGTGGTCGCGGACAACCGGCAACGCCCTACCGGCTGGTGCCCGAGGGCGCTTTTGCGCTCGGCGTTCAGATCGACCGGCATCTGACCCGGATCGTCATCGTCAATCTGACCGGCGATGAAGTCGTGCGGCGAGAGGCCAGACTGCCACCCGATAATCCGGAAGAAGGCTGCGCCATCATTCTGGAAGAAATTGCCAAAGCGCAAGCGACGCTCGCACGGGAATTCCCCGATGGACACTATCGAATGTCAGGGCTTGGTGTCGCCATGCCCGGACCTTTCGGGACAAAGGTTCCCGAGCATGACCGATGGGTGATGAGTGCATGGCAATCTTTCCCGCTGATCGACAGGTTGACCCAAAGCACCGGCCTGACTGTAACATTGCAGAACGATGCTACGGCCTGCGCGCGGGCAGAAAAAATGGTTGGTCTCGCAGACGGCCTCGATAATGTCGTCTGTATCTATATGGGCTACGGTGTCGGCGCCGGGCTGATACTGAACGGAGAAATCTATACGGGCAGCAAGGGCAATGCCGGTGAAATCGGCACCATGCTTATGACCAATCGTGGCGCGCAAACGCCACTGGAACACCATGCTTCTCTCTGGTCGCTCTACAAACATTTGAAAATCGACGAAGCACAGCCCGATCTTTCTGCGGAATTGGAAGCCCTGTTGGCGCAGAACGATCCGCAACTGGAAACATGGCTGGAGCGGGCGGCGATGGAACTGAGATCCGCCATCCATACGATAGAAGCGATCTTCGACCCGCAAACAGTTATTCTGTGTGGCGGCGCGCCGAAACTTCTGGCCAACCGGCTCGTGGACCGGATCGAGCCGCTCATTTCCTCCAGCGTAGATTACCCGGTGCGGACATTGCCGCGTCTGCTGGTCGGGTTGACCGATATATGGGCCGTGGCGCGCGGGGCAGCCCTTGAGCAGATCAGCAGGCATTTCGACCCGCGTTTCTCAGCACTGCTGAAGTCTGGCATCGCTTCCTGAAGTTCGCGCGACAGTCATTATCGGCCGCAGCTTAACATGCACGGTATAAACTGCTAGGAAGCCTGCAAAGACGGGAAATATGTCCGGGCCGGTCGGAACTGGACTTGCAAAAATCTGCAATGATACAGATCAGTTCATCTTCCCTATAATGTCTCGCTGAAAACGAAAGGTAGTGAGAAAATCATATGCGCTTGACGCTTTATACGGACTTTTCGCTTCGCGTCTTGATCCATCTGGCAATTCACGAGGACCGTCTGTGTTCGATCGGCGAAATTGCCAACGCATATTCGATTTCCCACAACCATCTGATGAAAGTCGTCAATGGCCTCGTGAGCGGCGGTTTCATTGAAACGGTTCGCGGGCGGAGCGGAGGCCTGCGTCTGGCTCGCCCTGCGCATACCATTTCGGTGGGCGCTGTCGTCCGGCATACGGAAGAAGGTCTTCATCAACTGGCGGACTGTCCAGGATGCGCACTTTCGCCCGCTTGCGGTCTAACCGGTGTGCTGGCGCAGGGCGTTGAAGCGATGCTTCGTGTGTTCGATAGTTATACGGTTGAAGATCTGCTGACAGACAAAACCGTCATGCGCCGACTGACCGAGCGCAAGCCACCGCTCAGTTTTGACCTGATGGATTAAGCAAAGGAACGGATTTTCACCCGTTCCCTGTTTTTGCATATACAGATTTGAAGGCCTCAAGCGGCCAGAAGTTCGTCCGCAGGACCGAAAAACTCGTAATGGATACGGTCAGACGGCACACCCGCCAGCGATAGCGCTGATACGGCGGCACGCAGGAAAAGGCGCGGTCCGCAGATATAGTAGTCTGCATCCTGTAGCGGCGTGTTGGCAACCAGCCACTCATCCGTAATCAGCCCCGCATGGTCGTAATGCACACCCGTTTTCTCACCGTCCAGTGGTGTCTGGTGAAAATCGCTCACACGGATCGCGTCACCCTTGGCGGCAAGTGCCTGCACATGATCGCGCATCGCATGGGTCTCGCGGTTATGTGTGCCGTGAATATACTGCGTTGGAAGTTTAGGGTGTTGGTCGGCGATGGTTTCGAGCATCGCAACCATCGGCGTAAGCCCAACGCCACCAGACAACAACACAACCGGACGCGTCGGGCTATCGGCCAGAAAAAATTCACCTGCTGGCGCTGCAACCTTGATGACGCTGCCGATGGCTGCCTGATCATGCAGCCAGTTCGACGCCACGCCACCAGGCTCCTTCTTGACCGAAATCCGGTAGGTTTTGCCATTCGCGGCGCTTGAAATGGAGTAGTTGCGCTTGATTGGCGCGTGATTGGCGATTTCAAACCAGAAGGTCAGATACTGGCCGGGCTTGTGCTCCATGACCCGCCCGCCATCCACGGGGCGGAGAACGAACGACGATATCGTGCTGCTTTCACGGACGATCTCGTCAATGCGAAAATCACGCCAGCCGTTCCAGCCGCCATCAGCAACTTTCTGCTCGTCATAAATGCGATTTTCCCGCGCCATCAGAATGTTGGCCAGAAACCAGTAGGCGTCGCCCCAGGCTTCCAGAATTTCATCTGTTGCAGCATCACCCAGCACGGCTTTGATCGCTCCCAGCAAAGCTTCAGCCACATGGGGATAATGTTCCGGGAGAATTTGAAGGCCCACATGTTTTTGCGCAATTCGCTCCACCGCCGGGGCCAGCGCGGCCAGATTCTCGATATTGCTGGCATAGGCGAGAATCGCACCTGCCAGCGCTCGCGGCTGCGATGAAGCTTCTCCGTGATGAGACTGGTTGAACAGATCCCTGATTTCAGGATTCTGGAACATGCGCGAATACATTTCATGAACAATATCAAGCCCATGAGCATTGAGCGCGGGAACGGTCGCCTTGACGATGGCAACCGTGTTTTCCTTCAGTGTCTGCGACATATGCGTCTCCATATCAAATGCATGCCAGGCGACCTGTTCGCTATCAGGCCTATGCGCATTTCGACGGCTGCACCGCCGGAATGAGTCTCACGATGTTAAATTATGTATCTGATATGCATCTATATGGGCGCGCGAAAACATGCAAATAAAATACTTGTTTTTGGGTGCGACCAAACGTGGCGTGGTGTGGCGAGGATTATTGAGAGAATGCGTCCTGAAGGACTTGGGTGCGGCGTGAAATATGCGCGTTGAACCAGCCGGCTATGCTTTGCTGGTTGGCAGTCAAGAGAACACCGAATTCCCCTGCGAAATCGCACCATCCATTTGCATAAGTATCGCGCACGACCGTCAATACCGGCACGCCGCGCGCAAATGCAGTTTCGATAACCGCACGCAAGCCATGGCCTTCGCATTCGCCCTTGCCGAAGCGATTAAGGATGAGCAAATCCGTCGGTCGATCAAGCTCGGCAAGCAATTCGGCTGCAATGTCTGCCAGTGCGGCAGGATCGAGACGGCATCCTGACGATCCCGTGCCCAGCGGCTGCGAAATGAGCCGAACCTCACCACTATCGATATGTTCGATAGAGATTGTTCGGCAACATTCATCCGTTTGTGCACCGCGATGCTGGAGGAAACCGGTGACACGCAGACCTTCCTCCCGTGCCCGTGTCACGATATCCGCCAGAAAATGATCGACCGGCAAATCTTTCACGCAGTGAATGGCTGCCAGGCTGGGCTTTTTACTCATGCGCTTCCCCGGTCATCCGCCAGCAGGTCTATTCCGGTTATGTCGGCATCTGCAGCGAGGATTGCGATATATTGCGAGACGGCTTTCGACCATGTGGATGCTTCCAGCCAGCCCGCAATTCTGTCCGCAACATAATCGAAGGGAAGCTCTTCGCCATCGACGCGCCGTTCGAGGCGAATGATATGAAAGCCAAAACGGCTTTCGATTGGCGCCGCCGTGATCTCACCCGGCATCAGCCGTTCCAGCGCCCGTTCGAATTCCGGCACGGTGCTGCCGCGCGTAAGCTGCCCGAGATTGCCGCCCTGCGCGCTGGAAGGACAAGCAGAGTAGTCATGCGCCAAGGATGCAAAGCTTGTCGGCTCGGCAATCGCCGAGGCGGCAAGTTGTGTCGCTGTGGAACGCGCTCTGTCCCGTTGTTTCTCATCAGCCGGATCAGCAGAAATCAATATGTGACTTGCTTCCAGAATGGGCTCGCTCGTAAAGCGATGGCGATTGTTCTCATAAAACCGCAGCGCCTCCTCACGCGTGGCCGAAGGCACTTCGACCTCCTGCTCGATCACCATCCGCACAAGCGCATCTTCGTCGGTTTCGCTGCGTCCTTCCGCATCTTTCTCGTGCACTGGCGCGAGGCCAATTTCTTTTGCGCGTTGCAGAAGAAGTTCGCGCACCGCAAGCGCCCGCGCAGCCGCGAGCAGCGCCCTCCCCGGATTTTCCGATGGATGGTTTTGCGCCTCCGTCAGAATGTTCGTCTCATCAATCGTCACGCCATTGACGGACACCGCATCGAAAACCGGGCGCGGCTTTGGCGGTACGCGCGTGTCCGGCTCCTTATAGCTCGTGTAACCCTCATGATGAGCATGTGCGCCACGCGGTTGTTCTGACGGTTGTTTCCGATCAAAAAGTGTCACCATGATCTTTACTCCGCTGGAATGCGCATGTGGGAGGACTGAGCCGTATGGTTGCGCTCGCGCACGACCTGATAGCCCGGACGCCAGATGTAGCGGACCGGCGCACTCAACATATGCACAAGCCGCGTGAACGGGAACAGCAGGAAGATTGTGAGCCCGAGGAAAATGTGCATCTTGAAGATGATGGACGCATCGGTGATGTAGCTTGAAGCTTCCGGGTTGAAAGTAAAGATGCCTTGCGCCCAGTTCATGAACTTCACCATTTCATGGCCATCGATGTGCTGCAACGAAACGGGGATAGAGCTGAGGCCAAGCAGAAGCTGGACCCAGAGCAGAATGATGATCAGCGTGTCGGTCGGGCGCGACGACGCGCGAACACGCGGGTCGAAAACCCGGCGATGGGCCAGAAGCGAGGCGCCGATAATGGCCATCACCCCCGCGATTCCACCAGCAACCACAGCCAATATTTGCTTGGCCTCATGGCTGACGCCCAGAGCGTCAAAAACCCAGATCGGCGTCAGCAGACCGACAAAGTGCCCGGCAAAGATGAATAGCACGCCGACGTGAAAAAGCACGGAACCCCACATCAGCTGCTTGCGCCGCAGAAGCTGGCTGGACCCTGAACGCCATGTATAGGGCTCACGGTCGTAACGAAAGATCGAACCGAGCGCGAGTACACTGAGCGCGATATAGGGATAGATGCCGAACAGAAACGTATGGATATAAGCCATTTTCCGTCTCCTAAAGATGCGATGGGTTGGACGGGGCGCCGGGCTTGCGCTGTGCGGCGCGCATCTGCATACGCAGCCGGTCCGGTCCGCAGGAATTCTCACCCGCATTGCCGCCGAAGGTCACCACTTCCTCTTCCCAGATACGGTCGAGTGCGGCGAGATCATTAGGGTCGTCCTCTTCCAGTCGAAGCAACTCGCCAACAAGATTCTTGTCCGGTTTCGCATTGGCAACGTGAAGCAGCGCCGCAAAAGCATTGGCATAAGGCGACTGACGCTTACGCAGACGTTCGCCGAGCGCCGCCGTGATATGGCCGGTCTGGGCGAGGAGATCGTGAATTTCTTCCGGTGAACGCGTCGACAAAAATTCGAGGAACAGCGGCAGATAGTCCGGCAGTTCCTTCGCATCGACGACAAGGCCGTTGTCGTCATACATTTTCATCAGATCAACCATAGCCTGACCGCGATCACGGCTTTCGCCATGGACATGCTCGAAAAGATGCAGCGACAGCGAACGCGTCCGATCGAACAGATGGACATAACGCTCCTGCGCCTCATAGAGATCGCAGTCGCAAACATAATCCGTGAGACTGTCGAGAAGCTTCCGGACACCGGAAGAAAGCTTTTCTCCTGCCAGCGCATCTTTCAACTCCTGCCCGCCCAGCTGAAGCTCGGCGGTCGGATAGGAAAGCAGGAGCGAAATGATTTTCAGGGTCTTGTTCATTACACTTGCTCCCTGAAGATATCTGTCGGCGTCTGGACCAGTTTCGGTCGCTTGGAGCCGAACAGATCTTCCGTCGATGAACCGCCCGAGCAGCCATTGCCAAAGGTGAAGCCGCAGGAGCCGCGCATGTCATAGGCATCTTCGGTAACTTCGCGATGCGTGGTCGGAATGACAAAACGGTCTTCGTAGTTGGCGATTGCCATGATGTGATACATTTCCTCGATCATCGCGCCACTCATGCCAACGCGATCCGCAATCGCCTCGTCGAGAACGCCATCGACCGTCCTGGCGCGCATATAGGCGCGCATGGCGAGCATGCGTTCCAGCGCCGAAATAACGGGCTCCTCTTTGCCCGCCGTCAGAAGATTGGCGAGATAACGGACCGGAATGCGCATGGAGCGGACATCCGGCAGTGGGCCGTCCATGCCGAGCTTGCCTGCAGCGGCAGCCGACTGGAGCGGCGAGAGCGGCGGAACATACCAGACCATCGGCAAGGTGCGGTATTCAGGATGCAGCGGGAAGGCAATTTTCCATTGCATCGCCATCTTGTAGACCGGCGAGTGCTTGGCGGATTCCAGCCAGGCTTCCGGCACGCCATCCTTGCGGGCCTGTTCGATCACGGCAGGATCGTTCGGATCAAGGAAGATATTGAGCTGTTCCTGATAGAGATCCTGCTCGTTGGCGGTGGAAGCGGCTTCCGAAATACGGTCGGCATCGTAGAGCATCACGCCGAGATAGCGAATGCGACCGACACAGGTTTCGGAGCATACCGTTGGCTGGCCGGCTTCAATACGCGGATAGCAGAAGATGCACTTCTCGGATTTGCCCGAACTCCAGTTGTAATAGATTTTCTTATAGGGGCAGCCGGAAACGCACATGCGCCAGCCACGGCACTTTTCCTGGTCGATCAGGACGATGCCGTCATCCTCGCGCTTGTAGATTGCGCCTGAAGGACAGGCCGCAACACAGGTCGGGTTGAGGCAATGCTCGCACAAGCGCGGCAGATACATCATGAAGGTATTTTCGAACTGGCCGTAGATTTCCTTTTCCACGCCCTCAAAATTGTAATCCTTCGAACGCTTGGCGAATTCGCCACCGAGAATTTCTTCCCAGTTCGGACCCCATTCGATCTTCTCCATCCGCTCGCCAGAAATCAGCGAACGCGGACGGGCGGTCGGCATGGTCTTGCTTTCGCCCGCTGTCTGGAGATGACCGTAATCGAAATCGAACGGTTCATAATAATCGTCGATTTCAGGCAGGTCCGGATTGGCGAAAATCTTGGCGAGGATGCGCCATTTCGCGCCCATCTTCGGCTCGATCTTACCGTTCTTCTTGCGGACCCAGCCGCCGTTCCACTTCTTCTGGTTTTCCCATTCCTTTGGGAAGCCAATGCCGGGTTTGGTTTCGACATTGTTGAACCAGGCATATTCCACGCCTTCGCGATTGGTCCAGACGTTCTTGCACGTCACCGAGCAGGTGTGGCAGCCGATGCACTTGTCGAGATTAAGCACCATTCCGATTTGAGCGCGAATTTTCATTCTGCTGCCTCCTTAGCGAACGACGACTGTTTGCTTTCTTCCAATGGACCTTCCATCCAGTCCACATGGTCGAGCTTGCGCACCACAACGAATTCGTCACGGTTGGACCCAACCGTGCCGTAATAATTGAAACCGTAGGACTGATGCGCGTACCCGCCGATCATATGCGTCGGCTTGGTGATGATGCGTGTGACGGAGTTGTGAATGCCACCGCGCTGGCCGGTCATTGGCGAGCCGGGCGTGTTCACGATCTTTTCCTGCGCATGATACATGAAGACGGTTCCGTCCTTCATGCGCTGGGAGACAACCGCGCGCGCCACAATGGCGCCGTTGGCATTGTAAACTTCCACCCAGTCATTATCGACAAGACCAGCCCGTGCGGCATCCGGCTCCGAAATCCAGACAACCGGCCCGCCACGATTGAGTGTGAGCATCAAGAGGTTATCCGTATAGGTCGAGTGAATGCCCCATTTCTGATGCGGCGTGATGAAGTTCAGCACGAGATGCGGCTTGCCATCCGCCTTCTCGCGGATCGCAGGATTGACCGTCTTGGTATCAATGGGCGGACGATAGACACAGAAGCCTTCACCGAAAGCGCGCATCCACAAATGATCCTGGTAGAGCTGCTGACGACCGGTCAGCGTGCGCCATGGGATCAGTTCATGCACATTGGTATAGCCCGCATTGTAACACACGCTCTCTGATTCAATGCCGGACCATGTCGGGGATGAAATGATCTTGCGGGGCTGAGAAACGATATCGCGGTAGCGGATCTTTTCATCTTCCTTTGGGATCGCCAGATGGGTGTGGTTGCGTCCGGTAAACTTGGAAAGCGCTTTCCACGCCTTGACCGCAACCTCGCCGTTAGTTTCCGGCGCGAGCGACAGAATGACTTCAGTTGCATCGATGTCGGTATAAATACGCGGACGTCCCTGGCTTGCGCCAGGCTCTTCAACTTTTCCGTTGAGCTTGGCGAGCAAATCCACCTCATGTTCAGTATTCCACGAGATACCCTTGCCGCCATTGCCAAGCTTGTCGAGAAGCGGGCCAACAGAAGTGTAGCGCTTGTAGAGATTGGGATAGTCGCGCTCTACAACCACAACAGATGGCATCGTCTTGCCGGGGATCGGCTCGACCTCGCCCTTTTTCCAGTCGAGGACGTCCTTGGGCTGCGCCAGTTCGCCAGCCGTGTCATGCAGGGTCGGAACAAGAACAACGTCCTTTTCGACACCCAACACTTCCGGGGCGACTTCAGAAAACTTTTTGGCAATGTCTTTGAAGATTTCCCAGTCGCTGCGTGCTTCCCATGCAGGGTCCGCTGCGCTCGACAGCGGATGGATGAAGGGATGCATGTCGGAGGTATTGAGATCGTTTTTTTCGTACCAGGTTGCGGTTGGCAGGACGATATCGGAATAGACGCAGGTCGTGGACATGCGGAAATCGAGCGTGACCAGAAGGTCTAGCTTTCCTTCCGGCGCATTCTCGTGCCACACGGCCTCGCGGCTTTCCTGCGCTCCGTCCTGACCGAGATCCTTGCCAAGCAAACCGTTCGATGTACCGAGCAAATGCTTCAGGAAATATTCGTGTCCCTTGCCCGACGAGCCAAGCAGGTTCGAACGCCAGACAAACATGTTGCGCGGCCAGTTGGCTTCGTGGTCGGGGTCCTCGCAGGACATGGTGACGGTGCCGTTCTTCAACGCATTTGCGATGAAGTCTTTCGGGTCTTTGCCAGAACTTGACGCTTCCTTTGCTATGTCCAACGGATTGGTCTGGAGTTGTGGCGCAGACGGCAGCCAGCCCATGCGCTCGGCCCGGATGTTGTAATCAAGTAAAGTGCCGTCCCATGCACCATCAGGCGCTGTCGGCGACAGAATGTCCTGCACCTTCACCGTCTCATAACGCCACTGGTCAGTATGCGCATAAAAGAACGAGGTTGAGTTCATATGGCGCGGTGGACGGTTCCAGTCGAGCGCAAAGGCGAGCGCTGTCCAGCCCGTTTGCGGGCGCAGCTTCTCCTGCCCCACATAATGGCTCCAGCCGCCACCGGACTGGCCGATACAACCGCACATCACCAGCATGTTGATGATGCCACGATAGTTCATGTCCATGTGGTACCAGTGGTTAAGACCGGCCCCCAGAATGACCATGGAGCGGCCATTGGTCTTTTCGGCATTGGTCGCGAATTCACGCGCCACCGCAATGATCTGATCGCGCGGGACGCCGGTGATTTTTTCGGCCCAGGCCGGAGTGTATGGCAGGCCTTCGTCGTAGGACTTGGCCGAATTCTCGTCGCCAAGGCCCCGATCAAGCCCGTAATTGGCCGCAAACAGGTCGAACACGGTCGCGACCATGACGTCGCCGCCCTTGAGCTTGAGCTTGCGGGCCGGAACCTTGCGGACCAGCACGCTGTCATGGTCGCTGCCTTCAAAGTAATCGTGCTCACGATTGCCGAAATATGGGAAGGCCACATCGGCGACGGCATCGTGTTTGTCCTTGTCGATGAAGCTCTTGGCCAGTTCCACATCCTGGCCGTTGCCGCCCTTTTCTTCGAGATTCCACTGGCCATCGTCGCCCCAACGGAAACCGATGGAACCCTGTGGCGCAACATAGGCGCCAGACTTGGTGTCGAAAGCAACCGTCTTCCAGTCTGGATTGTTGCCTTCGCCGAGATCACCCTTGAAATCGGAAGCACGCAGGAAACGATCCGGCACATAGCGCCCGTCTTTCTGGCTGAGCATGACCAGCATCGGGAAGTCGGAATATTTACGACAATAATCCTCGAAATATGGAACCTGACGGTCCAGATGATATTCGCGCAGGATGACATGGCCGAGCGCCATGGCAAGCGCTGCGTCCGTCCCCTGCTTGGGGTGCAGCCACAAATCGGAAAACTTGGCCGCCTCCGAATAGTCCGGCGAAACCACCACCGACTTGGTTCCCTTATAGCGTACCTCGGTATAGAAATGAGCATCCGGCGTGCGGGTCTGCGGGACATTGGAGCCCCAGAGCATGAGGAACCCGGCATTATACCAGTCGGCAGATTCCGGCACGTCGGTTTGCTCGCCCCATGTCATCGGCGAAGCAGGTGGCAGGTCGCAATACCAGTCGTAGAACGACATGCAGACGCCGCCAAGCAGCGACAGATAACGCGAACCCGCCGCATAGGACACCATCGACATGGCCGGGATCGGAGAAAAGCCGATCACGCGGTCCGGCCCGTAGGTCTTGGTCGTATAGGCGTTGGCCGCAGCGATGATCTCGTTGACTTCCGCCCAACTGGCGCGGACAAAACCACCAAGCCCACGCACTTTCATATAGTCAGCCCGCTTTGCCGGGTCCTGCTGGATCGCTGCCCAAGCCGCGACCGGCGTTTTTACCGCACGTTCCTTGCGCCACAATCTCAGGAGGCGCGAGCGGATCAACGGGTATTTCACCCGGTTGGCTGAATAGACATACCAGCTATAGCTCGCCCCGCGCGAACAACCGCGCGGCTCGTGGTTGGGAAGGTCGGCGCGGGTGCGCGGATAATCCGTCTGCTGGGTTTCCCAGGTGATGATCCCGCCCTTGACGTAAACTTTCCACGAGCAGGAGCCGGTGCAGTTCACACCATGGGTGGAGCGGACGATCTTGTCGTGCTGCCAGCGCTTGCGATAGGCGTCTTCCCAATCACGGTTTTCATTGGTTGTGACCCCATGGCCTTCCGAAAAGGTGCCGACATTCTTGCGCGCAAGAAAATTCAGGCGATCGAGGAGCAGACTCATGATTTTATCCTCACATTATATCGTTAGGCCACGGCAGGCGCTGGCTTGCGGCCATGCTCAACGTCGTAGAGCAGTCCGCCTTTTCGGGTGTAGACGCCCCAGGTGATCAGGAGGCAGGTCACGTAGAAAATCAGGAACGCCCACAGTGCCGCTTCCGGTCCGCCGGTCATGCTGATCGAGGTGCCGTAGCCTTTTGGAATGAAGAAGGCGCCGAATGCTGCAATGGCGGAGGTGAAGCCCGTGATGGCCGCAGATTCCTTTTCGGCCTCATGGCGACGTTCTTCCGGCGTGGCATTTGGCATGAGCCGGACCATTTCCTTTGACATGATCGCCGGGATCATCTGGAAGGTGGAAGCGTTGCCAATACCCGTGGCGAAGAACAGCAGGACGAAGGAAGCGAAGAAGCCCCAGAAAGCGTTCGGCTGGTCTTTGACACCGACGAACCACAGCACGCCCGCGACACCGATCATCATCAGCACGAATGCCCAGATGGTGACGCGGCCGCCGCCGTATTTATCGGCGAGCCAGCCTGAACCCGACCGCGACAGCGCGCCAACGAGCGGTCCAAGGAAGGCATAGTGCAGAGCATTGACCTCTGGAAACAGGATGTTGGTCAGAAGCGGGAAGCCAGCCGAATAGCCGATGAACGAACCAAATGTACCGGTATAAAGCCAGCACATAATCCAGTTGTGCTTGCGGCGGAAGATAACAGCCTGATCGGCAAAGGATGCTTTGGCCGATGCGATATCGTTCATGCCGAACCAGTTGGCGAAAGCCGTGATGATGATGAATGGCACAAAGATGAACCCGGCATTTTGCAGCCAGAGTGGCGCGTTGCCCGCCTCGGTGGCGACCATGGCCGGGTTGCCACCGAGCTTGCCGAAGATACCGGCGGTGATGACAAGCGGAACCACGAACTGCACCACGCTAACGCCGAGATTGCCGAGGCCCGCATTGAGCGCCGCTGCATTGCCCTTTTCATGCTTCGGGAAGAAGAACGAGATATTCGACATGGAGGAGGCAAAATTACCGCCGCCGAAGCCACAGAACAGGGCCAGGAGCAGAAACACGAAGTACGGTGTGGTCGGGTTCTGCACCGCATAACCAATGCCGATTGCCGGGATAACCAGCGACCATGTGGTCAATGTGGTCCAGAGGCGTCCACCAAAGATCGGCACCATGAAGGAATAGAAAATGCGGAAGGTTGCACCCGAAATGCCGGGGAGCGCCGCCAGCCAAAACAACTGGTCGGTCGTGAACTGGTAGCCCACCAGCGGCAGCTTTGCCACCACCACAGACCAGACTTGCCAGATAGCGAAGGACAACAGCAGTGCGGGAATGGAAAGCCACAGATTGCGCTTGGCGATCTTCTTGCCTTTCTGTTCCCAGAAGACCGGATCGTCGGGACGCCAATCGGTCAAAACCGCGTCGCTCCTGGTTGGTTTGATTTCGGCTTTCTTGAGTCCCTGCAATTCGGCAAAGGCTGGAAGCTCTTCCGTCGTCGTGCCTTGTGCGGCGTGTTCCATCTGGCGGATCGAAACATGCATCCAGACAAGGGAAACCGCGACGATGAAGAAGAGCAGCATGAAGCAGCTCGTCCACAGGCCAGTCAGGTCCAGAAGCACACCGAACAGAATGGGCAGGATAAAGCCACCCAGCCCACCGATCATGCCGACCAGACCACCAACAGAGCCGACATTGCCCGGATAGTAAACCGGGATGTGCTTGAACACAGCGGCTTTGCCCAAAGCCATGAAGAAGCCAAGGATAAAAACGGTGATCGTAAAGCCGACCATACCCATTTCAGCATGGAAGCTGAGCGGCCCCTTATCGCTTTGAATAACGTAATCCGTCGGTGGGTAAGACAGGACAAACGTTGCCACGAGTGAGACAAGAAACGTCCAGTACATGACTTTTCGCGCACCATAGACATCGGACAGATGCCCGCCATAGGCTCGGAAAAGGCTGGCTGGAACGGAGAAGAAGACCGCGATCATGCCCGCCACGCGGATATCGACGCCATAAACATGGATCAGATATTGCGGCAGCCACAGGGCAAGCGCCACGAACGCGCCAAAGACGAAGAAGTAATAAAGCGAGAAACGCCAGACCTGTATGTTTTTGAGCGGCTCAAGCTCCATAAGTGTGCTGGCAGGCTTTTCACCGGTGCGGCGACGTTCGACCAGAACGGGATCATCGCTGGTCGTGAAATAGAAGACCAAGGCCATGACGACCATAGCCGCCGCCCAGATTTCCGCAACCGCATGCCAGCCGAAGGCAACCATGACGATGGGTGCGAAAAACTTCGTAACGGCGGAGCCGACATTCCCGGCGCCGAAAATGCCGAGCGCAACGCCCTGCTTATCAGGAGGATACCAACGCGACACATAGGCGACACCGACCGAAAATGAGCCACCCGCCACGCCAACACCGAGCGCGGCGATCAGCATCTGCGGATAGTTGGTCGCGAAAGTAAGGAGATAGGTTGCAAGCGCCGAAATGAGCATGGTCAGCGCGAAAATCAGTCGACCGCCATAGCGATCCGCCCAAATGCCCAGAATAACGCGGATAAGAGAGCCGGTGAGTATTGGTGTACCGACAAGCAGACCGAACTGTGTTTCGGACAAACCGAGTTCAGAACGTATCTGAATTCCAATGATTGCAAATATTGTCCAAACCGCAAAACATGTCGTGAACGCGATGGTGCTCATAGCAAGAGCTGTAGTTTGCCCTTTGGGGGCAGCTCCCTCGACGTTTGGCATAGGCGTACTCCGAATTGAATACCGTTACAGGTTTCGTTTGCACTTATGCGCCTGCTGTCTGATAAATACATTGATTAAGATCAAAATTGTTTGATTTTTCAAGATTAAAAAACGCAATGACAAGAAATAAGTCTTCATAAGAATTATTTATGGCTAGTGATTGACTTTTTGTCTTTTTATGATTGATAATTATCAAACAGATATACCGATAACTTGAACGAGTGAGTATGCTTTATGCATAAGGACGATGTCGACAGACTTAGAAAGCTTCCGCTCTTCGCAGAGATGGCGGACGTGAATTTCGAGCGAATTATTCGGCCGAGCTTCGTTCAGTCCTTCCCCGCACGAACAGTTCTTCTCAAGGAGGACGAAGCGGCTGACTTCCTGTTTGTGGTTCTGGACGGACTTGTCGTCATGTCCGCAAAGTCTGGTGAGAGCGAAACTGTCCTTGAAGTGTTGCGCATGGCCGATGTTTTCATACTGGCCGCCGTTTTGAACGACGACATCTGCCTGCAGACAGCCCAGACTCTGACCTCGTCCCGTATATTGATGGTCCCATCCAGTCTTGTTCGCGGTATATTGAACGAAGATAACGGGTTTATGCGCGCCGTCGTGTTTGAGACGGCGAGAGCCTACCGGAAGCTGGTCAAGGAGTTGAAGGCACACAAACTGCGCAGCAGCGCGCAACGCCTTGCCAATTGGATCATCAGGGAATCGCTCACTGCCGAGAACAATGATGTTGTGGTCTTACAATATGAAAAGCGAGTTCTGGCTTCCTATCTCGGGATGACACCGGAAAACTTGTCACGCAGCTTTGCCAGCCTTGCCGACTATGGGGTGACAACCCAGTCTTCCAGCATCAAAATTGGGGACTACAACAAGCTTTGGCAGTTTGCATCGCCCTCGCCGCTCATTGATCGTCATGAGCCGCTGCTACAATCCAAAACATAAGGATGCACCCTACCCTTATGCCTCAAGCCAAGTTGGTAACCCAAGTGCTACGTGACCTGTCTTTGCGGCCTCTGCGCAGCTCGCAAGACTACCAAAACGCACCGCACGGCCAGACAGACCCGGCCCATAATGTGCGTATTTTCCGGAGTTGGTCATCAGCGCTTTGGCCGCGACCGGGAAAACCGGTTCGGAAATGGAACACCAACAGAGATCCGGGATCACCTGAACGCCCGCGGCTTCCAGCCTTTGCAATGTTCCATCTTCGCGCGCCACAGCTATAACCTGACGCCCCGCGGTGATAATGGTGGTTGTGACCGCTTTACCGTCTCGTAGAGCGTCTGCAAAAGCGCGGCATTCCTCAAGCGAAGCGTGCGGGCTGCCGACGGCTACCAGTTCCACTGCATCTGGACCATCGTTCAGAGACTTCCATCCGTCCGCCATGTCGTGACTTGTGATGGAGGCGGTATCGGCTGAGGGCGAAACAAAATGCGCTTCCGGTGTAACGCCTTCGACATGCAGCATGGGTGCAGCGGAAGTCGTACCGAAGGCCGCACACATGGCTTTTAAATTTTCCGGTGTCGGCTTGGCTTCCCTGAGCCCTTTCAGGAGTGGAATCCGATCCGGCGAAACCTTGCCCGCGAGATAACCAATCAAGGGCCAGAAAGCGTCGTCGAACCCTTCGGGTATATCCACGTGAATGATACGCTGCGCAAATCGACGTTGATCAAGATAAACGCCCGACAGTGGCGCGCGTCCCGTCATGGCAATGCAGAGATCAAGAAAATCGGGATGCTTCGCCGTGCGGGCCCCAAGCACAGTGTTTGCATAGATGACTGCATTGCTTTCGGCCCATGCAATCGTTTCCCCCATTTTCGGCGCCGTGTCCAAAAGGTAGGGCGAGCAGGTAAATGTGTTCTGACACCCCATCCGCACATAGGCATCGGCAAGCCGTGCGGCGGGCCCCCCAAAGGATGCAGGCACACCTTGCGCCTGCCAATGTTCGCGATCAACGGAAATGGCATTCATTGTCGTCGGTACGCGAACCCGCGCACCCATATCCGCCATCTTCTCGGCGAAGATCAAGTTGGCCGGGCTTGCATAGATGCAGCCGTCGATATGCGCCTGCGCAACATCGATCAGGCGTTCTGCACCTTGGTTTTCTGCCATCGCGCAGATAATTTCCATGGCGAGCTTGGTGGCATCTCCATCTGCGCCCGCCATCATGGCTTGATCAGCTGCCGAAAGTTCGAGCCTCGTTTCCTTTGACCCCACGAGCGGCAGGGTAAAGCCGGGAGCGGTTAACTTGGTCGGCGTGATCTTGACCTCCGGCTCCTTTCGTAAGCGCTCCCAGTCCTCCGGTGGCAGGCGCAAAACGGGTAGAGGATGGTCGAACATCTTGTCGGCGATTAGTGCCCCCAGAGTCACCACATCCTCAGTCTGGGAGAAAATCAGCGCAGCCGGTGCCATGCCATTCAATGCCAGATCAAGCAGCACGCCCGAGCCCGTACAGGAACCACGCGTTGATGGCATCATCAGCGCAGCGCCTCTGATACTCTGCCCGTGGAGGGGATGGTGCACGTCGATGATTTTACCAGAAGCAGGATCAATCCCACCCCAAAAGCTGAGCGGTTCGGTTGTCGCCAGGATTGGCCCTTCGGCGGTTCCGGGCAGAATGCTACGGGCTGTTGCGGTCATGTTCACCTGTCGCTTGCCTCGTTTGATTTCTGAATGATCTCGGCCAATATGGCGACCGCGATTTCGGCAGGTGTCGCGGCTTTGATATCCAGCCCTATGGGCGATGAGATCCTCGCCAGATCAGTGGTATCGTGCCCGAGTTTCTTCAGGTTTTCCATGCGTTGGGCATGGGTTCGACGACTGCCCAATGCGCCAATGTAAAAGCAATCCGACTGCATTGCCAGTGATAGCGCCGGTTCGTCAATTTTGGGATCATGTGTAAGCGTGGCAACCGCAGTATACCGGTCCAGCGGGCTGTCGCGAAACGCCTCCTCCGGCCAGACTGCCTTAAGAGCGGCCTCCTGAAACCGCAACGGCATTGCAAAGGCGGTCCGCGGGTCGATGACCTCCACATCAAAACCCGTCATGGTGGCCATCTGTGCAAGATGCTGAGCGATGTGAACTGCCCCCACCAGTTTCAGCCGCAATGCCGGTCGGTATATATTGATGAAATACCGTCGATTGTCGGCCACAAAAGAGAGCGCCTTACCGGTTTGAAACGCCTGTCGAACGTGCAGTTGAAACGCACTAGAAACATTCTCAGAATCCCGCACAAGCTCAGTGCGTCCCTGGTCCAGATCGGTCAATGTCGCTACGAGCAAACGGCTGGCGCGTAGCTCATTCAGTTCCGCAAGAAGAGAGCTTTGCATCAATCGAGCTTCTCCACATAGACCCTGATCTTGCCCCCACAAGACAGCCCCACGCGCCATGCTGTTTCATCGGCAACGCCAAACTCCAGCAGCTTTGCCTTTCCGGACACTATCGTTTCCAGAGCCTCTTCAATGACTGCACCTTCGACACACCCCCCGGAAACCGAGCCTTCAAAATTGCCCAATGCGTCGACAACAAGATGACTGCCTGTGGGACGTGGCGCCGATCCCCACGTTTCAATGACGGTGGCGATCGCTACCCCTTTGCCATTCTGGCGCCAATGGAGCGCGACAGCCAACGGGTCCTTGGCAATACCAAAACTATGTTCAGACAATTCGTCCACCGGCATTCACGACAGCCTCTGTCGTATCCACGTCAATTCTAGCAGCAGACCCAATGGGTACATCAACGATAGGGAGTTCGCTCGCCACAATGATATGCCTTGCACCCACATCGCCCGACAGGGCGGAAATGGCTTCGAAAAGCTGATGCGGGATAATAACGGGGTTGCCACGCTCACCCTCGTCGGTAACGGCGCGAATGACAGCGTTTCCGTCGTGCTGGCGGAAACGATCAATCATCATGCGAATGTGCTGCGCGCTGACCGCAGGCATGTCTCCCAGATGGATCATCAGCCCGTCGCAGTCCGCCGGTGCTGCCCCAAGCGCAGCTTTGATCGAACTTGCAAGCCCAAGGGCATAAGCCGGATTGTGAACGATAGAGACGTCAAGCCCTCGAAGCGAAGCCGCAATTTCGTCTGCCATATGACCAGTGACGGCAATCACCCGGCCACGATCAGCTTCTACCGCATTTTCAACCGACCGGCGCACCAGCGGCTTGCCATCAAAAATGGCGAGAAGCTTGTTCGCCCCGCCCATACGTGAGGATTGCCCGGCGGCCAGCACAGCAATCATGACCGCAAGATCGCGTTTTCTGCTCGCTCTACCATCGCGCGGCGCAATGCGCGCCGGGCTATCGAGCAAAAGACCGCCGACGCCCATCGCTGCAATGTCCTTTGGCATGACACTCATCCCCGCCATCAAGCGGTCGAGAACCCAATCGAACCCATTCTCCTTGACGCTCCGGGCGCAGCCGGGAGCGCCGATCACCGGCTTACCGTCGATTTCGCCAAGGACCAGCAGATTGCCGGGATCCACGGGCATCCCGACATAAGTAACCGTGCCCCCAGCCTCGCGAATGGCAGTCGGGAGGACATCGTTCCTGTCCGCAACAGCCGATGCGCCGAACACAACGACAATGTCGGAAACCTCAGCTGCATCTTGTATGGCGCACGCCATCGGCTCCGCCGCATGGGCAACCCGAAGTTCTGTCGCCACGGCTCCAAGATTCACCGTCAAACGCGCTTCAAGCACTTGACGGGTTTTATCCAGAACACTTGTTTTCAAAGCCGTGTCCGTTCCCTGAACAAGCCCGACAGTGCGTCCGCTGAAGGGTTCAACGCCGAGCATATTCTTGTCGCGACACAGCGCAAGCACTGCTGCGACGGAACTCTCCGGGACGGCATAGGGAATGATCTTAATTGTCGCAACCACCTGCCCGGCACGAACGCGGTCAAACTCGCGCAAGGTCGCCAGTGTTATCGACGGATCGATAAAATTCACCGCGTCCACAAGCTTCCGGTTGACGGTGAAGACACCGGCTTCTCTTGCAAGAAAATTCACCCGCCCGGTCGTGGCCGCAGAACAAATAATGCCCTTTCCCGATATTGCAGATGCGATCTGGGCAGCAGCGTCGTTCTCCGTAACATCGCCTGCTTCCAGTTGGGCCGACACCACGCTGCCATGTCCCTCCTTTCGGAGAAATTCGATATCATGCGCGTTGAGAACATGCCCTTTGGGGAAACTCCTCCCACCCACAACCAGCCGATGTGCGAGAATAGCGTTCAATGCCTCGTCGAGCGGTGTTGCCCCGAAAACCATGCGCTATCCTTCCCCCAAAGCCACGCCGGATCGCCGAAGCTCTTTCTGTGATCTGGTCGCCATTTGGCTCCGCGAGAGCCCCCGCTCCCTTATATGCCGGAGCTTCATCATTTGTCACGATGCGCTCTGAGCGTTTATGCGGTTTCAGATATGTCTATTCATCGTCGGGCAATCCTTGCTGGAGTTCGGCAAATTTGGCAGCCATTGTCGGATTACCGCGGGTAAGCCGCTTGACCGTCAGGTCCTCAGCCTTATCGTTTGCCAGTCTTAGATTATTGGCCGACTTGTGAAGCGCTTCTTTTGTTTTCTCGAGATCCTTGATCGCTTCATCTATGCGTTTGACTGCTTCCTCAAAACCGTCAGAAGCCAAACGCCAATTGCGCCCGAATGCAGCTTTGAAGTCGTCGAGCTGGCTTTCGAAATTTGTGATGTCGACATTTTGTGCCTTCACCAATGCCAGTTCGGACTTGTATCTGAGCGAGTTCATCGCTGCATTGCGCAGCAGCGTGATGATTGGAATGAAGAACTGCGGCCGGACGACGTACATTTTCGGATAACGATGGGATACATCGATGATCCCCGTGTTGTAGAGTTCGCTTTCAGGCTCAAGCAGCGAGACCAGAACCGCATATTCGCAACCTTTCGCGCACCGGTCCTTGTCGAGCTCTTTGAGAAAATCTTCGTTCTTTTTCTTGGTCGCGGTCTCGTCGTTCTCATTCTTCATCTCAAACATGATCGAAACGATTTCAGTGCCCGCATCGTCCATATCGCGGAAGATAAAGTCGCCCTTGCTACCGCTGCTCGCGTCATTATCCTTCTCAAAATATGCGCGAGGGAAAGCAGTCGCACGAATACGGTCGAACTCGGTTGCACAGTGCTGTTCCAGAGTCTCGCCGATCATTTTTGTCGATAGTTTCGCTTTCATATCCCGCAGGCGCTCGATTGCCTCGTCGCGATCCTTGAGCTGCGTCTCGTATTTGTCTTTGAGCGCTGTCTCGGCAAGTTGCTTTTCAAGTGCCACCCGGGCAAGCCCGTTCTTCAGTTCATCGCGCTCTTTCTCAATCGCGCTGACGGCTTCGGTGACGGCAAGTTTTTGAGAAATCTCGCCGGCATCGAGTCTGGTCTTCAAGCCCTGAATCTCTTCATTCTTGGTGGAAGCCGCTTTCTGCAGTTCAGAAAGAAGCTTTGCCTCGGCCAGTTTAGACGTGGCTTCGTTGTCACGCCTGACGCTTTCAAGCTCGTGCAAAAGAGCATCACGTTCTTTCTCGATGGCCCCCAGAGCCTCGGCTACGGCAAGCTTCTTCGCGACTTCCCCGGATTCAAGCCTTGTCTTCAGTTCCTGGATTTCTGAATCCTTGGCTGCGGCGGCTTTCTGCAGTTCATTGGCAACCTTGGCCTGTGCAAGCTCGACAGCATTCCGCTTGTCCTGCTCTGCTAACTCCAGGCGCTCGCGCAATTGCTTCTCGAAATCACTGTCTCGAACCTGCTTTAGAATATCTGCATATCCAGCTTCATCGATTTTGAATGCCTTGTTGCAATGCGGGCAGATGATTTCGTGCATGATAATTTCCGTTAGCCTTGGCCAGAAATTCCTGCAGAAACTCCAGCTGCCATTGATCCGCGTCTTGTGAACGATCGCCGCACTTTTAGCAAATCTGCAATCAATTCAATCAATTCAGATTAAAAAATAATCAACTAGAAAATTGATTAATAAATAGACCGATAGCTATTGCCAATGCAACGCCGCTACGGCATCAATGCAGCATGAAGCAGCCGGACCTGACCATTCTCATTATCGATGAGAACGCCATTCGCTCCTCGATTATTGAGGAAGGATTGCGCGAGGCAGGCCACGGGAAAGTCGTGGTGATCAACGAGATGCACGGCATAGCGCGAATAATTGAAACGCTAAATCCCGATGTGATTGTGATCGACATAGAAAACCCCAATCGCGACATGATGGAGCATCTGTTTCAGCTGACCCGCACCGTAAGCCGTCCGATCGCCATGTTTGTCGACCGTTCTGACACAGCCTCTATCGAGGCAGCGGTGGAGGCGGGCGTTTCCGCCTATATCGTGGATGGGCTGAAGAAAGAACGCGTGAAGCCCATTCTCGATATGGCCGTCAGCCGGTTCAATGCGTTCAGTCGCTTACAGCGTGAGCTTGCGGATGCAAAGTCGGCACTGGAGGAGCGCAAGGTGGTGGAGCGCGCCAAAGGCATTCTCATGAAAATGCGCGGCCTGTCCGAAGAAGACGCTTTTGCCCTGCTGCGACAGACTGCGATGAATGAAAAGAAGAAAATGTCCGACATTGCGCAAAGTATCGTGACCGCAGCCGGACTGCTGATGAAATAGCTTTAGATTTCAGAACCGGGGCAAATATTCCGGGAGTATGCAAGTGAACATGCCGACCAGATTGACCAAGACCGGAAGCGGGCTTGCCGCGCCAGCAGGCATAGCAGGCAAGGAAATCAGGACGCTGCGCGCCGGGTTTATTCCTCTGGTGGACGCTTCCGTGCCAATTGCAGCGGCAGAGTTTGGTTTTGCTCGAGCGGAAGGCTTGAACCTTGATCTCGTCAAGGATGTCTCATGGGCGAATGTCCGTGACAGGCTCGCTTTCCGGCAATTCGACATTGCACACATGCTTTCACCCATGCCCGTGGCATCCATGCTGGGGCTTGGCTCCAATCCATCGCCGACGATAACTCCGTTCTCGCTGGGGCGCGGTGGCAACGCCATCACCCTGTCAGTGCGCCTTTATGAACGGATGCGCACAATCGCCGATCTACCGGAAGCCGCTGATGCGCTGGAAAATGCGCAGGCGCTCGCATCCGTCGTGCACGACATGAAATCACGCGGCGAACCACTCCTGACGCTGGCAATGACCTATCCTTTCTCGTCGCATAATTACGAGTTTCGCTACTGGCTGGCGGCAGGAGGCATTGATCCTGACCGCGATGTAAAACTGGTTGTCGTGCCGCCGCCATTGACCTCGGACGCTCTGGCGTCAGGTGCTATCGACGGCTTCTGCGTTGGAGCGCCATGGAACATGGTGGCCTCAGAACGGGGCGCCGGGCGCATTGTCGCTGCCAAACAGGATATCTGGCCAAGCGCGCCCGAAAAAGTCATCGGCATGCGCCCGGAATGGGCTGAGACCCACCCCGAAACCGTTGCCCGTTTGATCGTCGCCCTTGATAAGGCTGCGCGCTGGTGCGACCGCATCGAAAACCATGATGCGTTGGCCGAGACTCTGGCAGACGAGCGCTATCTCGGCGTGCCGCAGCATATCATCCGCAACGTACTTGCCGGGACATTCAATCTCGATGCGCGCGGGAACCAGCGTGTCATCGAACATTATTTCGACTTCCATGCCGGTTTTGCCAATTGCCCCCGCCCCAACGATGCGATGTGGATTTATAGCCAGATGGTGCGCTGGGGACAGGTAGCGGCATCGCAAGAGGTGCGGGAAAAAGTGACCCAGTCCTACCGGCCAGATCTTTACTGTGCAGCGCTCGGGATCGCCCATTCACCCTTCATACCGGGCACGGTAGAGGGGACACATGCGGATGATCGTTTTATGGACGGCAGGGTTTTCGATCCGGCTGATATCGATGCGTATGTGCGCGATTTCGATGTGCGGCGCGAGACATTCGCCGATCCGCACGCAGCAGAAGATTAACCCGCGATGCCCAAATTGATTGCACGCCGGGCCGCATATCTTGTCGTGATCGCCTAAATTAAAGTCATATCTATATTGACGCCTAGCCACGGCTGTCTATTTTCGCATCCCTTTAAACTTCGTATTTTCAATTACTTGCAAATATTTTAAAAGTCTGGCACGTTCCTTGCTTGTTAGATTTATGCACCGGTCAACGGCGACCGGAGCAACAAGCGAGCCACATACCGCTCCTGTCACGACACCGACGTCGCAAGGAATTGCACCACGAACGCAAGGTTCGGGGATGCGATCTCCAGGCGACGTTTTTTTGTGCCCAGATTTGAGACGGCGGAACGAACAGTCACCAAGGCCAGCATAGGGGAAGCCAGCTGATGACAATGCATGAGAAGGCAGAAACCACGACCGGGATCACCCGGCGCAACATTTTGAAAGCCAGCGCCACAGCGGCACTCTTCACCGCCATCCGTTCGGCCTTTCCCGGCGGCGCTTTCGCGGCTGCCAGCGGGCCGGAAGTCAGCGGCGCGAAGCTTGGTTTCATCGCGCTGACCGATGCAGCCCCGCTGATTGTGGCCAAGGAAAAAGGTCTGTTCAACAAGCACGGCCTGCCGGACGTCGAGGTTGCCAAGCAGGCGTCATGGGGCGCCACGCGCGACAATCTTGTGCTGGGCGGAGCATCGAACGGCATTGATGGCGCACACATTCTCTCCCCGCTCCCCTATCTGATCCATGCTGGTAAGGTAACGCAAAACAACCAGCCGGTGCCGATGGCCCTGCTGGCGCGGCTGAACTACGACAGTCAGGCCATTTCGGTTGCGAAGGAATATGCCGACACCGGTGTTCAGCTCGATTCATCAAAGCTGAAGGCCGCCTTCGAAAAGAAGAAAGCTGAGGGCAAGGAGGTGAAGGCCGCAATGACCTTCCCCGGCGGCACGCATGATCTGTGGATTCGCTATTGGCTCGCTGCTGGCGGTATCGATCCCGACAAGGACGTTTCCACCATCGTGGTGCCGCCACCGCAAATGGTCGCCAATATGAAGGTCGGCAATATGGACCTGTTCTGCGTTGGCGAGCCGTGGAACGAACAACTCGTCAATCAGGGCATCGGCTTCACAGCCGCGACGACGGGCGAAATCTGGAAGCATCACCCGGAAAAAGCGCTTGGCATGCGCGCGGACTGGATTGAGAAAAATCCGAATGCCGCCACGGCACTGCTCATGGCTGTGATAGAAGCGCAGCAGTGGTGCGAAAGCATGGATAACAAGGCCGAAATGGCTGAGATACTCGGCAAGCGCCAGTGGTTCAACGTACCACCGAAAGACGTGCTGGGCCGCCTCAAGGGCGATATTAATTACGGCAACGGTCGTGTTGCGCAAGGCACGGATTTGCAAATGAAATTTTGGGCGAATGGGGCGTCATATCCGTTCAAGAGCCATGACACTTGGTTCATTGCCGAGAATATTCGCTGGGGCAAGTTCGCGCCGGACACCGATATCAAGGCGCTGGTCGATCAGGTGAACCGTGAAGATATCTGGCGCGAAGCCGCCAAGGATTTAGGCGTTGCGGTAGCCGATATTCCGGCTTCGACCTCGCGCGGCAAGGAAACATTCTTCGACGGCAAGGTCTTCGATCCTGAAAACCCTTCCGCCTATCTCGACAGTCTCGCGATCAAGGTTGCGTCCTGAGCAAATCGGGCGCGCGACAGCGCGCCTCTCCCACCTTCGAACAGGAGCGTTGCATGTCCGCCGTGCTGAAAGATCAAACCATCGTTACGCCGCTGACGCCCAAGACGACAAAGGCCACCGGGAATATCGTCCGGCTGGCCAAACAGCCCAAACACGTTTTCGATATCGGCGCGCTCGTACGCGGCGCGGCGCGAAACATTCTGCCACCGCTGGTGGTGCTCGCCGTGCTGCTCGGCGTCTGGCAGATATTGTGCGCGGCCCCCGACGCTTCCCTGCCCGCGCCATCCAAGGTTTGGGAGGACAGTTACGACCTGATCGCCTATCCCTTCTTCAATTACGGTTCGCAGGATATCGGGCTTGGCTGGCGCGTACTCGTTTCGCTGGAACGCGTTGCCTATGGCTTCGGTCTTGCGGCCATAGCAGGTATCGTGATCGGCGCAGTCATCGGTCAGTCCGTCTGGGCCATGCGGGGCCTCGATCCGATCTTTCAGGTGTTGCGCACGGTGCCGCCGCTGGCCTGGCTGCCATTGTCGCTTGCCGCCTTCCAGAACGCCAACCCATCGGCGATTTTCGTCATCTTCATCACATCGATCTGGCCGATCATCATCAACACGGCAGTTGGCGTGCGCAATATTCCGCAGGATTATCGCAACGTCGCCAAGGTGCTGCGGCTCAACCAGTTCGAGTTCTTCTTCAAGATCATGTTGCCATCGGCGGCGCCCTACATCTTCACGGGTCTGCGGATCGGTGTCGGCCTCTCATGGCTCGCCATTGTGGCTGCCGAAATGCTGACCGGCGGTGTCGGCATCGGTTTCTTCATCTGGGACGCGTGGAACTCGTCACGCCTGTCCGACATCATCGTCGCTCTCGCCTATATCGGCCTTGTCGGTTTCGCGCTCGACAAGCTGGTTGCGGCCCTCGGGCGGCTCATCACCCGCAGCACTTCTGCAAGCTGAGGAGAAGAGATATGAGCGCCTATCTCAAGCTTGACCATATCGACAAGCATTTTGACCGCTCGGAAGTCCTGAAAGACATCAATCTTTCAATCTCCAAGGGCGAGTTCGTTTCCATCATCGGTCACTCCGGTTGCGGAAAATCCACGCTTTTGAACCTGATTGCCGGGCTGACGCCGGTTTCGTCCGGCGCCGTGTTGCTTGAAAACAAGGAAGTCAACGAGCCGGGACCGGAACGGGCGGTGGTTTTTCAGAACCATTCACTGCTGCCATGGTTGTCGGTTTATGAAAACGTCAACCTTGCCGTGACGAAGGTTTTCCGCTCCAGAAAGACCAAAGCCGAACGGCATGACTGGGTGATGGCAAATCTCGATCTTGTCCAGATGGCGCATGCCAAGGACAAGCGCCCGTCGGAAATTTCGGGTGGCATGAAGCAGCGCGTCGGCATCGCTCGCGCCTTGGCCATGGAACCGAAAATTCTGCTGCTCGACGAACCATTCGGCGCGCTCGACGCGCTGACCCGTGCCCATCTTCAGGATGCGGTGATGGAAATCCATGCCCGGCTCGGCAACACCATGGTGATGATCACTCATGATGTGGATGAGGCGGTGCTGCTCTCCGACCGCATCGTAATGATGACCAACGGCCCGGCGGCGAAAATTGGCGAGGTTCTGGATGTCGCCATCCCCCGCCCGCGCAACCGCATCGAGCTGGCCTCCGACCGCACCTATCTGAAATGCCGCGAGGCTGTTCTGAAGTTCCTTTACGAGCGTCACCGCTTCGTGGAAGCTGCGGAGTAAATTCAATGCCCGACCAAACCAGACAGAAACTCGTTATCATCGGCAACGGAATGGCGCCCGGCCGCATGCTGGAACATTTGTTTGAGCACGCGCCGGGCCAGTATGAAGTCACTATTTTCAACGCCGAGCCGCGCGTCAATTACGACCGCATCATGCTGTCGCCGGTTCTCTCCGGCGAGAAGACCTATGAACAAATCGTCATCCATGGCGATGGCTGGTACATCAAGCACGGCATCACGCTCTATAAGGGCCACAAGGTCGTCTCCATCGACCGCGATGCCAAAACTGTGATATCGGATCATGGTGTTACGGAAAGCTATGACAAGCTGGTCATTGCCACTGGCTCGGTTCCGTTCATCATTCCGGTTCCGGGCAAGGACCTGCCCGGTGTCATCAGCTACCGCGATCTGGATGACGTCGATGCGATGCTGATTGCCGCACAATCGCGCGAGAAGGCCATCGTCATCGGCGGCGGCCTGCTCGGGCTGGAAGCGGCGGCAGGTCTGGCTCAGCGCGGCATGGACGTGACGGTGCTGCATGTCATGCCAACATTGATGGAACGCCAACTCGATCCCGCCGCAGGCTATCTGCTGCAACGGGCGGTCGAGGAGCGCGGCATCAAGGTTATCTGCAAGGCGAACACGAAAGCCATTGTCGGTAGCGGCAAGGTCGAAGGCGTTGAGCTGGATGATGGAACCACCATACCGGCCACGCTGGTCGTGATGGCCGTCGGCATCCGCCCCAATGTCGGGCTCGCCCGAGAGGCCGGACTGGAGGTCAATCGCGGCATTGTCGTCGATGCGGGCATGCGAACGTCGGATGCCAATATTCTGGCGCTCGGGGAATGCGCGGAAGTGGGCGGCATGGTCTATGGGCTGGTCGCCCCGCTTTACGAAATGGCACGTGTGGCGGCTTCGCATCTGGCAGGCGACACTACGCCAGCCTTCACCCATTCCGACACGCCGACCAAACTCAAGGTGACGGGTATTGATCTGTTCTCGCTCGGCGATTTTGCGGATGGCGCGGACCGGGAGGAGATCGTGCTGCGCGATGCAACAGCGGGTATCTACAAGCGGCTTGTGATCAAGGAAAACCGGATCATCGGTACGGTTCTCTATGGCGAAACGGGGGATGGCGCCTGGTTCAATGATCTGAAGAAAAAGGCGACCGATATTTCGGCGATGCGCGATACGCTGATCTTTGGTCAGGCCTATCAGGGAGGGACCCCCCTGGACCCTATGGCGGCCGTTGCAGCCTTGCCGGATGATGCGGAAATCTGCGGCTGCAACGGCGTTTGCAAGAGTAAAATTGTCTCGACGATAACCGGCAAAGACCTGACCTCGCTCGACGACGTGCGGGCGCATACCAAGGCGTCCGCGTCCTGCGGCTCATGCACGGGACTGGTCGAGCAGCTCATGGCGTTGACGCTCGGGGACAGCTACAATCCCAGGGCCGTGCAGCCCATGTGTGGCTGCACTGATCTTGGGCATGACGATGTGCGCAGGCTCATCAAGGCCAAGAAGCTGAAGACCATTCCCGCCGTCCTGCAGGAACTGGAATGGAAGACATCCTGCGGCTGCGCCAAATGCCGCCCGGCGCTCAATTATTACCTCGTCTGCGACTGGCCGGACGAATATGCCGACGACTACCAGTCGCGTTTCATCAATGAGCGCGTCCACGCCAATATCCAGAAGAACGGCACCTATTCCGTTGTTCCTCGCATGTGGGGCGGCGTGACAAATTCCAGCGAACTGCGTGCCATTGCCGATGTGGTGGACAAGTTCGCCATTCCAATGGTCAAGGTCACGGGCGGCCAGCGCATCGACTTGCTGGGGATTGAAAAGGAACAATTGCCAGCGGTGTGGTCTGATCTCGGCAAGGCGGGTTTCATCTCCGGTCAGGCCTACGCCAAGGGGTTGCGCACGGTGAAAACCTGTGTTGGCTCTGACTGGTGCCGGTTTGGCACACAGGATTCCACCGGTCTTGGTATCCGCATCGAGAAATTCATGTGGGGTTCGTGGACCCCCGCCAAGCTGAAATTGGCTGTTTCCGGTTGTCCGCGCAACTGCGCGGAAGCGACCTGCAAGGATATCGGCGTTATTTGCGTGGATTCCGGTTTCGAGATTCACTTCGCCGGAGCAGCCGGTCTCGACATCAAGGGCACGGAGGTTCTGGGGCTGGTAAAGACGGAAGACGAAGCTCTGGAGCATATCGTGGCGCTGACGCAGATGTATCGCGAGCAGGCCCGTTATCTGGAGCGCATCTATAAATGGGCCAAGCGCATCGGTCTCGATGAAATCCGCCGCCAGATCATGGAGGATACTGACAAGCGCCAGACCTATTATGACCGCTTCGTCTTTTCGCAGAAGTTCGCACAGGTCGATCCGTGGTCCGAACGTGTTTCCGGCAAGGACAAACACGAATTCAAACCCATTGCTGTTTTGAATGCGGAGGCTGCGGAATGAACGAGATAATCAGAAACTGGATTGCCATCGGCACGCTGGACGACATTCCCCGTCAAGGATCGCGTTGCGTGAAAAACGGACCGACGACGATTGCCGTCTTTCGCACGTTCGACGACCGTCTGTTCGCCATTGAAGATCGTTGCCCGCACAAGAACGGGCCGCTCAGTCAGGGCATTGTCCATGACGGTTGTGTGACCTGCCCGCTGCATAACTGGGTCATCAATCTGGCGACCGGCAAGGCTGAAGGCGCGGATGAAGGTGCGACGCAGACGTTCCCCGTCAAGCAGGAAGGCAACACCATTTATCTCGCGCTTGGTTTCTGAACAAACCGGCGCTGACAATCGAACATAAGAGGAGACGACATGCTTAGCAAAAGCGATGTGATCGACATGATCTATGAAAAGAAACGGCTGGCCGGTCTGACATGGGCATCGATTGCCGAAGACATCGGCATGAGCGAGGTGTTTGTCACTTCGGCCTGTCTTGGCATGAATGCGCTGCCGCGCGACAAGGCGGACAAGCTGGTGGTCAATCTTGGCCTGCCGCAGGAGGCCGCCGTGGTTTTGGCGGAATATCCGACCAAGGAATGGGACCGCGCGGTTCCGACCGATCCCTGCATCTATCGGCTTTACGAGATCGTTGGGGTCTACGGTCCAACGCTGAAGGAACTCATTCAGGAAAAGAGCGGCAACGGCATCATGAGCGCTATCGATTTCGAGATGAGCGTGGACAAGGTGCCCAACCCGAAGGGCGAGCGCATTGAAATCCGCATGAGCGGCAAATTCCTTTCCTACAACAGCTGGTAAAGCGCGCTCCAATTGTGCGGGCTCGATATGCAGCCCGGTAAGGCGACGATCATGGCAACGACCACTGAAACAAAGACCACCTGCCCTTATTGCGGCGTCGGTTGCGGCGTCATCGCCAGGGTCGATGAAGTCGGCTCCGTTTCAGTTCGCGGCGACCCGGATCACCCGGCCAATTTCGGGCGGTTGTGTTCGAAAGGTTCAGCTCTGGCGGAAACGATCGACCTTGATGGGCGTCTGCTTTTTCCTGAGATTGACGGGCCACGTGCGGACTGGGATCAGGCGCTCGATCTCGTCGCCCAAAAATTTTCGGAAGCAATCGCCGAACATGGGCCGGATTCCGTGGCCTTTTATGTTTCAGGTCAACTTTTGACCGAAGACTATTACGTCGCGAACAAGCTGATGAAGGGCTTCATCGGCTCGGCGAATATCGACACCAACTCGCGGCTTTGCATGTCTTCATCCGTGGCGGGGCATCGTCGCGCCTTCGGGTCCGATACCGTGCCCGGCACCTATGAGGATATCGAACTGGCGGATCTGGTGGTCCTGACCGGCTCCAATCTCGCCTGGTGCCATCCCGTCATTTACCAGCGGCTTGCCGCAGCGAAAGCGGCGCGCCCACAGATGAAAGTCGTCGTCATCGATCCGCGCCGGACGATGACCTGCGATATTGCCAATCTGCATCTGGCGATCCGTCCCGATGGCGATGTCGCCCTGTTCATGGGGCTGCTCGCGCATCTCGTGAAAAGCCCCGCGCTCAACATGGGCTATGTCGATGCATATACATCCGGCTTTGCGGTCGCTGTGGAAACGGCTACCGCACTGGACCACGAAACGCTGACCGAACGCACCGGGCTCTCGTCGGCAGAATTCAATGAATTCTTCCGGCTGTTCGAAACCACCGACAAGACCGTAACCTGCTACAGTCAGGGTGTTAACCAGTCGTCATCTGGAACCGACAAGGTCAACGCCATCATCAATTGCCATCTGGCGACGGGCCGGATCGGGCGCCCCGGAATGGGACCTTTCTCATTGACCGGCCAGCCAAACGCCATGGGTGGCAGGGAAGTGGGCGGTCTAGCCAATATGCTTGCCGCGCATATGGCTATCGAGAATGCCGACGACCGCGATCGCGTCCAGCGTTTCTGGTCCTCGCCCACCATCGCAACCAAACCGGGTCTGAAAGCCGTCGACATGTTCCGCGCGGTGGCGGATGGGCGCATCAAGGCGTTGTGGGTCATGGCCACCAATCCGGTTGTGTCCATGCCGGACGCTGATGCGGTCGAGGCAGCCATAGCCGCCTGTCCCTTCGTTGTCGTTTCAGACATTATGCAGGACACCGATACGACGCGTCATGCGCATGTACTGCTTCCCTCGCTCGGCTGGGGCGAGAAGGACGGCACCGTTACCAATTCCGAGCGCCGCATCTCCCGGCAGCGAGCATTTCTGACCGCTCCGGGCGAAGCACGGGCGGACTGGTGGCAACTGGCTGAGGTCGCGCGCCGTATGAACCATGCCGCTCCGTTCAATTATAGCGGGTCGGCGGCCATCTTCGCCGAGCACGCGGCGCTGTCCGCTTTTGAAAACGACGGCTGCCGCGATTTCGATATCGGCGCATTTGAAGAGATCGGCCTCGCCGCTTACGATGCCATGACGCCCTTTCAATGGCCGAAGGCATCCGACAGCGCAGAGCCTGCATCTCGCTTTTTTGCGAAGGGTGGTTATTTCCACCCGGACCGGCGCGCGCGCTTCATCGCCACCACTGTGCCGGAGACAATTCGCACAAGCAGCGCCTTTCCGTTCACACTCAATACGGGTCGCATCCGCGATCAGTGGCATACGATGACGCGAACCGGCAAAAGCGCGCGGCTATCATCCCATATCGCCGAGCCTTTTGCCGAACTTCATCCACGCGATGCGATAGAGCTTGGCATCGAGAACGCCAGCTTGGTGGAAATCGAAAGCTCGCACGGGAAAGCCATCGTGCGTGCACTTGCAACGGAGCGGCAGGCGCGCGGCAATGTCTTTGTCCCAATGCATTGGAACGACCAGTTTTCCGCCCGCGCCCGTATTGATGCGGTCGTCGCGCCATTGGTCGATCCGGTTTCAGGCCAGCCCGCCTCCAAGAATGTGGCCGTCACTGTAAGACCGTTTTCGGCGACCTGCTACGGCTTTGCCGTTTCGCTCGCAAAGCCTTTCGCTATCGACTGCGATTACTGGTCGCTGGCTCGCGCAGACGGCGGCTGGCGGCTGGAACTGGCGCCACTTACCGAGATCGGAGATTGGGTGGAATGGTGTTACGTACACTTCGCCATCCCCGAAGATATTCATCCGATCGGCTATACCGACACCGCGACCGGCGAAACAAGGCTCGCATTCTTTGCGGGTTCCCGATTGCTCGCAGCTTTGTTTATCGCGCCACAACCGGTTGCTGTCGCGCGCTATTGGGCCATCCAGCAACTGACAGTCACCCATGACGATCTGCGCAAACGCTTTGCTATCGTTGCTGGTCGCCCCGGTGTGGACAAGCCGGATCCCGGTGCCACGGTTTGCTCTTGCTTCGGTGTCGGCGTCAACCAGATCGCCGCTGCCATCCGTTCCGGCTGCCACAGTGTTGAAGCTATCGGTAAGGAACTCAATGCCGGAACCAATTGCGGCTCCTGCCGCGCAGAAATCAGGGGTATCATCGATGGGTGTCTCGCAACCGCCGCTGAATGAAACACCAGCTCGTATCGAAGCATTGGCAAAGCTTCCGGTCTTCTGGGCACTTGAAGGCAAGCTTTGTGTTGTTTCGGGTGGTTCGGATGCAGCCGCCTGGAAGGCAGAACTGCTGGCCGCCTGTGGCGCGCATGTCAAAGTCTTTACCAGGGAACCTGATGAGATGATGTGCGCACTCGCCAGCCGTCCAGCGGCTCACATCGGAGCGCGCATATCGCTGATTGGCCGTTCTTGGCGGCAAAGTGATTTGCAGGGTGCTGCTATGGCTGTCGCCGACTGTAATGATAGCTATGAAGCAGATCGATTTTATACGGCCTGCGGAGCGATGGGCGTTCCAGTGAATGTCATCGACAAGCCAGGATATTGCCAGTTCCAGTTCGGTTCCATCGTCAACCGGTCGCCGGTGATCGTTGCCATTTCGACGGATGGCGCAGCTCCTGTTCTGGCGCAGACGATCCGGAGTAAAATTGAAGTGCTTTTGCCAGCTTCACTCCAAAACTGGGCTGAACTGGCGCAGACAATCCGCAGCCGCATCGGATCACTTTTACCAACGGCAGCGGCGCGCAGGCGCTTCTGGGAAATCTTCGTGGAGAAAGCTTTTTCGGAAAAGCACACCGCCCAGACAGAAGTCGAACTGCTGACAACTGCTTCAGAACTGGTCTTGGATGCGGGCGACGTAAAGGTCTTTTCCGTCAACCCGATAGATCCGGAACTAATGACGCTGAAAGCAATACGCGGATTGCAAACCGCCGATGTGGTTTTTTTTGATAAAGGCATTGCGCCGGAAATACTGCAATTTGGGCGGCGCGAAGCGATGCGCATTCAGGTTGAGGATAGGTCCCAGCAGGGATCGTGGCCCCCAAACTGCCGCGTCGTATATCTCGTGTCAGATGGCGATGGGTCTACCAAAACGAACATAAGCCACTAAAGCAAAAGCTGACAACGTGAGCATCAACATGGGGCGGAAGAGACGTTTCATCGATGATGAAACCATCCACCCTATAGTTACAATGGCACTGCTCCAAAGCAATCCAAAGTCAGAGACAGAAAGCGCCATTGCGGTGATGCAAACGGGGCTTGCCGTCATAATCAATGTCAGTTCGCTATTTTCATCGTTACTGCGTGACGAAAAGAACGAAGTAAATGTACTCCAGCTAAAACCAACTGACATACTGAGCAAGGCTGGCATCAAGATCGAATAAAACATGCGAGGCATCCCATAGAGCGATACCTTACACAAGCAGTTTTTATGCCACTTTTTTGGGAATTATCGTTTGGAGTATATAATACTAGTATGGGGCGCGGCTAAGCAAAATTTGAGCGCAATCGCAGCCCCACACGTAATTCGCTCAAGCGCCACAAAACGCTTAGGGTCTCATTCAGGCAAAGCGAGCCTGATCAAAAACTAGCCAGATGACAAATTTTCGAGCCCACCCTGTGCGCTCTGATATGAAAACGACCAGAGCGCATCAGTTACTGACCTGCTTAGTTGCTACCGATCGGTGCGTCGGCGGAAATGACGCCTTTGTCCTTCAGGCGAGCCCAGAAGGTGGCCGGAATTTCCTGCTCGAACCAATCGACATTTGCCTTCATCTGCTCTCCATTGCGGGCGCCCGAAACGACCGTGACCACAGCTGGATGCAGTGTCGGGAAGGCTAACGCCGCGGCTTGCATGGTAACGCCCTCGGATTCGCATGCCGCCTGGATTGCATCGACACGCGCCAGAAGATCGGTCGGCGCCTCGGCATAGTTGAACTTCCGATTGCCCGCCAGAAGGCCGGAATTGAAAGCACCGGCCACGACGATACCAACGCCGTCGCGGTGGCAACGGTCGAGAAGTGCAAGGCTGTCCTGCTCCAGCAAGGTGTAGCGGCCAGCAAGCATCGAAACGTCGATGTCGAATTCCTGCATCGTGTCGGAAACGACCTGCCATTCGTTGACGCCCAGACCAACGGCCTTTACCAAGCCCGCAGAACGCAGTTCTCCAAGCGCCTTGAACCCGCCGCCCTTGGTCAGCTGGTCCCAATAGTGCTGATGACGATCGCCGTGGGTGGCGCGTCCAATATCGTGAATATACAGCACGTCAGGAGCGAACACGCCAATGCGCTGGCGGCTTGCTTCGAAGGAACGCATGATTGCATCGTAGCTGTAATCATAATTCGGTCGGAAAGGCAGCGGCTCGACGTAAGCGTCTTCTTCCGGCCCGACCGTCTCATCCGGCACCATGATGCGCCCAACCTTGGTGCTAAGCACATACTCGTCGCGCTTGTGCTCCGTCACCATCGTGCCAAGGCGGCGCTCTGAACGCGTATAGCCATAAAAAGGCGCCGTATCGAAATAACGGATACCAGCATTCCAAGCTGCATCGAAAGCACTCAGAGATTCCTGATAACTCGTCACCCGATAGAGATTGCCCATCTGGGCGCAGCCAAGACCCATAAGCGTGAACGAGACGTCACGATTGCGCAATTTGCGTCTGTCTGAAACCTTCATGATGTGCTGAATTCCCCAATCTGACCGAAAAAGAGCGCGCGGATATGCTCCGCGCGCCGGCTTTGACTTAGTAAAGAACGTTCTTCGCTTCCGGCTTGTCGACATTGTCCTTTGTGACAACAACGACGCCAGTATCGATCGTCTTTTCGACCTTTTCCTTGTTGAGCAGCTTCAGCAGCGTTGCAACGCCGATATCGCCCATCTGGTAGGAGCCCTGGACAACGGTTGCAGCCAGCGTGCCGTCCTTGACGAATTCCTGCAAATCCTGATTTCCGTCGAAACCGATTGCAGTAACCTTGCCCGCCTTGCCGGCCTGCTTGATCGCCCGGCCCATGCCGATTGCGGTCGGCTCGTTTGCGCCAAAAATACCCTTCAGGTCACTGTTGGCAGCAAGAACATCGGTCGTCTGGTTAAGCGCGGTAGCCATCTGCGACTGCGAATAGTATGGGCCGACGATTTCCAGCTTCGAGTTAGCCTTAATGTAGTCGGTAAAGCCGCCCACACGACCGATTTCCGATCCGGCGCCAGCAACATAGGACATGACGGCGATCTTGCCCGTCGTTCCGACCTTATCGATCAGAGCCTTCGCGGCGAGTTCGCCAGCCTTCTTATTATCCGTCGCCAAGAAGGACTGATAGTATTTCTCGGCACCGCTGGCGAGCTGGCTGTCGATGATGACAACCGGGATACGCGCTTCCCAAGCCTTCTTCACGGCTGGTACGAGCGCATCGGGATCAGACGGTGCAAGGAGAATGGCGTCGACTTTGCGGTTGACGGCATTTTCGACCATGTTGACCTGATCAGCAATAGCGGATTCCGATGCAGGTCCCTGGAACGTCATTGTGTGCTCGCCCTTTGCCTCGGCAATGGCGGCATCGGCGCCCTTCTGAACGTTCTGCCAGAAGGTCGAATTGACCGTCTTGACGATAACCGCAATTTCACCGGCTGAAGCAGTGGACAAAGCGCCGAAGACCATGACCGAAGCGAGAAGCGCAGTTTTAAATTTACCCATAATTTCCTCCAACTAACCGAACCCGACCGGAGTTCGAAACGGGGGAAGGCCCTACCCTTCCCGTCCTCCTCTTCAGCGACGATTGCGCAATTGGTCGATCCAGACGGTGACCAGAATGACAAGGCCGATGATGATCTGCTGCGTGAAGGCGGAGACGCCATTCATGTTCAAACCGTTACGCAAAATGCCGATGACGAATGCGCCGATGAAGGTTCCGGAGATCGTACCGACCCCGCCGATCAATGATGTCCCGCCAATAACTGCGCTGGCGATGGCGTCAAGTTCGTACATGACGCCTTCATTCGGCTGCGCGGTGACAAGTCTCGACATCAGTACACAACCGGTCAGCCCGGCCAATGTGCCGGAAATCAGGTAGGTGTAGATCGTGATCCGGGAAACGTTGACGCCCGACAGACGCGCTGCAACGGCATTGGACCCAATGGCATAGATATGACGGCCAAAGACGGTCCGATTGAGAACAAACGCGGCGATGATGGCGATCACAATCATCAGGACAACGGGATACGGGATGCCCGGAAAAGTGACGACCGGAAACCCCTGTTCATCGATCGACTCCATCCGAAACAGCGAACCGTTACCCAGAACACCGAAGCTTTCTCCCAGTCCCGACACGGCGCGGGCGCCTGTGATCTGCAAGGCAACACCACGGGCAATCAACATCATGCCAAGAGTGGCAATAAAGGGAGGCAGTCGCAACTTGGTGACAGCGAGACCATTGATCAGGCCGCAAAGCGACCCGGTCAAAATGCCGAGCAGCATCGAAATCCAGATGGGAAGCTGGAGTTCCTTGACGGCAAGTGCAGCCACAACGCCAGCGAGCGCGAGCACCGAGCCAACGGAAAGATCGATACCCCCCGTAATGATCACATAGGTCGCACCAATACCGAGCAAAGCAATCGACGTGACCTGAAGCGCAATTGTCATGCCATTGCCGACGGAGAAAAAGGCGCTGCTCGTCGCGGAGAAGATTGCGGCAAGCACGACAAGACTGCCAAGTGCTGCAAATTTCTGGATGATATCCTTCTGCCGCTCGCTAAGGCGTCGTCCCTTATCTGCCGAAACTTGGCCCTGCTCTACCGGTTTACCGTTGGTTACTTCCGTCATGCTGATTATCCTTATTCGCCGCGTCGACCACTGCCGGACGCGTAATGCATGATCTCTTCCTGATTGGTGTCGCGTGTTTTGAGAGTCGCAGCGATACGCCCGCCATGGAAGACAGCGATGCGATCAGACATCCCAAGCACTTCCGGCAATTCGGAACTTATCAAAACGACAGCGATACCGCGCGCCGCAAGCTCATCCATGATCTGATAGATCGCAAATTTCGCTCCAACGTCGATGCCACGTGTCGGCTCGTCGAAAAACATGACCCGCGGCTCACGAAACAGCCATTTGCCAATGATGATTTTCTGCTGATTGCCACCCGACAAAAGACGAACCGGCTGATGGAGGCTCGGTGTCTTGATGCTCAGGAGATCGACGTAATGCTGGCTCGCATCCCGCTCTTGCTTGCGGTCGATGACACCGAGACTGTTACTAACCGCCTGCATGCGTGCCATGACCAGATTGGCATCGACAGGCATCGCGATGGCCAAACCTTGAGCTTTGCGATCTTCAGACAGGTAAGCGATGCCGGCATCGATACCACTGCGTGGATCTGTGATTTTCAATTCACTGCCGTCGAGCATGATGGTGCCCGCATCAAGCGGATCCGCGCCGAAAATTGCGCGCGCCACTTCGGTTCGCCCTGCGCCCATCAACCCTGCAAAGCCGAGAATCTCGCCACGACGAATATCAAAGCTGATATCCTCAAAAACATCGCGTCTTGTGAGGCCTTTTACGGAGAATATGACTTCATCAGCGGGCTGACGGGTCGGCTCCGGAAACTTGTCCTCCAGCGAGCGCCCAACCATGCGCGCAACGATTTCGTCGACGGTGAGGTCGGCAAAATCGTCCGTTGAAACATATCGCCCATCGCGCAAAACTGTAACGCGATCAACGATCTCCTGCATCTCATCCAGCCGGTGAGAGATATAGATAATGCCGGTGCCCTGGCTTTTCAGGTCACGGATCACCTTGAAGAGAAGCTGCGCTTCCTGTTCGGTCAAAGACGAGGTGGGTTCGTCCATAATCAGTACATTCGCGTCGAGCGAAAGCGCTTTCGCGATTTCGACCATCTGACACTGGGCAACCGACAGCGTCCGCACCTGCACGTTCGGATCGATATTAACCCCAAGCCGATCCAGACAGCGCTTGGCATCTGCGATCAACTTCTTTCGATCAACCAGGAAGCCCCGCCGGGGTTCACGTGCGAGATAGATATTCTCCGCAACGCTCAAATGCGGCACGAGGTTGAGTTCCTGATGGATGATAGCGATGCCAGCTGCTTCCGACTCCAGCGTCGAAGCGAACTGAACCGGCGATCCCTTATAGGTGATCGAACCTGAATTTGGTTGGTATACGCCGCTGATGATTTTCATCAGCGTCGATTTGCCAGCGCCATTTTCACCGCAGACAGCGTGAACCTCTCCGGCGCGCAGATCGAAGCTAACGCCCGAAAGAGCCTTTACGCCTGGAAATTCTTTCGACACATCTTCGAGCGTGAGCAGCACGCGAGCCGTTTCAGATGGCTTCTTTGCAGAATGACCTCTCATCGCGCTCCTCCTCCTGGTGCTCTGAAAAAGTTGTCATTTGATAGGGGGAAAAGAGAAATCTGGTCAAGCCACTTTATCGAAATTTCTTGAGAATAGCGCTAAAATAAGGAAAATAGTGGTGAAACTATCCGTTCATAACAAATTTGGTCTTACCGCATGCTTGAAACGAGACGTGTCTATCAACAGATCGCCGACCAAATCCGCGCGCTTATCGACGACGGCTCACTCACGGCGGGATCAAGGCTACCGGCTGAGCGGGAACTTGCGCAGCAATTGGGAATCTCACGCCCGTCGCTTCGCGAAGCGCTTATTGCGCTCGAAATCGAGGGGGTCATCGACATTCGATCAGGATCAGGCATCTATGTCCTGAACCCCACCGGGTCGGAACTGAATGAACAATCGTTGGGCGAAAGCCCTGCTGAATTGATGCAGGCGCGCGTTTTGATAGAATGTGGCTTGATCGCGCAATGTGCGGCACGCATCAGCGAGCCGGCATTGTCGGAATTGGAGAGTATCCTTGAAGCCATGTTGCGGGATATCGATATCAATCGAAAGCCTTTGGAACATGATCGAAGGTTTCACATCAGCCTTGCATCGGCAGTGGGAAACAGCGTTCTGACCAATCTGGTGATCAAGCTCTTCGATGAGAGACACAGCCCAATCTCTGAACGCATGCAAAGGCATACGGAGACGCCAAATACCTGGCGGTTGGCGGTTGAAGAACATCGCGCGATTTTGACTGCCCTCAGGGCAAAAGACCCGTTTGCAGCGCAAGCCGCCATGCATGCCCATCTCGCGGCATCCGAACGCCGGTGGGTCGAAGATTAACGGCGCGCAACATTGAACAATTCTGCTGACCAGGCAACGCGCGAGCGACAGGATTGCCCTCGCGCCGATAGATTTCACGCAGAAGCCGCCACCAGCAAGGCCGCGTTCAGCCGTTGACTACCCCTTAGCAGAAATCCGACCGCTGTTTTTGCGCGCGGCCTTGCATTATTTGCTGCCCGCACGCACGGCTAACGGACGGCTTATCGACCCGGTCGCCCGCTTACACCTTGGCAATGGCGCCCGACTGGAGCGCCTCAATTATATGGAGATGTTTCCGCCAAAACTATGCCAGAATCCCATGGATTGATGGTCAATTATCTTTAAAAGTTTGATTACATCGAGCGCAATTACGAAGCTCATGCCGAAAGAGGAGAGGTCGGCACCTCTGCGAACATCCACAAATCACCATCGGTACAGCCTCCTCTAAAAGCATCCAAAAATTTCCCGGGAACAACATATGCCTAATCACCTGTTTGATGCCATTCGCAGCGCAATTTCCACCACCGACGCGACCTTCATAGAAACACAAGCGGGAAAGATCTGGACATATGGGGATATGCTGGCGCTATCCGCACGTCTTGCCAATGTGCTGGTCGAGCAAGGCGTTAAACCCGGCGACCGTATCGCCGTTCAGGTTGAAAAAAGTGCCGAAGCCTTAATGCTTTATCTGGCCTGCTTGCGGTGTGGCGCTGTCTATCTGCCGCTAAACACGGGCTATACGGTCGCCGAACTTGATTACTTTTTTAACGACGCCAAGCCAGCCGTTGTGGTCGTCTCACCGCAAAATGCGGAAAAGCTTGCCGAAACGGTCCGCGCCTGCGGCGCAGTTCTTGAAACGCTGGACGAAACGGGCAGTGGTTCTTTGATGGGCCAAGCACAAGACGCCGAGCCACAATTTAACGATGTCGATCGCGGACCGGACGATCTTGCCGCCATTCTTTACACGTCAGGCACGACTGGGCGCTCAAAGGGCGCGATGCTCAGTCATGGCAATCTGCTCTCCAACGCATTGACGCTGCGCGATAGCTGGCACTTTACCTCGGCAGACCGGCTCATCCACGCGTTGCCGATTTTTCACACGCACGGCCTGTTTGTCGCAAGCAATGTAACCTTGATCTCAGGCGCATCAATGTTTCTGTTGCCAAAATTCGACCCGGACCAAATCGTCGCTCGCCTACCCAAAACAACCGTGTTGATGGGGGTTCCGACGTTCTATGTGCGCTTGTCGCAGGATGCGCGCATAAACCGTGAAAGCACCGCACGTATGCGGCTCTTCATCTCGGGGTCCGCTCCTCTTCTGAACGAGACCCACCAGACTTTTTTCGAAAATACAGGGCATGCCATTCTCGAACGCTATGGCATGACGGAAACCAACATGAACACCTCCAATCCCTATCGCGGAGATCGAGTAGCAGGAACCGTGGGCCTTCCCCTGCCCGGTGTGAATATTCGCGTGGTAGACATGGAAAGTGGCACGGCACTCCCGGACGGAGAGACCGGGATGCTGGAGATCAAAGGGCCGAATGTATTCAAAGGCTATTGGAATATGCCGGAAAAGACCAAGGCGGAATTCCGTGACGATGGCTTCTTCATCACAGGCGATCTCGGTCTTATCGATGAGAGAGGATATATTCACATTGTGGGTCGAGGCAAGGACCTCGTGATATCGGGTGGCTATAATATCTATCCAAAAGAAATCGAGAGCGAAATCGATCTGTTGGATGGCGTGTTTGAGAGCGCAGTTATTGGCCTGCCACATAAGGATTTTGGCGAAGGCACCACAGCTGTTGTTGTTAAAAAAACTGGCTCTTCGTTAGAGGAAAACCAAGTGCTGGCGGCTTTGAGCGAACGACTGGCGCGCTACAAACTGCCGAAGCGAATTCTGTTTGTAGACGAGCTGCCTCGAAACACTATGGGTAAGGTGCAAAAGAATATCCTGCGGGAGCGCTACCGCCAGCTCTATGAATAAGCGCGCGCCTTCTCGCGGCGCTAAGAGCCTGAATCAAAAAAGCGGCATGTGTGTGCGAAAATGGTGATTTTCGAGTACCGGAGCGGAGCGTACTCAAGGTACGTGAGCACCGGAACGCAGAAAATTGCCATTTGCAGCTACACAGGGCGACTTTTGGAACAGGCTCTAAGGTCGAACGTTTTCAACATAGCAAATCCGTTCTTGTTTGATTGACGACAAGAACAGAAATAATTTTGCGCGCGGGGGCGTTCATCCAAAGCTTCGGGCATGCTCCCGTTAGAGGCCTTCGCCTCCCTTACAGGAAGCTGCATAGTGAAATACCTGGGCAGGCGCGATGCACTCCGGGGGTGCTTCCCCGATCAACGCGTTAAAGATAGTCTGAATCCAAGACAGGCTACTTATTATATAAAAACGATTGCTGTTATTTTTTAAATGTAGTTATACTGTAATTATCCATAGCAGAATGGAGGGTCACAGATGTATGCATTTGCTTCTGTATCGAAAGCCGCAATCCTTCTGGCAGCGTTATCTACGTTTTTTTTCTCCATTGACGCGAACGCGCGTCCTATTCCCAGAAGCGTCGTTGTCGGTACGGAGTTGAACAACGGGCGATCTTTGACTTGCAGAGAAGCTACCCGGCGTCTTGCAATGCGTGGCCTTACCAATGTCCGGGAAATCGATTGCCGGAGACCAAACTACGTTATCCGGGGCGTGCGTAATCAACAGGCCTTGCGGGTTGAGGTTCGGGCGCGTGATGGACGCGTTGTGCGCGTTGATCGGTGGCACAGACCCCACCGCAGATAGTATTTTCGTCGCCTGCCCCAGATTCAAAAGCAGAATTTGGATCTCTGAAATTAAGCATGGTGGGTTAATTAGCCGTGGGTTTTGGCCCGTTGCTCATCGCTTTCGTTTTCTGACTTTGTCTTGCTTAACTTGCAATTATTTCTGACGCTTACTGCTTCAGATGGAGGATATCATGAACCGATATATGTTCAGCTTGTTGGTTGTTACCGCTGTCAGCTTGGGAACGAGCGCTTGTACGTCGTCTGAACAGAGAACTGCCGGATATGGTGTCGGCGGCGCTGCAGTCGGTGGGCTCGCCGGTGCTGCGATTGGCGGCAATACGCGCGGAGCGCTCACCGGCGCTGCAATCGGTGCTGCGGCCGGAACCTTGGTTGGTGTCGCCCAGACCCGAAACGGCGTTCAATATTGTCGCTATCGCGATCAGCACGGTCGCGTCTTTGAAGCGCCTTGTCGATGAGGCTTGCATCAATAGCGAGTTGAGAACGTCTCAATAAAGGCTTCGGAAGGAAAAGACATGTTTCGATCCATTGCCGCTATCCTTGCATTGCTAGCCTTAACCATCGTGGGTTCTATTGCCGAGCCGGTTCCGGCATTCAGCCAGAACCAATCCGCTCTGGTCGGCACCAGAATAAATAACGGCCACAGAATCCGCTGTTCGGAGGGCGCCAGGCTCTTGAGAATACGGGGCTTCCGAAATGTTCGCGCAATAGACTGCAGGGGAAGTCATTTCCTCTATCGTGGAGATCGTTTCAGACGAACTTACGATGTAACGGTGCGCGCGCGTGATGGACGCATAACCAACGTCCACACTGTGAGATGGCGTCGCTGATAACACGGTTATAGCCGGGGATGCTCTTTGAATTACTTCGTGAAGAGAAGGGCTTACGCATGGAAGTTCACGAATTAAGCCATCTGGAGCGCAAAGCAATTGAACAGAAGAAATGGAAGGGGTTTCTTGGCATTGGCGTCCTCCTGTTAGCTGGAGGCGCGCTCTGTCTGTTTCTACCGGTCTTTTCGGAATTTGCGGCAAGCACCGTCTTCGGTGTGGTCCTTATGGCAATTGGTCTCGTGAAGATCATCCAGTCGCTTAGGGTAAAAAGCTGGGCGGGGTTTGTCTGGCAAGAATTGACGGGTGTGGTGGAACTGGTCGGCGGAATTATGATCTATCTCAATCCACTCAAAGGCGCGCTTGCGATAACGCTGTTGATCGCGATTGTGGTTTTTGTGCATGGATTTCTGCAGATTGCCTTGTCGTTCAAAATCCATCCAACAAAAGGCTGGTACTGGTTCGCAGTCTCCGGGTTCATCGCCTGGATAGCCAGCGCCGCACTCTTCCTGAAATGGCCTTTGACGCGTGAACTCGCATCGGGATCAATCGCTGGAATTGCCCTGCTGATTGCCGGTTTTGCCTATGTCGCAATAGCTCTGAGTACTCGAAATGCATGAATGACAGGTCATTGCATGACCGCAGGGAGGACCCGACATTGATTAAGACCCTCGGTTATTACTCCGCGAATGTCGCCCTTTCCGGGTTGCTTTTGCTGTCGTTCATGCCTCCTGCCGCCGCCCAACAAAGCACAACAACCCAGCCCGCGCCATCGGTGGTCGTCAGAAAGGCGGGCTCGGCGCCTTCCACGGCCCCGCTCCAATTCAACGGACAAGTCGAAGCAATAGAAGCCGTTGACATTCAGGCCCGGATTACAGGTTTTCTCAAAGTGAAGAGCTTTGAACAGGGAAGCGCAGTCAAGACAGGCGATCTCCTCTTTGAGATCGAACCAGACCAAATGCGGGCGGCGGAGACTTCAGCAGAAGCGCAGGTCGCTCGCGCACAGGCGGCCCAGAATGCTGCCCGACAGACCCTGACGCGAACACGCACACTGGCGAACCGGAACACCGCTTCACAAGCCTCTCTGGATGATGCTCAGGCAGCGTTCGATATCGCTTCGGCAGACGTTCAAAGTGCAGAGGCTGCGCTGAATACAGCCCGACTGAACCTTTCTTACACGCAGATCCGTTCACCGATCAACGGCACAATCGGCCGGTCTTTGTTTACGGTTGGAAATCTGGTCGGCCCCAGCGCCGGGTCCCTGGCGCGTATTGTTCAGCTCGATCCTGTCCGCGTTGTTTTTTCCATTACCGATCGAACGCTCATCGCCATTCGCCAGAAAGAGGCGCGCGGTGGAACCGTTGATCTGAACAGATTCCAACTAACGCTTACCCTCGCCAACGGCAAGCAGTATGGCTCCAAAGGTAACATCCAGTTCATCGACAACGAGGTCAATCCGCAAACGGGCACAATTGCTGTACGCGCGCTGTTTGCAAACCCGGACCATATTCTGGTTCCGGGCCAGACCGTCGCTGTCAGCCTGCTGGATGAAACGGCAAAAACATTGCCGATTGTTCCAATGGCGTCTGTTCTGCAGGACCGCGAGGGCAAGTTTGTTTTTGTGTTGAACGACAATAACACTGTCACTCGGCGGCAGATTGTGACCGGCATACGCATCGGCAACGATTGGTCCGTCAAAGACGGGATCAGCGCGGGAGAAACGATCGTCATCGAAGGCTTGCAAAGAATTGCGGATGGGCAGTCCGTATCACCTCATGAATCGTCACCGGATGAACCGGGGGCTGCTCAATGATTTCGGAAACCTTCATCCGACGAACGCGCCTCGCAATCGTTATCTCGCTTCTCATCTCCATTGCTGGCGCCATCGCCGTTTTCTCATTGCCCATCCAGCAATATCCGCAGATCACCCCTCCAACGGTTTCTGTTTCGGCGATATATCCCGGCGCGAGTGCGGAAGTGATTGCCGACGTTGTGGGTGGTCCACTGGAAACAGCCATCAATGGCGCGGATGATATGATGTATATGTCATCCACGAGCTCGAATGCCGGTCAATATTCATTATCAGTCACCTTTGAAGTGGGGACTGATCCGGAACTTGCGCAGATCAATGTGCAAAACCGTGCGCAGCTGGCAATCTCGCGACTGCCTGCCGCTGTCGCGCAACAGGGCGTTTCTGTTCGGTCACGCTCACCCGATTTTGTGCTGGGCATCGCTTTCTATTCTCCCGATGACAGTTTGAGCGCGCTTGAGATCACCAACTTCACCACGACGACCATTGTCGACGCGATTTCACGCGTGGCAGGTGTCGGTGAGGCTAGTGTCACCGGCGCGTCTGAATATTCGATGCGCGTCTGGCTCAATCCTCAAAGAATGGATGCGCTCGGAATAACCATTGATGAGGTTTCCGCGGCAATCCAACGCCAGAATATCCAGGCTACCCTCGGGCAGTCTGGTGCACCGCCCATGCGGGTTGGAACGGAACTGCAATATACGCTGGTTGCACAGGGGAGGTTGCGAGATGCCGACGAATTTGGAGCTATCGTCATTCGCACCGGCGCCGACGGAGCCAAGGTATTTCTCCGCGACATAGCCCGTCTTGAACTTGGTGCACGCAATTATGCTTCAAGAGCCAGTTTTGCTGGTCATGAATCGGCGATGCTGCAGATTAATCAGTCGCCCGGCGCCAATGCGATACAGACTGCGACAGCCGTTCAGGCCGAACTGAAGCGGCTCTCCGCCAGATTTCCGGCAGGCCTGCAATATCACGTGGTTTATGACGCAACGCGGTTTGTGGACGCTAGCTTGCAATTGACGACGCGCACATTGTTTGAAGCCTTTGCAATCGTGCTCGCGGTGACATTTATCTTCCTGCAAGACTGGCGCGCGACACTGATCTCGGCCCTTGCCATACCGGTTTCCATGCTTGGTGCGGTCGCGGTTCTATTGGCGGTAGGCTATTCGTTGAATATGATTTCGTTGCTGGCCTTGGTTCTCGCTATCGGGCTTGTCGTCGATGACGCTATTCTCGTCGTGGAAAACGTCAAACACGTTCTGGACGACACGCCCGACATCACCGTTGTCGATGCGACGCGCAAGGCGATGTCTCAGATCACCGGACCGATCATCTCAACGACGCTCGTGCTTCTCGCCGTGGTCACACCCACAGCGTTTCTCGCGGGTATTGGCGGACAGCTCTACCGCCAGTTCGCAGTGACAATCTCATCGGCGCTGGTCATTTCGTCGTTCGTTGGCCTCACGCTAAGTCCGGCATTGGCGGCGTTGCTGCTCAAGCGCGGGCAAAGCGGTTTCAAGAGAGGACCACTGGCGTGGTTTACTAACTTCATGGAACGAAGCCGTGATGCTTACGGCAGGGGCGTGGGCATTCTCGTCAAATATTGGTATGTGCCACTTGCAGCCATTGTGGCCTGCTTTGCCGGTGCCTATCTCATTTTTGTCAATCTACCCGCCACTTTCCTGCCTGACGAGGATCAGGGAGCTTTGTTCGTTGATATCCAGCTGCCAAGTGCGGCTTCGCTCGACCGCACCAATCGCATCGTTGAGAATGTCAGAAAGGTGCTAAACGAGACCGCCGGGGTTCAGGATGTGATCACGGTTGCGGGCTTCAGTATTCTGCAATCGACGAGCACGCCCAATGGCGCCATGGCGGTTGCCGCATTGCTACCCTGGGAAGACCGGGAAAAAGAAGAGCTGCGGCTTAATAATATTATCGGCACTCTCCGGTCTCAATTCGCGCAGATTCCCGGTGCCATTGTCTCAGTTTTTGCGCCACCGGCGATAGCCGGTATTGGGTCCGTTGGCGGGCTCGATTTCCGCCTCCAGGCATTGCAAGGACAGTCTACGGAGGAAATTGCACAGGTTACAAATGCATTGCTTGGCTACTTTAACCAGAACGGCGAGATCGGCGGGGCAGCAACGACTTTCAATGCGAATGTACCGCAAATCTATGTCGACGTTGACCGTTCCCGTGCGGAAGCGCTGGGGCTCAGTGTGTCTGATATTTACGCGGTGATCGGCGCCAATTTTGGCTCACGCTATGTCAATGACTTTACGCTTAATGGGCGTGTCTTTCAGGTGAATCTGCAAGCGGATTCCGATTTTCGCGCGCATAGCGAAGACATTTTGAAGCTCCACGTGAGAAACCGAAACGGAACAATGGTCCCGTTGAGCAGTGTCGTGTCCTTGACCACCGTTCTGGCCCCTTTCGTCATTACGCGTTATAACCTTTCGGTCTCAGCACAGGTCAATGCGGTTCCGGCTCCCGGTGCGAGCAGTGGCCAGGCGATGGCGGCAATGGAGACCGTGGCATCCCAAAAACTACCTGATGGCTATGGTTATGAGTGGTCGGGCCTATCCTTTCAGGAAAGCAGAAGCAGCGGTCAGGAAGGCATCGTCTTTGTCCTTGCTTTTCTTTTCGCCTATCTCTTTCTGGTCGCTCAGTATGAAAGTTGGGCCTTGCCTGCGGTGGTGATTGTTTCATTGGGCGCAGCATTGCTTGGAGCAGTCACAGCCCTGAAAATCTTCGGGCTGCAAAATAGCCTCTATGTGCAGATTGCGATGGTGTTGTTGATCGGCCTTGCCGCCAAGAATGCAATTCTGATTGTGGAGTTTGCAAAAGAAAAGCGGGAAGCAGGTCTGTCGGCGAGTGAAGCGGCACGGACGGGAGCTGAGCAACGCTTCCGTGCCGTGATGATGACAGCTGTATCTTTCATTCTGGGCATCATCCCTTTGATCGTTTCTTCCGGCGCGGGTGCGGGCGCTCGTCAGGCCGTGGGTGTGACAATCTTTGGAGGGATGGTCGCAGCAACGACGATTGGTCTGTTACTTACACCGGGTTTGTATTTCATTGTGCAACGAATAACCGAGCGTTTGGGAAACCGCCGTGATCAATGACGGAACTGTATCGCAAGCGTCACGGCGCAGCAGTTGTTTTCATTCCGGCAAGCATACGGTGAAAAGCTCGATCATCGCCATGAGGAGGTTGAACCCATGAACTCTGTAAAACAGCGCTTTCATCAGTTGGCACTCTTATTGAGCCTTTTCTTGTTAGGCTCTGGCAGCGTTTCATACGCTCAGTTTCTGGATTCCGTCAAAGCCGGTAATGGAATAACCGCCAGTGTTGTAAGCAGAACTCCCATCGGAACTCGCGTTGTGCTCACCGGTTCGATCAAGGGCAATATGAGAAGAGCTCATTATATTTTTCAAGATCAAACTGGAACGACAAGAGTCCGCATCGAACGAGAAATTTGGCGAGGCAGAAAAATAGGTCGAAAAGATCAAATCGAAATCCGAGGACGTGTCGATAACGATGTGAGAGGAAGGTTCATAGACGTCTACTATTTTAAAATACTCAAGTAGAATTAGAAAACTTAGACCCGTCGAATTTTTAAGAATTCGATATAAGCATTATTTTCTTGATATATTCCGTCTAAAGTAGTTTCATTCAATAATTCCGAATGCATTCTCTCCAACATCGGCTGAGGGGTCAGATAGCATGGGGTTGCTTGGAATACTGCTGGGACTAGCGCTACTCATGTGGTTTGCCTATCGCGGCTGGAGTGTGCTTCTGCTTTCTCCTGTAGCTGCTCTTCTCGCCGCGCTCATTTCCGGGGAGCCTCTTCTGGCAAACTGGACATCGACCTTCATGGGCGGGACTGCCAGTTTCGTGGGACGGTGGTTTCCACTTTTTCTCCTGGGTGGTATTTTTGGAAAGCTGATGGATGATAGCGGCTCCATCACCTCGATTGCACGATATCTGACGGAAAAACTCGGCGTAAAACGCACGATGCTATCCGTCGTGCTGGCATCGGCAGTCGTCACCTATGGCGGCGTCAGCGTATTCGTTGCCTTCTTCGTTCTCGTGCCCATGGCGCGGGAAATGTTCAAGGCAGCCAATATACCAGCCCGTCTGATGCCTGCGGCCATTGGGCTTGGTGCCTTTACCTTCACCATGTCGGCAATGCCGGGCACGCCTTCCACAAACAATGCCATTCCGATGCCCTATTTCGAAACCACGACCTTTGCAGCGCCGGGACTGGGGATCATTGCATCAATCATAACACTGGTCTTCGGCATGTGGTGGCTGCAACGCGCGGAAGCCAAGGCGCGGGCTGCAGGTGAAAATTATGTCGATGACACCGGCGAACTGGAGATAACGGAAAAGGTCAGGGAACAATCGACGCTTTCAGGTGATTTCGACCCCGCAGAACTCGAACACGGCGCACGCGCCGACAACCAGCCGCCTTTTTTCTTCGCGGTGCTGCCCCTGCTTGTCGTCATCGTCGTCAATTTCCTGATGGCGCTCATCATCCTGCCCCGTATTGATTTCTCATTTCTGGAGCAGGAGCCTTGGGGAATCGATGTCGGATCATCAATAGGTTTGTGGGCGGTGCTTATTGCACTAGCGGCCGCCATTTTGACCCTTATAGCGGTCAATTTTCGCCGCCTTCGGGCGATCCGCGAAAGCCTCGACGCAGGCGCCAACTCCTCTGTTCTGCCCATTCTCACCATAGCGAGCCTCGTCGGGTTCGGTGCAGTTGTGGCAGCGATGCCTGCTTTTGCCGTGGTTCGCGATGCGGTGCTTGAGGTGCCGGGCGGTCCGCTTGTCTCTCTGGTCGTAGCCATGAATGCGCTGGCGGCCCTCACCGGAACAGCATCCGGCGGCATGGCCATCGCACTCAATGCGCTGGGCGACGAATATATGCGATTGGCGATCCAGTACGGGATCAATCCTGATCTCATGCACCGTTTGACGGTCATCAGCGCTGGTACACTGGATGCGCTGCCGCACAATGGTACGGTGCTTCTGCTCCTTCAGATCAGCAAACAAACCCATGCATCAAGCTATTTTGACATGGTCATGACTGTGATTGTCGGCGTGATTATCTCGCTCGCGGCGGTTTTCGTGCTGGGTTCAATGTTTGGCTCCTTCTGAGCATGGCCATTGTTGTTGAAAGGAAGTTGAAATGAAAAGGACATCTCTCCTGATTGCCGTCCTGCTCTCCTTGATGGCGAGCCCCGCATTCGCACATCTCAACCCAGCCGAGCATGGTTCTTTCGCCGCTGGGTTTTCTCACCCTCTTTCGGGCGCCGACCACATCCTTGCAATGGTTGCCGTTGGCCTTTGGGCTTCGATGCTCGGTGGGCGCGCGCTTGTCGTCGTTCCGCTAAGCTTTGTCGGCGTCATGCTGCTGGGATTTATGACGGCACTCAGTGGGATAACTCTTCCCTATGTCGAACCAGTCATCCTTACATCGGTAATTGTGCTTGGCCTCATTGTCGCCATGGCGTTCCACGCATCGACCCTGACTGCAGCGCTCGTCGTCGGCTTCTTCGCATTCTTCCATGGCTATGCCCATGGTGGGGAAATCGGCATCGCGGCGTTTCTTTCCTATGGTGTTGGGTTTGCGCTTGCAACGGCATTGCTCCACGCAGCAGGTATTGGTGCGGGCCTTGCAGCAGGACGCATCCTGCAAGGTCGGACGGGGCAGATGATAATGCGGGCGGCGGGCGGCTTTGCCGCGCTCAGCGGGCTTTACCTGATGGCTGGATGATGTGAGCCGCATCTTGCTGGATCATTCGAAGAGACACGCTGAAGTTGATGGTAATAATGCTGGACCGGAACCGGACTTGCCCGTGCACTCTCCGGCTCTGCCTATGCTGCACCTCATGCGACTTGTCAGTCCCAGCCAGCCGGTTGGCGCTTTTTCCTATTCGCGTGGTCTTGAATGGGCTGTCCACACTGGCACCGTCACGAATGAAGAAAACTGTGCAGCGTGGGTTTTTGGTCTTCTGGAACACAGCTACGCTGCGCTTGACGGGGCAATTTTCTGGCGAATGTTTTCGGCACTGACGCGAAGCGACGATGCCGAATTCTGCCGCTTGAACGACTGGCTTGGGGCAAGTCGAGAAAGCAGCGAACTCGAGCTTGAGGATCGCCGCATGGGCGAAAGCTTGCTTACTCTGCTATCGGAACTCGGTGTCGAGCGGGCGCGTAACTTCGCTTCGGAACAACGTGCCACCTACCCCGCAGCCTTCGCCATCGCAGCGCTTAACTGGAATATAGAGCCGGTCGATGCGCTGCGCGGCCTTATGTGGAGCGTGGTGGAAAGCCAGATCATGGCGGCAATCCGGCTCGTTCCGCTCGGCCACATGGCAGGCCAGAGGATACTTATTGCTGGAGCAGCAAGAATTGAGCGGGCCGTCGAGAAAGCATGCACGCTCGAAGACGACAAAATCGGCAATACAGCGCCCGCACTGGCTATGGCCAGTGCCTGGCACGAGACGCAATACAGCCGACTATTCCGGTCGTAAGCGTTGCGTTTCACGATATCGCTCGAGATTTTCCTCTGCCGAACTTGCATCAGCCGGAGCGACGGGCACCAATGCCTTGAAAGCATACTGACCGATCAGCATAACCCAGGTGACGAGGACGAATGTCGAAGTCAGCACCGGCATTCCGATCGGTTTCAGGAAGATGGCCACCGAAGCCCAAAGCCATGTGGCCACGACAGCGCCGAAGATCGCGTAAAGAAAACTGCTCCAGCTGAAAACAAGGAAGAAGCCGCCAAGCGCAATTGCCGTTAACGCGGCATTGTAACCGAAAAGCCCATCGCGAATGGCCCCTTCCGGTCCGCCGAATGCGGCGGCGACCAAAGCTCCGGTTATCGCTCCCAAAAGGCCCATCAGCGCGCTTATCCGGGAATGGATCGCGATACCAGCAAGAATGATGTAACCTGTTATCCAGTTATCCTGAAAGAATATCTGTCCGATGGCAGTGCCGATTCCCATATACCAGGTTGGGAGCACATAAGGGACAGCGTAGGAAAACTGTTCCGGTGACACCGGTTTCGCCATTGGCCCCGCATCAATGGCATCAAATTTGAGAATTGCGAACAGAAACAGCCAACCGACAAGCACGAATGGCATTGTTAGAGGCGCAACCTTGTGCGGGCCCAGAAGCGCTCCGATACTCGCGAAAGCCATTGTGGAAAAAGCTGCGCCAAAGATGAGATAGATCGTCATGGCCGGTGACGGCAGCGCGCCGCTGCGAAAATCGGCACTGGTAAATGCGATCAGCGCAAGCGCGACCAAAGCTCCATTGAATCCGAACAGGCCATCACGAATGAGCCCCTTGTCGGCCTTGAGGATGATTGCCGTCAGTGTGCTGGCGACCACACCCACCACACAAATAAGGGCATAAATCCAGGAATTGACCAGAATGGCGAACAAAATGACCAGCCCGGAAAGCGGGTTATTCTGGAACACCACTTGTCCGATACCGCGCAGCGTCCAATCGATAAACCCCAGAGAAGGATGATCCCGCATCGCATTGAACTGCATGAATTTTGTTCCTTCGTATACCGGTAAACATCCCCGTTTCTAAAGAATAAGGAAATGCTCTATTGCTTTGGTTTCGCTAACGCCCGTCAGTCGCTTAAAACAGGAAATAGCGTTGCGCCATCGGCAGAACATCGGCTGGTTCACAGGTGATCAATTCGCCATCCACCCGCACCTGATAGGTTTGCGGATCGACCTCCAATTTGGGCGTAAGACCGTTGTGGATCATGTCCTTCTTGCGGACCGTTCTAATCCCTTTGACCGCAACCAATTGCTTGCTGAGTTTCAGCTTTTCGCCGATACCATCATCAAGCGCTGATTTGGAAACAAATGTGACGCCTGTGGAGCCAAGCGCCCGCCCCAACACACCATACATTGGACGGTAATGGACCGGTTGGGGCGTCGAGATCGATGCGTTGGGATCGCCCATCGGCGCAATCGCAATCATACCGCCGATCATCACAAGGCTGGGTTTCACGCCGAAGAATTCCGGCTTCCACAATACAAGATCAGCCCGCTTTCCAACTTCGACAGACCCAATCTCATGAGCGAATCCATGCGTAATCGCCGGGTTAATCGTATACTTCGCGACGTACCGCTTGGCGCGGAAATTATCGTTCCGGCCGCTATCCTGACTCAGAGGGCCGCGCTGCACCTTCATTTTATGGGCGGTTTGCCAACAGCGAAGCGTTGTCTCCCCAATACGGCCCATGGCTTGAGAATCCGATGACATCATCGAAAACACACCCAGATCATGGAGAATGTCTTCTGCTGCAATCGTTTCTCGCCGAATGCGGGATTCCGCAAATGCCACATCCTCCGGGATTTTCGGGCTGAGATGGTGGCAGACCATCAGCATATCGAGGTGCTCATCGACCGTATTGATGGTGTAGGGACGGGTCGGATTGGTGGAGGACGGCAGGATATTTTCTTCGCCCGCCGCCGTAATGATGTCGGGAGCATGCCCGCCGCCGGCACCTTCCGTATGGAAACTGTGAATGGTCCTGCCCTTCATGGCAGCAAAAGTATCCTTGACAAACCCGCTCTCGTTCAGCGTGTCTGTATGAATGGCCACCTGAATATCTTCTTCGTCGGCGACGTTAAGACAATTATCGATGGCGGCAGGGGTGGTTCCCCAATCCTCGTGCAGCTTTAGGCCAACAGCACCGGCCCTTATCTGTTCACGCAGAGGTTCAGGCTTGCTTGCATTGCCTTTGCCCAACAAACCCACGTTGATCGGAAGCGCTTCCACAGCCTCCAGCATACGATGGATAGCCCATGGACCAGGCGTAACCGTCGTTGCAAGCGTGCCAACCGTTGGTCCCGTTCCACCGCCAACCAAAGTGGTGGTGCCGCTGGCCAGCGCTTCTTCCGCCTGCTGTGGCGCAATGAAGTGAATATGTGTATCGATGCCGCCTGCGGTGAGAATCTTGCCCTCGCCCGCAATTACGTCGGTTGCAGGTCCAACGATGATGTTGACACCGGGCTGGATATCGGGATTACCTGCCTTATCGATCCCTGAGATACGACCATTCTTGATACCTACATCGGCTTTGATGATGCCCCAATAGTCGAGAATAATGACATTGGTGATCACCAAATCGGCGGTTTCGGCTGAAGGCCGCTGGCCCTGCCCCATGCCGTCGCGAATAACCTTGCCGCCGCCGAAGGTTACTTCCTCGCCATAGATACAACGGTCATCCTCGACCTCGATGATGAGTTCGGTATCTGCCAGACGCACACGGTCGCCCTTTGTCGGGCCATAGAGTTCGGCATAGGCCTGCCTTGATATCCTCCCCATCTGTCCCTCCTAAAGTTTCCCGTTGATTTTTGCGTTGAAGCCATAGACTTCCCGGTCGCCATCAAGCGCAACCAGTTCGACTTCACGATCCTGTCCCGGCTCAAACCGCACGGCAGTCCCGGCGGGAATATTGAGCCTGAAACCTCTCGTTCGCTCCCTATCAAAGACGAGTGCCTCATTGGTCTCATAGAAATGATAATGCGAGCCAACCTGTATCGGCCTGTCGCCGGTGTTCTCAACGGCAATGGTGCAGGTTTCGCGACCGTCGTTGAGGTCGATCGACCCGTCTTCGATGAAATATTCACCCGGTATCATGATCGTCTCCTGAAGCGCGTACCGAAAAGCGCCAAGCGTTTTCGGTACAAGATGCGGGCAGAACCAAAAGCAAGAGCAATTTCGGTCATTCAGAAACGCACTAAGGAATCGGGTTGTGAACGGTCACAAGTTTGGTGCCGTCTGGAAAAGTGGCTTCCACCTGAATGTCGTGGATCATTTCAGGCACGCCCTCCATCACCTCATCCCGGCTGAGAAGCGTGGCCCCGTAGGACATGAGTTCCGCGACCGTTTTACCGTCGCGGGCACCCTCCAGAATTTCAGCGGAGATGTAAGCCACAACCTCTGGATAGTTCAGTTTCAACCCTCTGGCTCGGCGTCGCTCCGCAACCAATGCTGCAGTGAAAATCAGAAGTTTGTCCTTTTCACGTGGCAATAGTTCCATCGGTAGACCCTCTCCAAAGTCAGTTATGTGGCCCAGATGCGCGGTGCAGTGGCCGGTTTTCCTAATCCCATTTCGCGTAGAACCTCCCACGCCCTGCGAAATAGCGCCTTGGCTTCCGACATCCGCCCGCCGAGATAGCGGCAGACAATCACCCTTTCGAGCCGCGACGCCGAAAACAGATTTCTGGCTGTGTCACCCACCGCTTCGCGAATGGCCTGAAGTGCGTTTTCCGCAGCCGGACCGGCATAAACCATCGTGGCAACAATTGGTTTGGCGCAAAATGCATAAGCCGCATTCACTGCTGGTGCGGCACCACGAAGGCGAAATTGTTCGAACCAGATTGGCTTTCCGTCCCTGAATATTTCGACCCGTTGCCGGACTTCGCCCCTGTCGAAGCTTTCCTGACAGGCAGGACGCCCCAGACTGAAAATGTCCCACCCCAGATAGACTGCATCACCGCTCAGGGAGACATGCGTGCTTATGGATGCTTTGGCGCCGTCAAAAACGATTGCTTCCTGAGGGAGATACTCGCATATGCCACCTTCACTCACATCGATCCTAGTCGTCTGTGCGCTCTGGCCTCGCTCACTGCGATAGAATTTCGTGGCGCCCGGTGTTGTCAGAACAGCCCTGGCCTTGCGACCCAAAAAGCACGAAATATCAAGAATATCATCCCCTGCAACTCCACCCGGCGGATGAAGGAGATAGACATGCGCGCTGCCGTCTTTCTCAGGATAAAAAGGCTGTTGAACCGCAAGGGGACCCACATGGCGCCGCCGCATCAGCCGCGTCACTTCACGATTATGCTCAAACCGAAGTTCAAGCTCTGCATGCCAACCCTTGTTCATCTACAAAAGCCACCTCTGTGCTATTGGAGAACTTAATTGCGCTGTTGACGCATGAGGTAAAAACTGGGCAAGGCAGTAAAGTAAGTCGATAATAACAAGGTGCCATGACTGCTACAAGTTTAAAGTTATCGACACTCATGGCGACCGCCAATTTAAATATCAGTGTGTGAAAATTGAGTTCGCAGCTGCAATTCATTTTAATTTCAAGAGCGTATAAAATCACTGGCGGCGTCCCTCGAAATTCTTCTATCGATTGGCGAGGCGCTTGATCATCCTGGCTGGCAGATAAAGCACCAGCGAAGCTTGTTCGAGTGTACCCTGCCCCGCCACGGCAAATGCATCGTCCATACTTGCATATTCATCAGTCAAGAACTGACGCAAGAAGTTACCCGATCCCAGAAGCTTGATCAGGGTGTCAGAACTGGCGAACAGGGTGTGCCCGCCACGATCCACCTGCGAGACATCAAGAACCTGAATGTCCTTGTTTTGCAGGAACCCTATATCAGCTCCGCTCCCAACACGAGGCTCACCTCCGGTCAATCGGCGCGAAATATCGAGGGCACGGTCGCGGCGCGAAACAACGATAGTGAAAGGTCGCGGCAAATGACTAATATCATTCACCTGGCTCCTGAAGAGATCGGGGTCGAGGTCTGGCGCAGCAAGAAGCACCCCCTTGATCCGCTGAAGCACCTTTCTCTGATTCCGGATGGAAAGGGTTCTCAGCGCTTCCATCACGACAACCGCCCCCATTGAATGACCGACGACAATGATCCCGGTCGCCTTTGAGCGCGCCACAAGTTGAAGCGTCTCAGCCAGTCCATCTCTGGCAATGAGCGCGCTGTCACGATCATACAGATAACGTGTCAGTGCACCGGCTGAAGCCCATGAAAAATAAACGGGTAAAGACCCCACGTCATAGTCATGCACGATCTGGGCGTTGCGAAAGAGCCCCTCTGCGAAATTGTTATTATAGCCGTGAACGAAGATAAACACTTCGCGCTGCGATGCAGGCCGCTCGGATAATCTCCGGTTGATTTCACGAACCATGGCCTCTCCATTTGGAAGGCTCAAATAGTTGGTTGCGCTGAACTGCCGTCGGGGATCTGGCCTGGACGCAGACGTTTCCACCGATCCGGGCCGGTGATTGTGTGGAATGCGAACATCTATGGTGGAGAACTTCAGCGCATCCGAACGCGCGCGTGTATAGGCGATTTCTGGGTCGTCTGAACGATCCCGAACCGTAGCAACCATGAGAGGAACCACATCGCCTGACCGCGAATACGACTGCTCAGCCGTCCCCAATCCAGTGACAGCGCGAGGCCCGGCACATCCCACAACCACCGAAAATACCAGTACAACTGCGCGAAACGGCCTCATAAAACTCCCCCGCAACGCTGCATTCAATGACGAGGTAAAAGCTTTTCAATAGTTTAGCCTGCTGGCACATTTGACAAATGCCTTTCAGCGTTTGGCTTAGGCGTCCTATTCATCTAACAAAGAAGTTTTTCAGAACGCGGCTGGCTCACTCGATAGTAACTTACGAAAGGGATTTAACAAAGCCAGCTTATTCCACGATACAATCATCGTCCGCCAGCGGATTAAATTATCATCAACTCCGCGACAGCCAAATGAACAGAGCGATGTTTCGGACCGCCAGCATCGCGCCAAAACCTTCTTTCAATTAGTGCATATTCTGGTTGCGGCTACGCTCCTGCGTCAGTTCTGCGGTGGTCTGGCCGAGCCGCTTCGCCAATTCTCGCATGATCGTGATGGCCATTTCCGGATAGTCACCGAGGATTTTCGTGAAATGCTCCTTGCTGATGCGCAAGGTCTCCAGAGGCGTCGCTGCTCTCACCGTCGCGGTGCGCCCCATATCGCACAAGATGCCAATTTCTCCAACGATGGAATTGGGCTGTGCATCGGCAACCTTGATGGGCCCGCTTGGTGAATCGACAAGAATATCCGCGCCACCCAGAAGGATCACATAGGCGGCATCGGATATGTCGCCCTGATGGAACAGCGTTTCACCGGGCTTGAAAGTCACGCGCTCAGAGGTGAAGGCGAGAAGCTTTAGCTTCGCCGGTTCTATTCCACCAAAGAACGGCATGCGCCGCAGCATTTCGACTTCATCCTTCAACAACATCGATCTTCCCTTTCATCCCGCCTTACGACAGCAAATCCTTGAGCGGTCCATCCTCCTGCATCAGCGCCTCATAGGTGCCATCCTGAACCACCCGCCCATGATCAAACACGATAACGCGGTCGAAATCTCTGGCGAGAGAAAAATTACTCAACGCCCATATTATTGCGGGTTTATGACCTTCTTTATGCAGCGTATGCATAATATTTCCAGCGATCTGAAACTGGATACGCTGATCCAGTGATGGCAGCGGCCGGTTAAACACGACATAATCAGCATGTTTAAGCAGCGCTCGCGCCATATTGATTTTCTGGCGCTGCACACTGGTCAGTCGCTTGCCGCCCGAGCCGACATCAAAATCAAGCCCGATGATCAGGATTGTGCGCTGCTGGCCCGTTTCCTCGAAGAGATCGATGAGGATCGACCGAATTTTGTCCGACGCATTCATCTGTCCATAACTGATCTTGCCAAACAGCAGATTGTCGAGCAGCGTGGCGTGCTTGATGAAGCGGTCCAGCTCGTATGGCTCGATCACGGCGCGCAGGTCATCCGGCGTATCGCGCAGAAAGCGTGTTCTTGCCTTGAGAATTTTGGCCTTCAACGCGTCGGTCAGAAGGCCGAAACGATGCCGTGGCTCAATATAGGAGAAGCTGAGACGTACGATGTTGACGCGGTCTTCGTCCGAAACCGCATCAACACTGAGCCCCTTCACCCGCTGCAAAAGCGTCTCATATTCGGGAATGTCTTCCGGCCGCATGAAGGTTAGCTGCTGGAAGAACGGGTGGTCGGGCGGCAGATCGCGGAAAAGCTCGATAGCGTTTTCAGCGATTTCGAGGCTCATGGCGTAAAGATCGGCGAGAAGATCGTCCTCGCCGATTACCTCGCGGAAAAACGGATGCGCCGCCAGTTGCCGGATGGTCATGGAGGAGCGGTCGAGCACGCCGAACAGCAGATTTTCACCCACCGTCGCCTGCGCGTTATAGACATCCGGCTCAAAGGGAATGACCAACGCCGCCATATCACCGCCGTCAAGCCGCTTACGCAACGCCTGCCGGAGTTCCACGATGCGGGAGATGAATTCCGGATGCGCAATCGTATCGACCTTCGACAGAAGCGCTATATCGAAAATGTCATGGGTAACCATCACTGCGTCGAGGATGGGGCGCACGACGGCGTAGAGCCCGTCCCGTCCCGAAATGCCCATCGCCGCGTAATCCACCCAGTCGCTATTGAGATCGAAATCGGGATTTCGCGCCCGGCGCGCCTCGGCAATTTGCCATTGCCGTTTTTTCGCGTCATCGCCTTCATAGGCAACCTTGGTCAGGGGCGCATGTCTGAGCCCGTAAAGCAGATTGTCGCGTAGGGAACCGCTGAAGAAATAGCCATCACCCGACGCATAGGCGATGCGCCGCCCGGTGACCGATTCAGGCATTTCGAGTAGATCATGACCGTCGATGGCGACCCGCCCGGTTGCAGGCCAGACGAGTCGGCCCAACAGTTCGGCAAATACATCGCTGCCACTGCCCGCAGGCCCGATCAGCGCGACGGTCTCGGTCGGCTTCAGCTCCAGGCTGACATGTTCCAGAATCGGCGCGCCGCTGTCGTCTTGCACCGTGACATTGCTGATGACGACCGGCTGATCGAGCGCAGGAACAGTGTCATAGTGGACCGATTGCACCTTCGGGGCGATGAGATTATCGACGCTGAACTGCTCGACCACTTGTGCATACTTGACCTGCACATCCTGGCGGTTCTGGTCCCAGTCGATCAGTTCCTTGAGTGGACCCGGTAGGTCCTTATAGGCATTGATGACGGCAACAAGCTGGCCGATATCGAGCCTACCCTGAAGCGCCAGAATACCGCCGATCATGTAGAACAGAAACGGTGTGACCTGAGCCAGAAAATTGTTGATGAACTTGACCAGAAATTTCCACTGATAAAGATCATAGCGGATAGAGAAGATGTGCCCCAGCCGGTTGGCGATATCGGCCCGCTCGAAATTCGACGTATCGTTGCTGTGAATGGCGCTGATGCCGTCAACGATCTCGCCGACGCGGCCCGAAAGTTCCCGCGCCGACAATTGACGCTGGCGCCCCAGTTCCAGAAGCCGCTTTCGCATCCGGGGAATGATAATGCCCTGCGCGGCAACAATGATCGCCGCGATCATGCCGAGCCAGAAATTCTGCATCAGAATGAAGACGAGCGCCGTCAGGGCCTGCCCGCCGAGAAGCGCCGGCTGCACAAAGGCGTCGCCGGTAAAGCCTCCAAGCGGCTCGACTTCGTCCTTGATCATGGTGGCGATTTCCGCCGAGCGGACGCGTTTGAAATGGAATGGCGGGAAACGCAGCACCCGGTCCACCAGCTCGAAACGGATGCGGCGTAGCATCCGTTCGCCAAGCCTGCCCTTATAGGTATTGATATAGAGCTTGAAGAGCCCGTTGATTACGACCAGCAGCAGGAAAACCATGCTGAGGCCGATCAGCATCTGGATGCGGGTAAGCTGCAGCCCGTTGAAGAACACCACCTCGCCCAGGATCGGGAAATCATAGGTGATGCGCATGAAAGTCTGTGTGGCGCCAGGCTTCTCGAACCCTATGCCCTGAATGGGGCCGTTGATGATCTGCTTAGGCAGATCGAACGAGAGAAAATAGGGGATCATCGACACGGCGACGACAAAGAGGATCCAGGCTTGCTGGGCGCGTGTCGTGGACCAGATATAGCGAGCGAGGTTCTTTTCCATGAAGTCCCGTTTTGAGATCGATGGCCCGCCGGGCCGTGCTGCTATCGCGCCAACGCGGTCAATCGCTCTGTCTATACCTATGCATTCGCGAAACCTCCTCCGCTTTTGCCAGTATATTTGTAGTGCGTTCGCAGCAAAATGGAAGTATCTCGCCTCACTTAAAAGCGAGATAACAATGGTTGAGAGAACTTAGTGCCGCAAACTGCACAGCTTTAATGTTGCTAACGACGGCGATAAAGAAAATAGCGGTTCGCGGCGACGCTCTGCGGTAGAGGCATGGGCGTCAATTCAGGATGTTCGAGCGGCAATCCGCAGGCGGCTATGCCGCCACGTTTCAGGAGCGAGGCCACAGCGTCGGGGAGCCATGTTAGGGTCAGCGCATCCAGATTTTCATGACCAGTGCCAATATCGGCATGCACGAGCGCTGCCTCGATGCCGAGATAATCGCCAATCGTGTCCTTGATCTCACCGACGACCAGATTGTCGCCCTGAGGTGTCGAACTTTCGAAAGAACGGGCCACGCGATCGAAAGCGATAATCCGGCGATCCGGAAACAGCTCCCTGATATGATCATATGTGCGGCCATTGCCGAGACCAAGCTCCATGATCGTTCCGGGAATTGCGCGGACATCGTCCGCAATGCTGTTCAGGATATCACGCTGGGCGCAAAGACGGCGGATGAAACTGTCGAGACGACTCATGATCTGTTCTTCAATCTGCAAATGTCCGAGACGTCCGCTTATACAACGGCGGACATAAAGTCGACCGCGACCGATGATGCACGGTTGCGACCCGACCTGAGGGTGACTATGCCTTGACGATATTATCGCCGCTGATGGCGCGGCGTCCGAACGCATTTCTGGTATCAACGATCAACGGCGCCCATTTGGCCAGCGCCTGATAGTCGATCTGATCGTGATCGGTGGCGATCAGCACAGCGTCAAAATTTCTGACAACCTCTTCGGTCAGCTCGACCGAGGCGCGACCGCGAAGTTCGATATAGTCGCGCGTGGGCGGGATCGTTGAGACGAAGGGATCGTGATAATCGGTCGTTCCGCCACGGGCCTCAATCAGTTCGATCAGTTTAAGCGACGGGCTTTCGCGGATATCGGGAACATTTTTCTTGTAGGCGAGGCCGATTATCAACACGCTCGAGCGGCTGACGGCTTTTCCGTGGCGGCGATCAAGCGCTTCGGCAAGACGGTCGACGACATGACGCGGCATAGCCGAATTGATCTCACCGGCAAGTTCGATGAAACGCGTCGGCAATTCATATTCGCGCGATTTCCAGGTCAGGTAGAACGGATCGATGGGAATGCAATGACCGCCAAGTCCCGGCCCCGGATAAAACGGCATGTAGCCAAACGGCTTAGTCTTTGCGGCTTCGATAACTTCCCAAATATCGATGCCCATGGCCTCGTAGACGACCTTCAATTCGTTGACGAGAGCGATATTGACTGCCCGGAAGATATTTTCCGTCAGCTTTACCGCCTCGGCGGTGGCATTGGATGACACCGGAACGACAGTCTTGACCGCAGCTCCGTAAAAGGCGGTCATAAGTTGCGAGGCCTCTGGGCCATCACCGGCGACAATCTTCGGGATACTTGAGGTCTCGAAATCGCGGTTGCCGGGATCCTCGCGTTCTGGCGAAAAGCCGAGGAAGAAATCCACGCCGGAACGCAGGCCCGTGTTTTCCAGAACAGGCCGTACCACCTCATTGGTGGTGCCGGGATAGGTGGTGGATTCCAGCACGATCAGCTGACCGGCTTTCAACGTTCTGGCAATCGCGTCACAGGTTTTGACAACGAATGACAGATCGGGGTCCCGCTGTTTGGTCAGCGGCGTCGGAACACAAATGATGATGACATTGCAATCGCCGAGACTTGAAAAGTCAGTCGTCGCACTGAAACGGCCTTCACCAACATGACGCCCCAGCACCGTATCGGACACGGCTTCGATATAGGATTTGCCATCGTCTATCATGACGATCTTGCCGGGGTCGATATCGAACCCTATGACGCTGAAACCGCTATTGGCGATGGTCATCGCCAGAGGCAAGCCAACATAGCCGAGGCCGATAACCCCCACGCGCGCCGAGCGATTGGCGATAGCTGAAAACAGGTTCCCATGAAGCGGGGCAGAGTCGGTCAAGATCATAGCTCTCCGGCAATTGATATCCTTCAGTGGCGGATTTACGGGCCAGCTGTCAAGGACGCCGCCGAGGGGTAACTATATGTTCACCGGAAACCGAGCGATTTTACTTTAGTGAAACTGGCTTTGCCACGATAACACGCTATATTGGTCGCAATGATTTGCTGACGACCGGCCATGACATGGCTGACGGCTAGAAAGAATAACAAGCGATGGATGTCCCCCGGATTCCTATTTCCGAAACATTGCTGAGCCCGGTTTTACACTGGCTACAACAATCTGCGCTCAATGGCGCAAGCCTCGAAACTCTGGCCGAAGGATTTTGTGAAAGGTTGGCGGCGGCTGGCGTGCCGCTGATGCGCGTCCATTTAAGTTTTTCGATGTTGCATCCGCTTTACGACGCGCTCGGCTTCACCTGGATACGCGGTAAGGGCATGGAAATCGAGGGCTTTCGTGCTTCCACCAGCGAGAAGGATGCAGAGCGGTTTCTCACGAGCCCCTATTTCCATCTGCTTAGCAACAACCTGCAATATCTGCGTCGTCAGATCGACCCATCTGCGCCATCGGAGTTCCCGGTTTTCGATGAATTGAAGGAAATCGGAGCCACCGATTATCTCGCCTTCGTGCAATCCTTCGGCGATGGCAACAGTCAGGGTATGGTCGGCTCTTGGACCACAGATATCCCCGGCGGCTTCGGTGACGACGTGGTGGAGACATTGCTGAATATCCAGAACAGCCTGGCAATCGCCGCAAAGATGGCGGTGCTCGGCAAGCTCGCAGACAATATGGTCACCACCTATCTTGGCGGTAATGCTGGCAAGCGCGTGTTATCCGGCCAGATTCGTCGCGGGGATGGAGAGACCATTCGCGCTGTGCTCGTCATGGGCGACATGCGACAGTCGACGGACCTTGCCGAAAAGGCGGGCAGGCAGGTCTATATTGACACGCTCAACGAGTTTTTCGATGCAATCGCCGCGCCCTTCAACAAGAATGGCGGCGAGATTACGAGTTTTGTCGGAGACGGGTTCCTCGCAGTCTATCCCTGCGGACGTCACCGGGAGCCGTCGCAGATCGCGGCGCGCGCGGCAATGGCGGCAGTGCGGCAGGCAACTGCAGCCATGGTCGACATGAACAACGAACGAAAAAGGAAGGGCCTCGACGAGGTCCGCTATGGAATGGGCCTGCATGTCGGCAACGTGATGTTCGGCAATGTCGGCCTCAAGGACCGGCTGACGTTCTCCACATTCGGCAGCGCCGTCAATGAAGTGTCGCGGTTGCAGGGGCTGACGAGGCTCTATCCCGACCATCCGATTATCGCCAGCGAGGCGTTCACCAACTATTGCGGTGGCGACTGGGTGACGCTGGGTGCGAAGAAACTGCGCGGCGTACAGGACAAGGTGACGATATTGGCGCCGGGTGGGGAAAACCTGAAGATGAGCAGTATTGAGGCAACCGGAAGGAACAAGCCGGATGCAGGCTCCGAAGCCGAGCAAGTGATGCTGCTTTTCCGCAACTCCCGCGACCGGAAGCCCCCGAAGCTTGAGGGGAACCTTCTTCAATGATCAAGACATGTGCTGTGGCACTGCTTCTATCCACCGTGTTTGTCCAAGTCTCAGCGATTGCCGATCCATTGAACACACCCCTTTTCGATACTTTCGATGGTGAAGATTTTTCACCCACCGGCGGGCTTTATTACCGCGATAATGATGAACAGAAAGCGGGAACGGTCGAGTTCCAGAGTGCGGTCACCCGCACCGGACCGCGCGCCTTGAAACTGAGCGTGCGATCCGGTTGCAAGGCAACAACGGAAAACTGCAGCGAAAGGGCGGAAATCTGGGAAAAAACCGAGCTTCGCATTCCATACGACCAAGCCGTCTGGTACGGTTTCGCAGTCAAGTTTGCCGACCCCATCCCACAAGACGACCATCGCTATGTGATTGCGCAGTGGAAGCGTGAGATCGGCCCCGGAACAAAAGGCGACTTCAGCCCGTTTCTGGCGGTGCGGCTCAACAAGGGCAAGCTCTTCATCACTGTAGAAACGAATTATCACCCGCCAGTCTCCGCCGGGACCAAGGGCACAGCCGCGACATGCGATAAAGGGTCAACCCCGGTTTGGTTGCGGCCAGAAACCAACCAGATGCGGGCGCTTGTCGCGACCGACGACAACTGGGTCGCGGAAGATGGCGGCCTCTTCTCGGCATGCACCGACAAAATCACTATCACGCCCCGCGGCAACAGCCTCCCCTCTCCCGACTCCGGGTGGATCGATTTTGCGATCATGACGAAACCCGGCCCGGACGGAACCGGCCATATCGAAATTTTCGCCAACGGCCTCTGGATCTCGACAATCAAAGGCTATATCGGCCACAACGATCCCGGATTGGGCAAGAACCAGTACTTCAAATTCGGGCCATATCGTGCGGCTGGAACCGGCGAATGGTCGCTGTTTTATGATGATTTCCGCAGGTCAGCCAACTGCAAGGACGTTCTTCGCGACAGCAACGCATGTGACCTCATCAAGTAATCCTTCCGAGCTGAAAGCATTGTCCCGCGCGTATCTTCGCGCAGGGGCGTGACAACTGCTGGATGCGTGAAATCTAGTCATGGACTCATAGGCATTCGTGCGCTAGCGTTCAGGTCGGGGGTGCCCGCACCGGGGACACGCAACAGTGAAGGCCTGCAAGCATGATCTCAGGGACAGATCTCTTGAGGATCGAAAATCTGAGCATTTCCTTCACCTTGCTTGGTGGGAAGATCATGGCCGTGAAAAAAGCCGATCTGCGTGTCCTGCCAGGCAAAGTCACCGCCCTCGTCGGCGAATCTGGTTCTGGAAAGTCTGTTATAAGTCAATCGGTTATGGGAATTCTGCCGCGCACTGCTTCCGCGAGTGGCAAAATCCTTTTCCAAGACCCCGACATGCCCGGCCAGCCGCCTATCAACATTCTCAGCCTGCCTACTGACGGTCCAGAGATACGGGCGCTCCGTGGCAATCGCATCGGCAAGATTTTTCAGGAGCCGCTCACATCGCTGTCGCCGCTCCACACGATCGGCAACCAGATTTCGGAAGTACTGTCGATCCATACCAGGGATACAAAAGCCGAGCGGCGTGAGCAGACAGAGGAGATGCTTGGCCTCGTCGGTTTCAAGAACCCGACCCAGGCCTATGACAAATATCCGTTCGAACTGTCCGGTGGTATGCGCCAACGCGCCATGATTGCCATGGCGCTCATATGCAAGCCATCCCTGCTGATCGCCGACGAACCGACCACGGCGCTTGATGTAACCATTCAGGCGCAAATTCTCGAACTGCTCGGCGAGCTTCGAGCCAAGCTTAACATGGCAATGCTGCTCATCACGCACGATCTGGGCGTTGTCGCCAATGTCGCCGACGAGGTGGTCGTCATCTATCACGGCGAGATCATGGAATCGGGACCGGTCGAAACCATCTTCCGCAAACCAGCCCATCCCTATCTCAAGGGCCTGATGGCTGCCGTGCCGCATTTCGACATGAAGCCGGGCGAACGTCTGAAATCCTTACGCGACGTGCCAGTCGATGTCGCCAAGTTGATGGGCAAGAGCAAAGCCGTCCATACGGATCGCAACAATGTGCTGCTCTCCGTGCGCGATATCTCCAAGACCTTCGCAGCCCGCAAAACCCTTTTCGCAAAAGATGGCGGGCCGCCGACGCGGGCAGTCAATGACGTCAGTTTCGACGTATTGCGCGGCGAATGTTTCGGCCTCGTCGGCGAGAGCGGCTGCGGCAAGACCACACTGAGCAAAATCCTGATGCGCGCCGTCACGCCGGACGCAGGCTCCGTAATTTTCAACGGCGACACAGGCCCGATTGACATCCTAGACGCCAGCGGCAACGACCTGCAGGCGTTACGCACCAAAATCCAGATGGTGTTTCAGGACCCGGTATCGTCGCTGTCGCCGCGCATGACCATCCAGAATATTCTCAGCGAACCGCTGGAAATTCACGGGCGCGGAAACGCCAAATCCCGACTGGACAAGGTAGCAGACCTGATGGACGTGGTCGGCCTGAACCGCCGCTATCTCAATCGCTACCCGCACGGTCTCTCGGGCGGCCAGCGCCAGCGCGTCGGCATCGCGCGGTCTCTGGCGCTCGGTCCGGAACTTATCTTGTGCGATGAACCCGTATCGGCGCTCGATGTATCCGTACAGGCGCAAATCCTCAACCTTCTCAAAGATTTGCAGAAGGAACTCGGGCTTACTTACATCTTCATTTCGCACAATCTGGCGGTAGTGGATTATATGGCCGACCGGATCGCCGTGATGTGTGGCGGGCGGATTGTCGAAATCGCTCCACGCCGCACCTTGATGCGGGCGCCTGTCCATCCCTATACGAAATCGCTGCTTGCCGCCGTTCCATTTCCCGATCTCGACCGTCCACTTGACTTCGGCAAGCTCAGTGCCAGCGGTGCATCCGACAAACGCAACTGGGGTATCCAGTTCCGCAACGACGGACCGGACGACATGCTGACACCAATAGATCTGGGCGACGGGCACCTTGTGCTTGCACGCAAGACCGCAGACATGCGGGAGTTGAAGCCTTGATCAATCGGCGAACGACACTGGGCATGCTTGCTTCCTGCTTTCTACCTGGTGTTTCGCGGGCGGATCCGCCTTTGCCGAACTATTCACTGCCGCAGCCGGGCGCGCTACCCGATCGGGCTGACCGCCTCCCCAAAACACCAAGGATCGTCAATATGGCGGCGCTTGGTCGCAAACCCGGTGTCAACGGAGGTGTCATCCGCACCCTGATCGGCAACCAGAAAGACATCCGGTTGATGACGCTTTACGGCTATTCCCGTCTGGTTGGCTATGACGAAAAGCTCAACATGCATGCGGATATTCTCGAAAGCTTCGAGACAGTCGAGGACAGGGCTTTTACCTTCAAAATCCGCCCGGGGCACCGCTGGTCGGATGGTTCCTATCTGACATCGGAGGATTTCCGCTATTGCTGGGAAGACGTGATGCTCAACACGGAGCTGAAGCGAGGGGGTCCGCCGAGGGTCTTGTTGGTCAATGGAAGGCCGCCGCGTTTCGAAGTCATTGACGAGTTGACGGTCAGATATAGCTGGGACGCGCCTAATCCGGATTTCCTGCCACAACTGGCGGCGCCGCAGGCGCTAACGATTGTTCTGCCGTCGCAGTATTTGAAACAATTTCACAAGACCTATCAGGACAATTTCCGGCTCTCGGCCCTGATGAAGCAATACCGCGTCAAGAAATGGACTGACCTTCATTTCAATATGGCGCGCAGCTATCGGCCCGAAAACCCGGAACTGCCGACCCTCGATCCATGGCGAAACACAACCGCGTCGCCTGCCGAGCAGTTTGTTTTCGAGCGCAACCCGTATTTCCACCGCGTCGATGAAAACGGGGTGCAATTGCCCTATGTCGACAAAGTGATCCTGAATATCAGCTCCCCGACAATCATTGCCGCCAAGACCGGCGCTGGTGAAAGCGATCTGCAGGCACACGGCATCGACTTTTCCGACTACGCCTTTCTGAAGGATTCCGAAAAGCGTTTTCCGGTCAGGGTCAGCTTGTGGAAGCGGACGGAAGGTGCGAGGGTGAGCCTTATGCCCAACCTCAATGCTGGGGACGCCATTTGGCGGGCGCTCTTCTGGGATGTGCGCGTGCGCCGCGCCCTATCGCTCGCAATCGACCGGACCGAAATCAACAAGGCGGTGTTCTACGGTCTTGCCGTTGACAGCGCCAACTCCATCCTGCCCGAAAGCCCGCTCTACAAACCAGGATATAAAACGGCGTGGAGCGCCCATGATCCTGAACAAGCGAACGTCCTGCTGGACGCGGCTGGCCTGCAACGGCGGGACGAGAACGGGATTCGCCTGCTGCCAGACGGTCGCTCCGCAAAGATCGTGGTGGAAACCGCGGGCGAAAGCACCTTGGAAACAGATATCCTTGAGCTTGTCACAGATCACTGGGCGAAGGTCGGCATCTCGCTGTTCATCCGGACATCCCAGCGTGACGTTTTCCGTAGCCGGGCCATGGGTGGCGAAATCATGATGTCCATGTGGTCGGGGCTCGATAACGGCATACCGACCGCCGATATGAACCCGGGCGAGCTCGCCCCAACCTCGGACGACCAATTGCAATGGCCGGTCTGGGGCATGTATTACATGTCGAACGGAATGAAGGGCCATCCTCCGGAAATTCCCGAAGTAAAGCAGCTGATCGAGCTTCTCAGCCAATGGCGGGACTCCAGCGACATAGCCGAGCGGGCCACTATCTGGACGCAGATGCTGGATATCTATTCGCAGCAGGTGTTTTCCATCGGTATCGTCAACAGCACCCCCCAGCCCGTCTTGCGCGCGGCCAGCCTCCAGAATGTACCGGAGAAAGGGCTCTACGGCTTCGACCCGACCAGCTTTCTCGGCGTTTTTATGCCGGATGCGTTCTGGTATGGAAAGGACGCCTGACCATGCTGCGATATATTCTCTGGCGCATCGCAGCAATGATCCCCACGCTCATCATCATTTCCGCTCTGGTTTTCACCATTATTGAACTACCGCCGGGCGACTATTTCGAAAGCTATGTGTCGGAGCTTCGCGCGCAGGGCGAAGCCGTGGACATGCAAGAAATCGAGGAGCTACGCGTCCAGTACGGCTTCGATAAACCACCGGTGCTGCGTTACTTCCACTGGGTTGCCGGGATGTTGCAGGGGGATTTCGGCTATTCGTTCGAGTATCAGCTGCCCGTCAGTGACGTTGTGGGCGACCGGCTTTGGCTGACAGTGATGGTGTCGTTCTTCACGATCATCTTCACATGGCTGATTGCTTTCCCGATCGGCATCTATTCGGCGACGCATCAATATAGCTGGGCGGATTATGGGCTGACGCTTATCGGTCTGCTTGGCATAGCGATCCCGAACTTCATGTTCGCGCTGATCCTGATGTATTTTGCCAATATTTGGTTCGGCACTTCGATTGGACATCTCATGGACCAGAAATATCTGGCCGAACCAATGAGCTGGGCCAAGGCGTCCTCAATCCTGTCCCATCTCTGGATACCCGTGCTGATCGTTGGCACCGCAGGCACTGCCGGGATGATCCGGCGTTTGCGCGCCAATCTTCTCGACGAACTCCAAAAGCAGTATGTGGTAACGGCGCGCGCCAAGGGTCTGCATCCTTTTCGCACGCTGGTGAAATATCCCCTGCGCATGGCGCTCAATTTTTTCATCTCGGACATCGGTTCGATCCTGCCAGCGATCATTTCCGGTGCTGAAATCACCGCAATCGTTCTTTCGCTGGAAACGACAGGGCCAATGCTCATAAAGGCCTTGCAGAGCCAGGATATGTATCTTGCAGGTTCGTTCCTGATGTTTCTCGCAACGCTGACGGTCATAGGCGTGTTGATCTCCGATATTGCGCTCGCCTTTCTTGATCCGCGTATCAGATTGCAGGGTGGGAGCACAAAGTGACATCATCACCCCTCCCCGAACCGGGCGCACGCCTGCCTCACTTTGTTTCGACAGAGCCTTTTGATCCGCATTCGGTCGATGTCATGACCGAAGAGCAGAGCCGCTTTTATCGGGCGTCTCAGCTCCAGCTGATGTGGTGGAAATTCAAAAAGCATAAGCTGGCGCTTGCCTCCGCCATCTTCCTCGGCGCGCTTTATGTGATGATCGCCTTCGTTGAATTCCTCGCGCCTTATAATCTTCATACACGCAATGTCGATTTCATCTATGCACCGCCGCAGGCGGTCCGCCTTTTTGACAACGGCAATTTCATCGGGCCGTTCGTCTATGGCCGCAAGATGACGCTCGATATGGACACGCTGCGACGGGTCTATGTGGATCAGAAAGACCAGATCGAACCGCTGCGTTTTTTCTGCTCGGGCGATGCCTATAAATTCTGGGGCATATTCTCGACTGATTTACATCTGGTCTGCCCCGCAAAGGGCGGCGAGCTGTTTCTTCTCGGGACAGACCGACTCGGGCGAGACGTGCTATCCCGCATCCTCTATGGCGCTCGAATCTCGCTGACAATTGGGCTGATCGGCATTGTCATCAGCTTTACTCTCGGAATTGTTATCGGTGGCCTTGCCGGTTACCATGGTGGCGTTTTCGACCTCATCGTCCAGCGAATCATAGAGGTGCTGCAGTCTATTCCAAGCATTCCCCTGTGGATGGCCCTTGCCGCCATCATGCCGATTACATGGAGCCCGATGCTGATTTACCTCGGTATTACCGCCATCCTTGGACTGCTTGACTGGACTGGGCTGGCGCGCGCCGTGCGTTCCAAGTTGCTTTCACTGCGCGAGGAAGACTACGTGCTAGCGGCCCAGCTGATGGGCGCAAAGAGCCCCCGCATTATCGGACGGCATCTCATTCCCGGCTTCATGTCGCACTTGATCGCAACTGCAACCATGTCTATTCCCGGTATGATCCTGGGTGAAACTGCGCTGAGCTTTCTCGGCCTGGGGTTACGGGCACCAATAACCAGTTGGGGCATCCTTTTGACGGAAGCCCGAAGTGTAAGTGTCATTGTCTTCTACCCCTGGCTGCTGTTTCCGATCATTCCGGTCATTCTGGTGGTTCTGGCCTTCAATTTTCTAGGTGACGGTCTTCGCGATGTCGCTGATCCGTATAGTTGAGATGGATGTTCGCATGCTGAAAAATTTCCCATATCACGGGTTGCGTCACCTAGAGCGGTTCCCGTTAAAGCGGAAACGTGGAACCGCTATATCTATTTGTTTTTGCGCATTATCCTACGCATCGAAGCGGGATAAGAAATCAGTCCAGCGAATTGATTTCCCCGCGGAGACGCTACGCACTTTTGCTGGAAATGCTGTAGTTGCGGCGGGGTTCGCATCATGACGCGCCGCCTGGAGCATGTCCGCATCCTGATGTACAGCCACGACACGTTTGGGCTCGGCCATCTGCGCCGCTGCCGAACGATCGCCCATTCGCTTGTCGAGGACTATCGCGGTCTCAATATTATCATCATATCGGGCGCCACGATCGCTGGCGCCTTTGACTACCGCGCGCGCGTCGATTTCGTCAAAATTCCAAGCGTAATCAAGCTGCGCAATGGCGAATACCAGTCGATGGAACGGCACACCGATCTCCATGACACGCTGAAGATGCGCCAATCGATTATCCGCCATACCGCCGAAACGTTCCAACCCGATATTTTTATCGTCGATAAGGAACCGATGGGCATGAAGGGCGAAGTCGAGGAGACGCTCACCTATCTCAAGACCCGTGGAGCAACACTGATTCTGGGCCTGCGCGAAGTCATGGATGCGCCGCATTTGCTCGATGCCGAGTGGAAGCGCAAAAACGTGATGGATAAGATCGACAGGTTCTATGACTCGATCTGGGTCTATGGGCCGCCGGATTTCTACGATCCGCTCGTGGGTCTCGACGTCCCGAAGGGTGTCCGCGACAAGATGAATTTCGTCGGCTTCCTGCAGCGCAGCGTTTCCAATCAGGAAGTCCCGGACCATCGCCCCAAGGGCGACTATATTCTTGTCACCACCGGCGGAGGCGGCGATGGCGCCGATCTCGTCAACGATGTCGTGCGGGCCTACCAGCACGATCACACGCTCCAGCACAAGGCGCTGGTCGTGCTCGGACCTTACATGCCCGCGAAGAAGCGCCGCAAGATGATAAGCAAGAGCCAGGCGATCCCTCATATCGAGGTCATCGAGTTCGATAACAGGATGGAAGAACTGGTGGCGGGCGCGAAGGCTGTCGTTGCCATGGGCGGCTACAACACCTATTGCGAGATTCTCTCCTTCGACAAACCGGCATTGATCGTTCCCCGCATCCTTCCACGTGAGGAACAGCTGATCCGCGCCCGGCGCGCTGCGGAACTCGGGCTGATTGACATGCTGCTTCCCAGCGAATCCGAAGATCCTGTCCGCATGGCCAGTGCACTCAAGGCCTTGCCCAGCAGGCCAGCGCCCTCGAAGAGCGCGCCCAAAGGTTTCAGGCTCGAAGGCTTACCGCATATCTCGCAAATTGTCGGGGATCTGATGGATCGACGTCAGCCGAACCACCTGTCGCTCGTCAAGGGATAATCAATTGTCATATCGCCGGAAAATTGTGGTGGTGCTGAAGGGATATCCGCGCCTGTCCGAAACATTCATTGCTCAGGAATTGCTTGGGCTGGAACAATCGGGTTTTGATCTGGTTCTCGTGGCATTGCGGCGACCGACGGACAAGAAAACGCATCCGGTGCACGACGAAATACGTGCGCCAGTCCATTACCTGCCTGAATATCTGCGCGAAGAACCGCGCCGTGTTCTATCGGCCTTGATCGCCTGTATGCCGCGCCCCGGTTTCTGGCGAGGCTTGGTAACTGTGCTCAAGGACTTTCGGAAAGACCCGACGCGCAATCGTATCAGGCGTTTCGGACAGGCCGCAGTTCTGGCAGCGGAATGGCCCGATGACGCGGGATGGATTCACGCGCATTTTATCCACACGCCCGCATCCGTTGCCGCTTATGCCAGCCAGATCACCGGCATTGGATGGACGTGCTCCGCTCACGCCAAGGATATCTGGACTTCGCCAGACTGGGAACTGCAGGGCAAGCTCACCAGCACGCGATGGACGGTGACCTGCACACATTCGGGCTTCGATCATCTCCGTCAGCTTGGAGGGCCCTCGTCCAGCGTACATCTAAGCTATCACGGCCTCGATCTTGACCGGTTCGGGCCTTTTGAGGGCAACCGTTCACTGCGCAACGGCAGCGACGCGGACGATCCGGTCAGAATCCTGAGCGTCGGTCGTGCCGTTGAGAAAAAGGGCTATGACATCGTGCTGAGAGCACTCAGCCTGCTGCCCAAAGACCTCCAATGGCGGTTTGAGCACATCGGTGATGGCGACAGGATCGCCAGCTTGAAAGCGCTTGCAGACAAGCTCGGCATTGCCGACAAAATCGTATGGAAGGGCGCGCTCGACCAAAAGGAAGTCCTTGCTGGCTATCAAGCCGCCGATATTTTCGTACTCGCCTGCAGGATCACTACGGATGGCGACAGGGATGGCTTGCCCAACGTATTGGTGGAAGCATCAAGCCAGGGCCTGATATCGGTTTCCACCAACATCTCTGGCGTACCCGAACTCTTGGTGGATGGAGAAAATGGCCTGCTCGTTGCACCTGAGGACCCGGAGGCGCTAGCGATTGCTATGGAAACTGCGATCCGCGATGCGGATTTCCGCCATCGTCTGGGACGCGCTGCCGAAAAGCGGGTGCGAACAGAGTTCAACTTCCACAACAGTATCCGTCAATTGAGGTCCTTGTTCGAAACGGAATGGCAGCGAAGCAAATGAGGCAGTCGACGACAAGTCCGCGGGTGTTGTTCTATGTCCAGCATCTGCTCGGCATCGGTCATCTTGCGCGCGCCAGCCGCATTGCCCGTGCGCTGACCCAAGATGGCTTTGACGTCACCGTGGTCACCGGCGGCATGCCTGTTTCCGGATTTCCGGGACCGGAAGTCAACCATGTGGCGCTACCGGCGATTGCTTCCGGCGACGCCGGTTTTTCGGGCCTTGCCGACGCCTTCGGCAATCCGGTGACCGATAAGTTCAAGGCGGAACGCCGGGACAAACTGCTTGCCACCTTTCGCGATGTCAGACCCGATATCGTCATCATCGAGGCGTTTCCCTTCGGGCGTCGGCAGGTTCGTTTCGAACTGATCCCCCTGCTCGATGAAATCAGCAGGATGACACAAAAGCCATTGGTGCTGACCTCATTGCGCGACATCCTGCAAGAGCGCGCCAAGCCCGGTCGCGACGAGGAAAGCGTCGCCCTCGTACAGCGCTATTTCGATCACGTGCTGGTTCATGGCGATCCGCAGTTTGCGCGTCTGGAGGACAGTTTTCCGCTGCACGCGGATATTGCCGACAAGGTGATCTATACCGGTCTCGTTGCCGCGCCCGCGCCCTCGCCACCATCGGAAACCTTCAATATCGTGGTATCGGCTGGAGGTGGGGCTGTAGGCGCCTTGCTCATCCGCGCAGCGCTTGGGGCTGCAAAGCGCCTGTCACCCGACCTTTCGTGGTGCATTGTGACCGGTCCCAATCTGCAGCAATCAGATTTTGACGAAATCACTGCTGAAGCACCGAATAATGCCCACATCTTCCGCTTCCTGCAGAATTTTCCGAGCCTGTTGCTCGATGCTCGCCTGTCCGTCTCGCAGGCCGGATATAATACGGTTTGCGACATTCTTCGTGCGGACTGCAAAGCGCTGCTCATTCCATTTACGGCGGGTGGCGAAACCGAACAGACCGCACGCGCACACAATCTGCAAAAGCTGGGCCTCGCATCGGTTCTCACAGAAGACGAGCTATCCGTCGATAGCATGACCGACGCCATCGCCAAGGCGCTTGCCGCACCTCGTTTGCCCGCTCACAAACTTGATCTCGATGGCGCGCATCGCACGGCAGAGATTCTGCATGGACTTCTGGCGGGGCGCTAGCTTTTTGTTTTCACGCACATCTTGTCCGAAAACCGTTTCACACTTTTCGGGATGTGCGTTAGACAGTACCGATCAGCATGAATCTGGTATATTTCTTCATCGGCAGCGCGCCAGCAAACGCTGTTGTTTCCAACGCCGCCTGAGCGACGAATTCATCGAGCGAAGCTACGCAATTCACATGGGTGGGCTCGCTGAAATAGTCGTTCGACTGTATGAGAACGCGGGTCCCCTTGGGCAATAGCGACAGCCAGGCGGGCAAATCCGCAATATGTTCGCAACTAGTGTTGATAACCAGATCGGCTCCGAGTTCCGGATAGGCAAGCTGATACATATCCGCTGTCAATGCCCGAAACCGATCCTTCCATGCATTGTTCAAAGTTTCAGCGACAGCGCCGACATCGGGATCAATATCAAAACTGTCTATCGCTTCGATATCAAAGCGCTGGTCTTCGAAAAACATCGCCGCCAGAACACCATACCAGCCGCCCAGTATAGCGATGCGATTGAATCTCCCGCCAAAGGTCTCGAACAGCGACTGCCGCGCCCATATCTTGCAACCCACCTGCTTGTGGTTGAAGGCATTGCCGAGGTCCGCCTCCGGGTGGTCGGCAAGGACCTTCGACAAACCCTTGATCAACGGGCTTGAAGTGTATGCGGCAACGCCACGCAGAATATCAAATGCGCTTTCATGCCAGTCGGTGGTAGTCGCGTTAGCGCCAAGTGTATCCATCATCAATATGTTGTAGGCCAGACATTTATTGCTGGTCAATTCCTATGGCTGGTTTGCATACAGAAATGCGCTGGTCATCACGGCTGTATCTCGCCTGTTGTGAGATCAATGGCAAAGTTTCGTGACGGCAAACCGGAGATGAAACAATCAAACATCCGAAAAAGCCTACCGAGGGATTCCTGTATCGATCCAACTGCCATTGTATCGATACGGCGGGCATAAATGCCCGATACCCATTTATAAGCGGCAAGACGTGGCGCTGTTATGGCGTGAAGCCCAAGCTCACTCCCCATCCGGACGCGATACCAGTCGCCCAGAAAAGTCATGACGTCAATCCGCGACAACGAGACAGGATCAAGTCCATGTCCCGTGGCGGAAATCGCCAGCTGTTGCTGGATATCACAATCAGCAATGACTGCCTTAATATCGGCAAGCGCACCGGCGGAGATGGGGCGTTCGACCCGCGCCAGAGCTGCCAGATCCAATAGTCCAAGGGTCTTCACGGCTTCCGCGAGCGCCTCCGGCCATTCCCGGCGCAAAAATCGCCTGCCGACAAGATGCGCCAGATGCTTCGACAGGAAATCTCCGTAATTGACGGCACTAAGCAACGCGCCGGGATTAACCTTATCTCTTTCCACTTCGTCCGCATATTGACGGAGAATGCCAGCGTCCAGCGCCATATCGTCAATGCTAATCGTCTCTATGTGCAGCCGATTGGGCTCAATGCGAACGATCTTGTAGGCGCCGGGGAAAGAGACCAGCGAGGGAACGGACACATTGAACAGAAAGCCGTCGGCATTTCGAAGGCGAGTAGTGTCGTTGACATGCAAATGCCCACTGAAATGCAGGCGGACACCGGCATTAATCAGGGCATGGCCGACCTCCAGTTCCGGGATGCGTCCCATAAGGCTCGTCTGCCCGAGCACGGCCAGTTCGTCGTTCCGCGTGCCGTCCAGTGGATCAAGTACCGGATAATGGGAAAATGCGATGACCGTCTTTCCCATTGTCCGGGCCCGATCCGTGACCGATCGTATCCAGTCCAGAATAAAGCGTTTGTGTACCAGCATGGCATTCCAACCGGCATCGGTGCTGTCCGCGAACGCCCCCTCATCATCGCCGGTTTCTCCATCCACCGGCACAAACACATTGGCGTCGATCATCAGCATCCAGACACCGTCGAATGGCTCGACGAGATAGGAAGCGTCCATCAGCCTGCGAACCGTCGCGCCATCAGGCGAGCGGATTTCGAACTCTCTCGCCGATGGATGATCGTCAATGCCAAAAGGGGTCTCCCAATGCAGATAGTCCGGTTTTCGGAAAAACCCGACATCGCCCAGCGAACGCAGCCCCTCTGGATAGCCCGCGCAATACATGCTCTCGCTGATAATCACCGCATCGTCATCAGGAGCGGCCCTGCGCGCCGGATTGCTGGTCACCAAGTCATGGCCGCCGCGAGCATTCAAAAAGCGTTTTGACCGATGCCTCCCGCCGGGGCCAAAAATATCGTGATTGCCGGGCGCTGCGTAGAACTGCATACCGAAGCGCCTTGCGTAATCGTCAAGAAGTTTCTGCAGCGTTGCCATCGTCATCAGCTGGCCGTCATCCGAATAGTCGCCCAGAAGGACAACGTGGCGGATTCCTCGGGCAGCTATATCATCCAACGCGTAGGGCAATGCTGCGGAACTCTCGTTGAACACTCGTGTCGAACGCACCATGTTGGCGAATGGGCGCAACGCCATAGCCCGTTCGCTCACTGTGACCCCAGCATTGCCATAGTCGCCAAAAATATCGTGAAAATGCGCGTCGGCAATCACGGCGATAGACGGGAGTTCGGATGCCATCCTCTAGAAATTTCCTTTCCATCGTCTCACGCTTCATATCACTGACAAGAGTGCTAGATATTTCGTAGTAACGTAGATTCGGTACTCGCATATGCTTCGCCGCATGGCTAACATGCCATGAATTGCACGACGGCGGAAAGAAGAGGGATACAGTGTTTCGGGTGCGTTTTTGGGGAGTGCGGGGCAGCCTTCCGGTTTCCGGACCGGATTTCCAGCGATATGGCGGCAATACTGTCTGCATAGAAATGCAATGCGGTGAACACAGATTGTTGTTCGATGCCGGATCTGGCCTGCTACCCGCAGGAAAATCATTGCTCGCGGACGGCATTTCCAATTTCAACCTGTTCTTTTCACATTGTCATTATGACCACATTATCGGTCTGCCCTATTTCGCTCCACTCTTTGATGCCGGCTCTGCGGTGGAACTCTGGTCCGGGCATATGTATGGCAAGATGAGCACAAGCGAGATTGTCTCGGAATTTATTCGCCCCCCCTGGTTTCCCGTTGAAATAGATGTCTGTCCCGCGAAAATGATCTGCCGGGATTTTAAACCCGGCGACATTCTGCAGCCCCATCCCGGTGTTGAGATTAAGACCGGAAGGCTCAATCATCCCGGCGGTGCCATCGGTTATCGGGTGCAATGGGGAGGTCGTTCGGTAGCGCTGATCACCGATACAGAGCATGAACCCGGCATTCTTGATCCCGCCGTTTTGGATCTGATCCAGAGCGCAGACCTTTTCCTCTACGACACCACCTATACCGACGCGGAAATGCCGCGGCATGTTGGCTATGGGCACTCTTCCTGGCAGCATGCCATCCGGCTCGCCAAAGCAGCGGGCGCAAAAAACGTTGCTTTCATCCACCATTCGCCGCTGCGTACAGACGCGGAACTCGAGGCGATTGATCGACAGGCCGCGAGTGAGTTTGCTGGCGCCTTCTCGGCCCGGGAAGGCCAGGCTTTCGACGTCTAAGCCTGAAGCTGAATGTGCATATCCCGTAGTGCAATCCAGCGGCTGGCAGGATGAGATGCTGTTTGTGCGAATAACGCCTCGATAAACTGCCAAGCGGACTCATCGTGGACCAGATGATGGGTTAGAAAGCCCATGCTCCCGCCACCGTCGAACATCACCTGCAGACGACGAACGATATCGTCAATCAGCGCCGCGTGATCACGGGCGCCCCGTGTTCCATGCCAGTCCATCAGATCGACATGGGTGTTGATCATCGGCAGTGAACCTTCTTTCTCCGCTCCGAAAACCGACAGGGCGCAATATCCAAGACCGGAAAGTATGTCCACCAAGGACGGCGCAATGCGGTTCCATGGCGGCACCAGAACGGGGACAAAGCGTCCAGCATGGAGTGCCTCAAGACGGGTTAAACCAGCCGTCAATTCCGCTGTGACCACTTCAATTGGCCTGTGTGGGCCAAGTTCCTGCTTCTTCTCACCGTCGCCCGCAAAATTGCTGTGCGACCAGCCGTGAACAACCACCGTCACCAGCGGCCGGTTGCCAAGATACTCTGCAAGCGGCTGTCCAGTGGTTTCGGGGATCACGGCCAGCGCGACCGGAACCGAATGGCGTGCGCTCAGATCAAGCAGTTGCGTCAAGGCCGGTGTGGGAGCGACGGCATCGTCATCACGCAGCCAAAAGTCTGCGACTTTGCCAGCTTCATACCATCGATCCAATTCGCGGTTCAGCGGCTCCCAGATGTCAGTCACCATTATAAAATGCCCACATGCTGTTTGAGAATATCGTCAAGACGTCGGGACGCCACTTCCAGCGACCGCTCGTCCCGCACGAACTGTAGCGCTGCAAAAGCCATATCATTGCGCATCGCGGCATTCGCCAGCACTAAGCGTATCGCGTCAGCATAGGCGTCAATGTCGCCCGGTGGCGTGAGAATGCCGGTGCGCCCATCGCGCACGACTTCAGGCACCCCGGCAATAGCCTGAGCGATAACGGGCAAGCCAGCCGCCTGTGCTTCCAGATAAGCAAGCCCATAAGCTTCGCCGCATCCCGGCCACACGTACAGAGCGCTCTGCGCGAACAATGTTGCAATGTCAGACGGTTCCAGTTTCCCGTGCCACTGGATTCTTTCCGGCGCGAAATGAGCAAACAACGTCTCGACCTCTGCCCGACAGGCGCCATCGCCGACAATGGAGAGTGACCACGGAATATCATCAAGCAGTGACAGCGACCTTGCCAGCATCCGATAGCTCTCCATTTTGTCGCCGCTGCGCATCATCGCCACCGTTACCAGCCTATCCGGCTTTGGACAGGGCACCGTTTCTGTAAACATCGCGCAATCGATGAATGGCGCCAGCATCGCGAAGCGGGCTCCGGGCAACACCTCTTGCAATCCCCTCCGGTCGCGGTTGGTCAGGCAGATATTGACTGCGGCCTGTTCAAGAGTTTTCAGCAGCCCTTGCTGTATCTCGGTCCAGAGCCCCGTGTTACGCCTTGCCGAGTACGATGCTTCTCCCGTCACATAAGGTATGCTGAAAGACGCTGAAAGCGTTGGTCCGAGCAAATCGGGAGCCTTGTAGTAGGGATGATATGTGAGCCACAGATCCGGCACGGCTTCATGCTTCCAAAGCGCTGAAATCCTTGCGATCTCCCGCTCGGCCTGTCTTTCCAGCTCCGCAAGGACTTCGAGTGACGGGGCCGTCATGAAGCTGCGGAGTTCCGATATAACTTCAACCTCATGTCCTGCACGCTCCAGAGCCGCGACTAATAGCCTGGCCATCAGCCGATCTCCGGACGGAACCGGATGGTACGGCGATTTCAACGGCGAATGGAAAGCGATCTTCATTGCGTGATCAATCTGGTCGGAGGAACTCACTCAATAGACGTTTGGCGTGCTGAAATCCACTGTCCCACGAGATAATGTTTTTTCGCTCGTGACACACAGCAACTGTACAGTCTTAGCAACTTGGCAATGGCTTTTCAGTAATGATAAGGTTAGCTGATTTAGTCGTCTCGGATGGAAAAGCGCTGTTTGCCCACCAACAGTTCGACGACTGGGTCGGATAGCCAGATCCTGTACTGGTATTTCACTTGATTCCCGGCTACGCGGAGGGAAGTCCATGCTTCATACTGAATTGTCAGAGGTAACGGGCTCCTACAGGATACACGTAAAGGCTGATCTTGCGCGTAGCGCTACACTGGACTGGCCTTACCTTTGCGGCATGAGCCTGCTCAAATATCCCGTCAACGACGCTATATCCGAACAACTCGCTCTGATGGGCGATGCATCGAACGCCGACCGGGCCTGGATGATCGAATATCGGCCCGACCTGCTCCGCTTCTGCAACACCCATGAATGGTGCCGGGGCCAGACAAAAGCCTATATTTCTGAGCTTCAGGAAACACCGACCACCCTCATTGCCTGGCTGCACAAATATCTGATGCTGGGACATGCAGTTGCCGTCCACGATGTTACCGACCTGCCCCGGACCGCCCGGGCGATTCAGGTTGAATTCCTGCGCCAGAGCAACAAAAGTGTGCTCAGCGTGCCGGTTTTTTACGATGATAAACTGCGGGGCATCATCGGCTTCGATACGACCGTCGCAAACAAGATTTGGTCGGCAAGCGAAGTCAACGCCCTCTTTCAGTGCGCCAATCTGATTGGGCAAGCCAAATATTCGACCAATCGAGCGTCCGAAAAATCAATCGCTGCGGAAAGCACAGCACCCCTCGTCTATCTCAGCAATCGCGGCGTCGTGCGCGGCGTCCAGCCGGAAATCATCGTCGGGGTGCGCTCGGCGGGCAATTACAGCGAAATATGGCTCGAAGACGGGTCTATGCTGCTTGATTCACGCTCGCTCGGCATGTGGTCCAGCCTGCTGCCGTCGAAAATCTTTCTTCGCATACACAGAACCGCCTTCGTCAACACGCTGCATGTTGTCGATGTGGATCGCAGAAAAATCGACAAGTGGCAGATCAGGATGCGCGCTGTCGATCAGGCATGGCCCGTCTCGCGCTCCTACCGAAGACAACTGCGCGAACGCATGGGAATATAGCGCCTAGCGCTTTGTGTCCGTTACGCTTTTGGCGACATGTCATTCGTCAAACCGGCACGTCGTTTCATCCTTGGAATATTGTCATTCCCGCAATTTCTTGGATGGTGCATGCATCAGAACGTCCTCCCCAACGGTTCTATGAGGGTTCCCGCATGTCGTCACGGATGCTAGCCTATTTCACAACTGTCTCGCTGGTCGCCACCAGTCTTATCTTCACCGCCAGCAGCAAGGCGAAGGCAGAAGACCTCGCCCTGAAAGATGCCGTCTCCATGGCGGGCATGCAGCTTTTTCTGAACTCTGGTGCACCGGGCCTTATCATTGCGGTCGTACAGGGCGACGACAGCGTCATTCAGGCCTATGGTGAAACTGCACCGGGCAACGATACTGAACCGGACACGCGTTCGATCTTCCGCATTGCATCCCTCTCCAAGGTTTTCGCGGGCGATCTGCTGGCCGCGCTTGCCGCCAAGGGCAAACTCAAGCTGACCGACCCGCTGCAAAAATATGCACCTGAGGGCGCCAAGGTCGGAGTCAATGGCCGTCCGATCACGCTGCTGGACCTTGCCACGCATTCGGCAGGTTTGCCGCGCGAACTGCCGAACCCGGACACCAAAATCACAGATAACCCGTTCGCCGCTTTCGATCGCGATTATTACTGGAAGTGGATGGGCAGCAATCAGCCTGCCTATGCGCCGGGAACCACGACGATTTATTCGAATCTCGGTTACGGCCTTCTGGGTGACGCACTCGCCAAGGCTGGCGGTGCGGATTATTCCACGGTTCTCGCCAACGAAGTGCTGAAACCGGCTGGTCTTACCGACACAACCAATGTGCTGAGCGACGAGCAGAAGAAACGCCTGATGACGGGGCTTGATCCGCTCGACAAGCCGGACGCGAACAGCCCTGTTCCCGACATCATGTATGCAAGCGCCGGTATCTACACGTCCGCCGAAGACATGGTGCGCTGGATGCGCTGGCATCTCGATGGTGCCAGTCAGTTGCGAGAAGACGCCCTGCTCGATCATACACTGTGGCTTCCCTATGACGGGTTGAAGCATGTGGTGGGCACCGAAGTCACCGCTGGCGATGGCATGGGTCTTGGCTGGGTCGCCACCCTGCCTAGCAACCAAACTCCGTTCCTGCTTGGCAAAAGTGGCGGTCTCGGCGGCTTTATGAGCTATGTGGTTCTGTCGCCGAACCGCAAGCTCGGAATATTTGTTGTGGCCAGCCGCGTGAACTTCGCCATGTTCGAGAATATCCATTCGCAAGTACGCGAACTGGCAGCCGAACTGGCGCGATGATGAACGCGCGCTGCGCGCTGCTCGGCGCTGCATTTGCTCTCGGCATTGGAGCGCCGGGGGCTTTTGCTCAAGAGAAACGGGATATCTTCAAGACAGAGATATTTCTCACGCCCTATAGCAAATTGGGCGATGCGGATGCTGCGGGTGATTATCCGAAGCTTAACGGTCAGTTATTGTTCATGACTGGCTATACCGGCTATTTTGGCATCAAGGACGAGAACGGCCAGATTCCGCGTTCGCACTGGAACAGTGTTCAGCCGACAGCGGAAGCCGCACTCGTTTGGCAATTGTCACAGCGGTTTTCCGTTCTGTCGAAAATCACCTTTGATTCCTCCGTCGAGGCGACGGAGGACAACGCTTTCTCCGATCTCGGCTTCACGCTGAAAAACCTGTTTGCGTCCTATACGTCCGATAATTTTGCGCTCTATGGCGGCAAGATGGATATGGGTTTTGGTGACGGCTGGCATGCGATTGACGGACTCTACAACGGTTATACCGACGACTTTCAATATAACGGCTCGATCGGGCTTGGCGCGCGCTACACGTTCAACACAGAGAATATGGGCGCGCATTCCTTCGCCGGCCTGGTGTTTAAACGTGACGATTCGGCTCTCAGCCGCCGTCTCACCTTCGATGACGGTTTTATCTCGCCCACGCGCGGACAACCGCCAGCGTTCAGTAACGATCTGAACTCGTTCATCCTGTCCTATGACTTCCGCAATCTCCCCGGCCTGAAGAAAACGTCCGGCGGTGTCGATATCGGACGCCTGGAGGCTGAACCGGGCTATGGCGAAAGCGCCAATACGATTTCAGCCCGGCTGCGCTATGACACGGCGCTCACCGATAAGTGGAACCTGAGCTGGTTTAACGAGGCGACCTTTTCAAGCGCCTTTCGTGGCGCGCCGGTTTCCAACGGCAATGGCGTGACATCTCTCTCGCTGTCTTATGACCGCTGGCAGTTCACGGCGACAACCGCGCTGCGCAAACTATCCGGCGAAGATGAAAAGCTGGCGCAATACGGGCTTCAATCCGATTGGGACTGGGGCGCAGCCGGCACGGTCACTTATGTCACGCCCATCGGCATCATTCTGCAATCAGGACTGATTCATCAGCGCGACCAGTCGCTGAATATCAATCAGGGCGTTTTCCGCATCGCTTATCAAACGGGGTTTTAAGGCAGTCATGAGAACCAGAACATCGTCCATCATCCTTGCCTTCCTGCTTGCACTTGGCTGCTCGACAGCAGCCCTCTCGCAGTCGGTTTCCATACAGAACCAGCCAAATCCGGCTGCCGACGCGATACAGATTCCAAAGGGCAGCACAGAGAAAGCCCTAAAGGCTCTGCCACAGATTGTTGCCGACATCATGAAACGCAGCCACGTTCCCGGCATGGCGGTTGCTGTCGTGAGCGGCGGCAAGACCGTTTTCGCCAAGGGTTATGGCAAACGCGAGGTCGGCAAAGAGGCCGCGGTCGATGCCGAGACTGTTTTCCAGATTGCCTCTATTTCCAAGTCGCTTTCTGCGACGGTCGCCGCCATTGAAGTGTCAAAGGGCACGGTTGCATGGGACGACCCGGTGGCAAAACACCTGTCCGGCTTCAAGCTCGCCAATGACTATGTTTCTGAAAACGGAACAATCGGGGATTTCTTTGCACACCGCAGCGGCCTGCCGGGTACGGCGGGTGACGATCTGGAAGATTTAGGCTTCAAGCGCAACGGTGTCATTGCCCGCTTGCAGCAATTGCCGCTCGATCCGTTCCGCACCTCTTATCACTATGCGAATTTCAGTACGACCATCGGCGCGGAAGCCGTTGCCGCAGCGGCGCGTGAACCGTGGGAAAAACTCGCCTATGAGCAGCTGCTGAAGCCGCTTGGCATGAAATCGACCAGCTATCGCTATGCCGATTATACGGCCCATGACAACCGCGCCGCATTGCATGTTTATCAAAATGACGCTTTTCTGCCGCTCGGGCAACGCAATGCGGATGAACAGGCGCCAGCTGGCGGTGTCTCATCCAATGTCATTGATCTGGCGGAGTGGCTAAAACTGCTGCTCGCCAATGGCGAATACAAGGGCAAGCGAATGATCACCGAAGACGCGCTCTTGCCAGCACTTTCGCCGCAGTCGTTCAGCGCGCGGGCACATGACACCAGCGCGCGTTCCGGCTTTTACGGCTATGGCTTCAACGTCAATACGGAACTGGGCGGACGGCCATCCATGGGACACTCCGGCGCTTTCCTGCTCGGCGCAGGCACCGCCTTCAAGATCGTGCCATCAGCCGATATCGGCATTATCGTCCTGACGAATGGCGCACCGGTGGGCGCTGCGGAATCTGTCGTGGCGCAGTTCACCGACACTGCACTTTACGGCAAATCTTCCCGCGACTGGTTTGTCGCCTATAATGGCGCCATGAAAGGCTTTTTCCAACCGCAAGGCGACCTGTCCTTCAAGGAAAAGCCGGCCCAACCAGTCCCCGCCAAAACCTTACACGATTATACCGGCAGCTTCGACAACGCCTATTTCGGCAAGACGGAAATCAGGGAGATCAACGGAACGCTGACACTGGTCCTGGGTCCGAAGGAAATGCAGTTCCCACTGCAACATTGGGACGGCGACACTTTCGCCTTTGTCCCGGTCGGTGAGGCCGAACTGGTTGGTTCGCTCGCATCCATCGTCTTCAAACTCGATCAGGGTCAGGTGCAGGGCTTCGACATTGATTTCTACAATGGCGGTGGCGCGGGCCACTGGACTAGGGTTCCGCGTTCATAAACCTTCCTGACCGTCGGCGCTACCAATGGTAGCGCAGCGTACCTTTTCCGGCATAGTTACTGCTATTGCCGGAAAATTCGGCATCGAATGCAGCGCCCAATGACAGCCCGTTGTTCCAGAGCATTTCCGCTGAAACACTGGCGAGCCCGGTATCACGGGGCATGGTTGCGCCATTCACGACAAAACCGGCTCCCGGCAATCCTGCAAATACAGCCGTCATGGCACGGTCATTATTGAAGTTTCTCAGCCACGCAGCCCTGCCTGCAAGGGTGAGAACCCCATCAGGGAGCACAAAGGATTTATCCGCTCTTAAACCCAGTTCGCTGCGACCGGCTGTTTCGTGTTTCGATGCATAATCCAGCGCATAGCTATCCTGACCACCGCCGATCTTTTCGGCATAGGACGGCAGGTTGAAGCTGACAAATTGCCCGGCGGCATAGGGCGTAATCCCGATCCATGGCGTATCGAAACGATAACCAGTTTCCAAACGGCCCGACCATGCATTGGCATTATAGTCGGCCTGCAATGTATCCACGCCATTCATTGCGGCGGCGCGCTCTGTCTCTATATCCTGCCAGCCATAGGCAAGCGCCGCGCTGAAATAAGCGTTTCCGACAGTCTGACGACCATAAAGGCCAAGCTGGAACAGATCGGAATCACCGCTGCCCAGACCATCGGAGAGACTGAAACTGCCATGTCCGCCAGCCACGGCAAAGCCGAGCAAGGTGTTGGTTGACAGCTGGTAGTCCGCACCCACGGCCACGCCGTTGATCTTGCTGCGCAGATCATGCGAACCGATGATGTTGTCGCCATCCAGCGAGCGCGACGCGCCATAACCTGCGCCCCACAGATTCCATCGTCCCATAAACGGGTCGTACGTATCGCGCGTAGCTGAAGTCGCTCGACCCGCCACCAACGGATCGGTCAGCGTCGTCATGAACTGGCTCATCGCATCCACGGTTGTCTGTTGTACGGCGGTCGCCAGTTCGCCCGATGCGACTGTCAGGCCTTCCGCATCCAACCCACCATAAGCCAGCGGAATTTGACCTTCCCGATTGAAATAGTCGACCAACGCCGCAGAGACATTGCGCTGGTTCACATTGAGGCCAGTCAGGTTCAAGGTCAGATCAAGATAGGCATTATCGGCATCATAGCTCAGGTTAGAGCTAAAACTTTGAGGCAGATCCGTCGTCAGTTCCGTGCTGAACCGGCTGTCGCCAATTCCGCCTTCCGCGTTCAGAATCGTATAGCGACGCATGACATATTTATCGGGCGCGAAAGTCGCGGCCACCATCGCCCCGCCCAGATCGGCTTGACCGCTGACATTGACCCGGTCGGCGTCCGATGCAGAAACCTCCACGGCATAGGTCGATGCGCCGGTGAAGCTCAAGTCGCCGTTGACCGTCAGCGTGCCGATGGAATTGCCGGGCGCAAGCGTGCCACCGTCAATATGCGTGGTGGAAACCATGCCGTTTCCGCCAAGTTCACCGCCTTCATGGACGGTGACCAGCGATGAAGACGCAATCGAGCCGTTGACCGCAAGACGACCGGCATAAATCTCCGTCGCGCCTGAATAGCTGTTGTTACCGCTCAGAACACTTGTGCCTTCACCGATTTGCCAGAACGCGCCAGACCCGGAAATGGCTCCCGAAAAGGCATAATTGTCGGAGCGATTGAAGGCGAGCGTGCCATTGTTGACGATATTACCGGCAATGCTTCCCGTTTCGCCAAGTCCGACCACCAGCGTACCGGCCACTACCGTCGTGCCGCCGCCATAGCTGTTATTGCCGGCTAGCACCGTCACGCCGCTGCCGATTTGCTCAAACGAACCCGAGCCGGAAATATCGCCTTTCAGCACAACAGTTCCCGAACGATTAACGACGAACTGCCCGTTATTCTCGACATTTGCCGCAAGCGTGCCGTTTTCACCGCCATCGCCCAGTTGCAGCGTGCCGGAGGATACGGTGACGCCGCCGCCATACTGGTTGCGGCCAGTTAAAACGAGAGCGCCGCTACCCGCCTGCTCCAGTTTGCCGTCACCCCACACCATTCCGTCGAATGTCACGGTATCGGACCGATCAAACGCCAGTGTTCCGTTATTGATGACGTGACCTGTGATCGAGCCGGACGTACCCCCATCACCGATCTGCAAACGTCCGGCGGTAATCGTCGTCGCACCGGTATAGGTGTTGCTGCCAGTCAGAACGGTTGTGCCTGTGCCGATCTGCTGCACGCTACCCGTACCCCTGATCGCACCTGCATAGGTCATTGTGTCGGAGCGGTTGAAGCCCAGAATGCCGTTATTGCTGATATTGCCCATAAGGGAGCCGGTTGTGCCGCCATTGCCGATAACCAGCGCACCCAAGGTGATAGAGGTGCCGCCCGTATAGCTGTTGTAACCTGACAGGATTGTGGCGCCTGACCCGATCTGGTTTACCCCACCACTACCGCTGATATCGCCGGAGAAAAGCACCGCATCCGAACGGTTAAAGACAAGTGCGCCATTATTCACGACACTGCCTTCGATCCAGCCGGAATTGCCGCCTGTGCCGAGTTGCAGGACACCATTGGCGATGGTCGTTCCGCCATAATAGGCGTTGTCGGCTGCAAGGATGGTCGTACCGGACCCGGCCTGCACGAACGAACCAGTTCCGACGATTAGGCCTTCGATACTGTAACTGTCCGACCGGGCGACTGTCAGAACCCCTTCGTTCAAAATCCCACCGATGATGGAGCCTGTCGTTCCGCCGTCACCGATCTGCAATGTGCCATCAGAAATGAACGTATTGCCGGTATAGCTGTTGTCGCCGGTCAGAACCGTCGTGCCCACGCCTGCCTGAAACAGCGCGCCTGCACCCGAAACCATCCCCGAATAGGCGTAGCTGTTCTGCCGGTTGAATACGAGACCGCCATTATTGACGATATTTCCCGCAATCGAACCCGTTGCGCCACCATTGCCAATCTGGAGGAAACCATTGGCAATGGTCGTGCCTCCACCATGGGTGGCCTCGCCACTGAGAATGAGCGAACCCGCCCCCTCCTTGTACAAGGCTCCGCTGCCCGAGACATCGGACGACAGGTCGAGCGCTGTTCCCAGCAATGTGTCGATCGTGGCCGTGCCGGACAGTTCCACATCCCGCGTGAGAGTGATATTGCCGAGCGTCGCCAGCGCCGCGTCACTGATCTGAATGGTCGCCGAACCGGTGCCGATATTCTGCGCTTCATAGATCGCAAGCGTGCCGCCGAGAATATTGGCCTCGCCCTGAAAACTGTTATTGCCTGTCAGGACCAGAATACCGTCGCCATCCTTGGTCAGTCTGCTATTGACGCCCGCGCCGGTGATGTCGCCCGCAAAAACCGTATCACCGCCCTGATTGACGGTGAGACTCGCATTGTCGATGGCGATGGTGCCGCCGCTTCCCCACAAGGAACGTATGGTGAGCGCATTGCCGTTGAGATCTAGCGTGCCGCCTGTCATCAGATAATCGGTCATGTTCGGCAGCGCGCCGGGTGTATTGGCCGCCATACGGAGCGTGCCAGCCTCGATCAGCGTGCCGCCGGACCAGCTATTCGCCGCATTTCCGACGAGCAATGTTCCATCGCCCTGCTTGGTCAGCGAACCCGCGCCGGAAATACTTCCGCTCAGTTGCAGTTGGGTCCCTGACGCCACGTCGAATGCCGCTTCACCGCCCAATGACACGAAGCTGGCGAGCGAGAGTGCGCCAGTCGTCTGCAGCGTGCCATTGTTGATCGTCAGACCATTGGTGGCCTGTCCCAGATTATTCGCGGCAGAAACTTGTAATATTCCCGCACTGATGATCGTATCACCGGAATAGCTGTTGGAACCCGACAGAACAAGCAGGCCGTCGCCGGTTTTCTCCAGCCCGTCGCTGCCTGTAATCGTCGATGCGATAGTTGCGGTTTCACCGGCCAGCACACGCAATTCCGGCACGGCTATGGTTATGACATTGTCCGAATAGCCGGTGAGATTGAGGGCCGCGCCACCCGTGATCGTATAGTCACCGCCTGCGAACTGGAGCCCGACGGCTGTTTGCGTTCCATCCAGCGTGACCGTGCCCCCAGCACCGCGGAAAACCGCGTAGCCGCTTCCCCATTGGGAAAGAAGCGAAGGATTACCGCCGACAGGATCGTACCAGTTCTGTTCTGTTGCGGACCATGTGCCGGTATCGCCCCAGGTCTGAAGAATATTGAGGCCGTTGGCTGAGACCAGAAGGTCCACGGCGTTCGGCGCGTTTTCAATGCTATAATTATACGCGATGGGACCGGTAGCCGGCGTCTCGCCGACTATCAAACCGCCATTGGATTCCGTCAGGCTGCCGCTATAGGAAATCATGCGATGATAGCCGAGCAGCGAACTGGTCGAACTTCCATCGACCTTCAGCGTCGCGCCGTTCAACGCCAGATCGCCGTTAACCTGAATGGACGCCGCCTTCTCCCCATTGGAGGCGCCGAACCCATAGACAAATGTGCCACCGCTTTGAAGCGTCAAGTCGCCATTAACCGTCAACGGTGATTGCAAGCTCGGTGCGATCTTGCCACCATTGTTGATCGTGGTGTTGCCCAATGTGCCGGAACCGCTGATCGCCCCGCCTGCATTAACTGTGATCGTGCCTCCGACAACAGCCGAACTTTTCAGCACGACACTGCTGTTGGAAACGGTCGACTGACCGGCGAACTGGGCCAATCGCGGACCAATGATTGTGGTTTCACCGCCCAGAAAATTGATTGTGCCAGTGCCCTGCACCGTCGTATCAAAGCGGTAGCCAGCGGTATCATGATTGAGGTTGAGCGTTCCCTGACTACCGAGCACTATGGTGCTGTAGATCGTTCCGGCTGCGACCGCTGTCTCGCCCGCAGCTGCGCCAATATTCACTGTACCCTGCGCTCCGTTCTGTCCAACATGCACGATGCTGCCGCCTGCCGCCAGGCCAATGCGTGCACCATTGGAAACGGTCAGTGTTCCAATACCGGCATAGCCCACATTGACTTCGGCGATATTCAGAAGCGAACCGGCCCCGTCCACCAGGACCCGCGCTGTGTTGCTGCCGGGATCGCCCGTCCCAAGCATCAACTGACCGCCATGCGCCACGCCGCCCTCAGTGATGGAAAGCAGATCACCGATATTGACGGCGCCACCGACATGAAGGCTTGATCCTGCTCCGCTGACAGTCAATGAGTTTTCTGGGCCGGCAACAACGGATGGCGTGTCGCCCACAACGACGTCTCCACCAACATTCACCCTGCCGCCATTCGCTATGCCAAGTGAGTCGTTGCCATAGCCCGTCACCGACAAAGTTCCGCTGACATTAAGACTAGTGCCGATGCCGCTTACTTGCCCGGATGCCGTTTCGCCCTGAGCAGACCCTACAACAACATTCTCGGCATTCAGTTGCGCGCCCGAAATCAGGGCCAGCGTGCCGCCATGTATGCCGAGGTTACCGTTGAATGTTTCGGGCGACCCGGTCAAAGTCCACGTACTGGTATCACGCTTTTCGAGCGCATCGAATCCTTGAAACCTTTTTTCAAAACCGGTCAGGTCGAACTGGGCCGCACCAGCCCCACCAAAAACCAAAGTGTTCTGGCCGTTCTTATCCGCGACGACCTTGCCGCTGAAGGCATAACCGGGCCCCAGAACCAGCGTATTATTGCTACCGCTGAATTGCACGGCGGCGGCACGCGAACCGTCCTGATTGACGCCGCCGGAAATCGTTCCGGCATTGAAAAGGGTTGCGTCGCCCGAAGAGAAATAGACCCCCACACCGGCAGCACCAGATTGTCCGTCGGAGCCATTATACCACCAGGAAGGTGGCGACGACGGCGTCGAAGGCGCTTTTCCGCCCGCCCCTGCATTGCCGCCCGTAATATTTGCACCGGCACTGTTGGTCAGTGTGCCCCCCGCGGCCATGGAAACGCCAATGCCACCATCACCGCCACGGCCGCCATTGCCACCAGTGTCTGCACCACCGCCGCCGCGACCGCCATCACCACCGTTTCCACCTGTAATCGTGCCCGCATTCGAAACCGCAGCAGCCGTTGCCGTCGCGGTAACACCATTTCCACCACGACCGCCATCGCCACCATCAGAAGCTGTATTGCCACCCGGAAGGCTCGCTCCGCCGTTTCCGCCATCGCCGCCTTTTACGGTAACACCTGTTTCGATCGCGATCGTAGACTGGCCGAAGGAGCTGATAGCGTCACCGCCTCCGCCGCCATTACCGCTACGTCCGCCACCTGTTGTCAGGGTATCGTAGGGAGCAGATGGGAGCGATATGGGGCTTGAACATTCAATTTCGCCCTCATCGTCCTCGCAAACCATCACGCTGCCACTAGTGTTTTCGTCGGCGTGCATACCAGAAATTCCGCCTGCACCACCTGCCCCACCATTGCCGCCCATAATGGTGCTGCCGTTGCTGACTGTGAGGTCGGACGATGTGGAAATGCCGATACCACCACCACCACCGCCGCCACCGCCACCGCCACTGCCACCCTCGCCGGGCGTAACGGTGAAAACGTTCCATACCGTCACGCCATCGCCACCCTGCCCGCCACCACCACCAGCCCCACCCGCGCCGCCGATGAAGGTCTGGCCGGAAAGCGTCGTCACGGAATCGGTGAAGATCGCGCCGTTCCCACCACCCCCACCGCCACCACCGCCTCCGCCCGAAGCGCCATTGCCGGTGGCGAAAGCGCCTTGCCCCTTTTTCCCACCCTCGCCGGGCTTGCCGCTATCGCCATCGAAGCCGTGCACCACGAGAACATCGGGCGCTGAAACTCCTGAATATCCGAAAATACCGTTGATGCCCGCAGCGCCGCCATAAGCTTTTCTTGCACCCTCGCCACCGGCGCCGCCACTTGTCGAGGAAGCATGATTGCCATTATGGACACCGCCCGCGGCGCCACCGGCACCTCCTCCTCCGCCGCCACCGCCCGATGTAGCGGAAGCGCCCAATCCCTGCCCACCCGGGTTGCCTTTCGCATCGTAATGCGACGGCGGCGTACCTTCAGCTCCACCTGCCCCACCAGTCCCGGATTGCTGTTGTGCATCAGCATTTCTGACCATCAAGGGCGAACCGATAACTGTCGCAGAAACCATGAGCGCGCAGAAAATCCGACCGAGCGCGGTTGTACTCGCCAACCGACGTTTGCCACAGTCGATTTTGGTTGACGCCGTCTCTGCACCGAAAACGCATTGTCTGAGAAAACCGAACTTCAGCTGTCTCAAATCGCCCATTCGACATTGCCCCGACAAATTGACTTATCTGCCTGAAAGGATTTGCCATAGGCTTCGGATTTATCAAGAGATTCCGGACGAACAGCCATTCTGGTTTGCTGAATTAACACAGATGGACAATCGGAGTTATCGCTCAGCCGGATAATCGACGACAAATTGTGGGATACGTTATAGATAGCGGGTCAGCAGATCAGCCTGCTCTCGCAAAATAGCGGCAGCTTCATGGGGCGTTTCAGTGTCCAACAGAGCCGCAATCGCTGCTTCCAGAATGAGAAGATTGCGAGCTTTTAGATAGCGAACACGCGCTTTCTCAGCAATTATATCCAGTTCTTCGTGGCTCAATCCTATATGCCTCAATCTCGCATGTACCGCAGACGTCACGTCAAAGCGGCTCAAAGCCGCTCTTCCCAACCGCAAGCGATTGCCTTTGTTCCTGCATGTTCATGGCATCACAAGCGATCCGGCATTGGAACAAATTTGCCCGCCAATTGTTCGACCCAGCGAAAATCATAGGATTCCTATGGTGTCCATGGATTAGGATATGGTCGTGCCCAAAGACGCAAGTGATGATTCATCTTCGGACATCAATCAAACACTCCCACGCTGGCGTCGCGCAGCGCTTTTCAAGCAGCTGGGTCCTGGCCTTATTACCGGCGCAGCGGATGACGACCCGAGCGGCATAGCAACCTATTCGCAAGCAGGTGCCCAGTTTGGATACAACATGCTGTGGAGCATGTTGTTTACGTTTCCGCTTATGACAGCGATCCAACTGGTCAGCGGCCGGATTGGTAGAGTTACCGGTAAGGGGCTCGCTGCAAATTTGTGCGAAATCATTCCCCGCTGGGCGCTGCTTTCGCTTGTTGGGCTGCTACTGATCGCCAACACCATCAATATGGGTGCCAATCTATCCGCCATGGGCGCAGCCGCCAGTCTGGTGACAAACGGCTCTCCCGTCGTGTTCACGTTAGCTTTTGGGGTTTTATCGCTCGGATTGCAACTCTTCATAACCTACGAAACATATGCTCGCTATCTCAAGTGGCTTACACTCGTTTTACTTGCATATGTAGCAGTATTGTTCGTGGCGAATGTCGACTGGTGGGCAGCTTTAAAAGGCTTTTTCTGGCCAAACTTTCCGCTCCAAGGCGAAAGCCTCACGATGATCGTTGCCATTTTCGGAACGACCATAAGCCCATATCTCCTGTTTTGGCAAAGCTCTCAGGAGGTAGAAGAAATCGACAATTCAGAAGATGAGCAGCCGCTTCGTAAAAATCCCGCAGAAGCAAAGAAGGAACTGAAACGTATTCGTATCGATACTTTCGCTGGCATGGCTGTTTCTAATATTGTGGCTATCGCAATCATCATGAGCACAGCAGCAACCCTGCATGCGGCGGGAAAGACCGAGGTCAATTCCGCAGCCGAGGTCGCCGAAGCCCTCAAGCCATTGGCAGGCGATTTTGCTTTCCTCATCTTCAGTTTGGGGATTATTGGAACTGGGCTTTTGTCGTTACCTGTGCTTGCGGGCTCGGTCGCCTACGCCTTTGGCGAATCCCAAGGTTGGAAATGCGGTCTGGCGAACAAGCCCTGGGAAGCGATTGGATTCTACGGCGTAATCGCACTGGCTTTCCTAGTGGGAGTTGCGATTGCGATTTCGTCCATCGACCCTATTGCCGCATTATTTTGGAGCGCGGTTGTCAACGGTATCGTCGCGGTTCCAATAATGGCGGCCATGATGATCGTAGCGAGCAGGCGCGATGAAATGGGCAAATTCACGATAGGTTTTGCAACAAGATTGTTCGGATGGATTGCGACCGTCGCGATGGCGGCAGCTGCCGTCGCAATGTTTGTATTCTGGTAGTACTCCAAATCAAATGATTGCGGTTAGTCTAGGACACGATGTGCCTCTCTTCGATGTAGCTTTCCCCCCATTCCTTCATTGCAAGCATATGCCTGACCCCACTGGGGCGTTCACTACAGGCACCCTTCGCGAGCCTCTATCACTGGACGGTTGAGCATATGGATACGATCCGGCATCTCCAGGCAGAGTTCGACAGCCGTCAGGCGTGATATTGCGTTATCCTTCCGCCGAGCTTTCAGCTTCGAGACGTTATGATAGCGTCTCCAGTGCTTTCGCGAGTTCGCTGATGAGCGGTGAAGGGGCATCGACTGTGTATATGCCAAATTCGGCGATCGGCGCTATGGGCAGGTTGTATCTTCCATTGATAGTCTGGCAATCTGATGGGACTGCTTCGGAAAACAGCACCCCAACGCCCAACCCTCCCCGCAAAGCCGTTAACATGGCGGGTAAACTTTTCACGCGACAGCCAACGGTCCATGCAATGCCTGCTTCTGCGAGGGACGCGATCATCCGGTCCTGCCACGAACAGGATGTTTCAAAAAGAACGACGGGAAGCGGGTTCTTTTCGTCCACGTCGAGCAATCGGCTTGCGCACCAGACCAGTTGATAGGATATGAAACTGAGCGGCGGTAGAGCGAACCGAGCGGGATCGGCGACAACAATGTCGGTCTGCCCTTCATGAAAGGAGCGCGCAAGCTGCGCCGAATTGGATGAACTGAGCTCAATGTCAACCGAAGGATGTTTCTGCCGGAACTGAGCAATCGCGCCTGGCAGACGCGTGACGGCGAGATCTTCGAAGAGCCCCAGCCGAATACGACCCACCAGTTTCTTATCGAGCAATCCACGCTGCATATCCTCGGTGAGCGCAATGACCCTCCGCGCATAAGTCAGAAAGGCCTCTCCAGCTTCAGTCAGAGAAACCCCGCGCGAGGATCGCGTGAACAGTTCCCTGTCCAGCTCCTTTTCTATCCGCTGCAATTGCATGCTGACGGCAGCCTGTGTGCGCGCAAGACGATCCGCTGCCTTACTCAAGGCGCCCGTTTCGGCAACGGCGATGAACATCCTGAGAAGTCTGAGATCGTAACTCGCGTCCATAATGAATCCTTATACCTCACTAATAATTATAAGGGTACACGAGGGGCGAGGCCTTTGGCAATATCACACCAGAAACCAGGAAATGGAGCATCACATGTCCCACTATAAAGATAAATTGGCTGCTTGCGGTATCGACTGGCCCAATCTAGCCCGGCCTGATTTGCCCTTCTCGCCAACAACGAAAGTCGATAATTTTCTCTATGTTTCAGGCCAGATACCCGAAAAGGGCAGCGACATTGCTTATGTCGGGCAGGTCGGTCGCGATATTGATATAGAAACCGCACTCGAGAGCGCGAAACTTTGCGCCGCGAATGTCATATTCTGGGCGAATGCAGCTCTCGATGGCGATCTTGATCGCGTCGTCCGGCTGGCCAAGCTTACGGTCTTCGTCAATGCCGTGCCCGGGTTCACCGCCTATTCGCAGATCGGCAATGGCGCCTCGCAGGTCATGAACGCGGTTTTCGGCGAACGCGGCGAGCATGCGCGTTGTGCCATTGGCGTGGCGGGGCTGCCAGCCAACGTGCCAGTCGAAGTTGAAGCCGTTTTTCACATTCGTTGATCAAGGGACCTGCAAATGTCCGTCGTGCATTTCAATCATAGCGGCGCGGGGCTGCCATCCGCCGAAACGGTTCAAGCGGTCGTTGATCATCTGCGCGTCGAAGCGGAACGCGGTCCGATGGAGGCTGGTGCGTTTGCATCCGATGCCATCCAGAACACCTATCAGGCGGCAGCACAACTGCTGGGCTGCTCGCCACAGGATGTCGCCTTCGGAACCAGCCATGGCCAGCTTTATGGCAACCTGATTGCTTCGATACCGCTATCTGCCGGCGACAAGATTGTTGTCAGCCGTCAGGAATGGATTGGCAATGTTTTATGCCTGCAACGCTCCGCAGATTTGAGCGGCGCTTCGCTCTCCTTGATGGCTTCGGATGATACGAGCGCTGTGGACCCCGTTGCGCTCCTTGAAAACCTCTCATCGGAGGTGCGCATTGTCGCTCTTACCTGGATTGGAGCAGGAAGCGCATTGATCAATCCTGCGGCCGCGATTGGCGCCGCCATTCGTGAGGCCGGTTCATCAGCGTTTTTTATCATCGATGCCAGTCAGGCAATTGGACAGGTGCCGATCAATGTTGCCGAATTAGGCTGTGATGCTCTGATCGCGTGCGGGCGGAAATTTCTACGCGGGCCGCGCGGAACGGCATTGGCCTATATTTCTCCCCGCCTTGCAGCAGAAATCGTGCCGCGTAGCATCGACAACCTGTCCTCAACCTTGAGCACCGGAAACGTTTTGGTGGCAAACAGCGCTCGGGCTTTTGAGTTTGGTGAGGAATCGGTGGCCCTCAAACTCGGTCTCGGGAAAGCAATAGAACAAACCCTCGCTTTGGGTGTGGACCGCATCCGACTGGATCTGGATCACAAAGCGAGCGTTCTTCGTCGGGCACTTGGTGAAATACCGGGCGTCCATTTACTTGATCTTGGAGACAGTAAAGGCGCTGCCGTCACCTTTGTAATTGATAGCTTTCCTTGCGCGCCTGTAAAACAACATCTCGCTGATATGGGCATCAACATCGGCATGAACGGAACGGGCTACACGCCTTACGACATGTCGATACGCGGGATTTCGGAACTACTTCGAGCCTCCGTACATTTGAGCACTACCGATGAACATATCGCCGTGATCGTCAATGCAGTCAGATCAATCACCAGTTCCAGAGTTCGAGTATCAAAATGAATCACAGAAAGCAGACTGCACTTCTTCTGGGTGGAAACAAAGGACTTGGCTTGGGCGTTGCAGAGGCTCTTTCAAGGCGCGGCGTGAATGTTGCACTCGTCGGTAGGGACAAGGTCGCCATGCGCGCAGCGGAAGAGCGCCTTGGCACACATGCTGGTTCGGTGAAGTCGTTCACCTGCGATCTAACCGATGCTGCCAGTGTCACCAGAATGATGGAAAATGTGGACAATGCCATTGGCAGCATCGATATCCTGCTTCTGAATGGCGGCGGCCCCGCCCCAATCGCAGCGTCACGATATGACGAAGCCTACTGGAACACGCAGATCAGAAGCATGTTCCTCAGCCAAATCGAGATCGCCGCTCACTATCTGCCAGCCATGCGGAAACGTCATTTCGGTCGGATCATCGCTGTATCCTCGACAAGCATCCGGGAACCCATTCCCAATCTGGCTGCATCCAATGCCTTAAGATCTGCCCTCGCGGGATGGGCCAAGACGCTTGCCACTGAAGTGGCTGGAGATGGCGTAACTGTCAATGTCGTCATGCCGGGCCGTTTTGCGACCGAGCGTACAACCCGTCTGGACGAGTTGGATGCCGCCGAGCGAGGTGTAGATCCAGCGGTCATTGCTGCCGAGAGCCAGCGAGAAATTCCCGTCGGACGCTATGGCACACCGGAGGAATTCGGCGAGGTTGTGGCGTTCCTTGCCAGCGAGGCGGCAAGCTATGTCAACGGTGTGGCATTGCCAATCGACGGAGGCCTCAGTCGTTCGATGATCTGACACGCGCTTTGTCAGACAAAAATCAGCACTTCCCCATCTCGATGGCTGCGACAACGCATGAAACGGGATGAGCAAGCCGCCAAACTGAAAGGCCTTGCACTTTTCCAAAACCAAAATAATCAACCTCAATATTTTTCTATTAGAAAATTTCTGTTGACTCCGCACGTCATTTTGAAATATCTATGCCTCAACAAAATAAGAGGGGCGTTAAGTAAATGCGTGCATTGCTGGACAAAATCGATCGGAAGCTCGTCAAGCTTCTGTCAGACGACGCACGCGATGGCGCCAACCAGATCGCCGAGCGGCTTGAGCTCAGCCCACCCACAATTAGGGCGCGACTGAAAAACCTTATCGAGAATAAGCTTTTCAAGATTTCCGGCGTTGTGAACGTTTCGGAGCGTCCCGAGCTTGTCGTCGCGATGATGGGCATTCACGCTAATGGACAGGGCCGTCTCGACGAAATCGCGCGAAAGATGTCCGAGCTGCCTTTCGTCACTTCCGTAAGTATCGTCACCGGCAGATACGACATTCTTTGCGAAGTGATGTTCGAGGGAGATATGGAAGAATTATACCGGGTGACGAGTGAGTTGCTGCCCGGACTGGCAGAGCCAGGAACAATTCAAGGCAGCGAAACCTTCGTTGTCATGAAATCCCATAATAAGTGGCTGAGCCTGCCGCGCGGTGTATGGGAAGACGAAGAGAGCGACAAGCAGGCTCAATAATCCGCCACCAAAATGACCGTTCTATTTGGCCGCCTTGCGCGGAGACGACCGACTATTGCCTAACGAGGGAGAACTGAAACAAAATGTTGAAGAAAATCAATGCACTCATGGCGTCTGCAATGTTTGTTGCGCTCATGGGAGCAGCTGCGCAGACCACGACAGCGCACGCTGGAACACTTGACGATATCCTCGCCCGCGGCGAACTGCGCGTTGCGGTTCAAACCCAGGGCCCACCCTATTCCTTCATGGACAGGAACGGTAAGCGGACAGGAAGCGCCATTGAATTGACCGAACTGATGGCCAAGGAAATGGGCGTTAAGGTAACATATCTCGATTTCGATTGGGATGGACTCATCCCGGCGCTCCTTTCCGGTAAGGCTGACATATTGGCAGCAGATATGACCGCCACGATGAGCCGTGCGACCAAGGTTGCGTTCACCAAGCCATGGATTCACGTCGGCACTGTTGCTTTCACCGCTGCAGGCGGCGACTTCAAGAGTGTGGAAGACTGCAAAAAGCCCGGAACGACGGTCGCTGTCATTCTCGGATCGACTGCGGAAAAGAACATGCCGAAATACTTCCCAGAAGCGACCGTGAAGGCGTTCAAAGGCGGCGGTACGGTGGTTCTTGACGCGGTTGCATCCGGCCAAGCCCAATGCGGTGTAAACGACAACACGGCGGTCGCGGCCCAGGTGCAGAACTATCCTGAAGGCACATTTGAAGTCTTTCCGGAAATGCTTAGCGCAGAACCGCTTGCCTATGCAGTGCGCTACGACTCTCAGGACCTGATGATCTGGACGAACCTGTTTCTTGACAACGTGACGCTCGATGGCCGTTTGAAAGAAAACATGGATTATTGGGTCAATTCAAACAAGTGGCAAGCTGACCACTGATACCGACAGAGGTGCGGAACCATTCCGTTCCGCACCTTTGATCAAAAATTGAATCCAACCGGTGAGACATGTTTGGCAATCTGAACATACGGGTCATTTCGGAATATCTCCCAGATCTCTGGCAGGGTTTTCTGAATACAATGATGTTGTCGGCAGCCGGGTTCACCGGCGCAATGATCATAGGCATTGTTGCTTGTGCGCTCAGCATCCAGCCCACCCGCTGGCTGCGTACGATCGGCATTGCCTATATCGATCTTATCCGGGCAACCCCGCTGCTCGCGCAACTCTATTTTCTCTATTTCGGGCTGCCGCGTCTCGGCGTCATCCTGCCGGAAATGGTCATCGGCATCATAGCCCTGTCAATCAATTCCGGTGCCTATGTTGCTGAGATTATTCGCTCGGGCATCCTTTCCATTCCGCGCGGCCAGTTCGAAGCGGCTTTAAGTTCTGGCTTCACCTATATGCAGCGTATGCGCCTTATCGTTCTGCCGCAGGCGGTGCGACCGACAATTTCGCCGATGATCGGACAGGCAATCGTACTTGTGAAGGATTCGTCCCTTCTTTCTCTGATTTCCGTCGTTGAGCTTACCCGCGTCGGGCAACAGATCGCGCTTGATCGCTTCATGCCCGTTGAAGGGCTTGCAGCGACAGCTGCGGGCTTCCTGCTGATCTATTATCTGCTCAAGGCAATGGCTGGCACCTGGTCGCGTTTCAATCGCATGCCGGAACGCTAACAGGAGGCGCATATGTTTTGGTTTCAAGTCGAACGTTTGTTGAACTTCTGGCCCGTTCTGCTGAAGGGCCTTGGGATGACCGTTGCGCTGTCACTCCTGTCCCTCGTCATCGGGATGGTGATTGGACTGATCTTTGGAGTGCTTCGCGGCAGCGGAAATCGATGGCTATCAGCGATAACCGGGTTCTATATCGATCTGTTTCGCGGCACGCCCTTTCTGGTTCAGGTTTTCATCTGCTTCTTCATTCTGCCAACGATTGGGATTGAACTCACTGCATTCAATGCGGGCGTGATAGCACTTTCGAATCTGTCAGCGTGCTTTATTGGTGAAATCGTTGCTTCCGGCATCAAGGCGGTTCCGCGCGGGCAGACCGAGGCGGCAATTGCGTCGGGCTTCACCTATGCTCAACAGCTTCGGTTGATCGTCATGCCGCAGGCTTTGCGTATTGTTCGCCCTTCTCTGGTTGGACAATTCATCCTGCTCGTCAAGGATTCCTCTGTTGTTTCCGCGATCGGTATCATGGACCTCACCCGCTCCGGCTGGATGATCGTACAGAATATTCCTAACGGTCTGCTGGTCTTTGGCGTCGTCGGTATCGGTTACTTTATCGTCTGCTATCCGATGATCTATCTTTCACGTCGCATCGAACGCGGCACGCAATCTCCTATTTTGTAATTGGACAGGTCTAATGATTGAGTTTCAGGGTCTGAACAAATGGTTCGGCAGCGCGCTTCATGTGCTCAACAATATCGATCTGAAAGTCAGCAAGGGCGAAGTCGTCGTGGTTTGCGGACCTTCCGGCTCCGGCAAGAGCACGCTGATTCGATGTGTCAATGGACTGGAAGCCTTTCAGTCTGGAAAGCTTGTCGTAGACAGCATTGATTTGAGTTCCAAGGCAGCTGCCTTGCGTGAGTTGCGCATGGAAGTCGGGTTTGTCTTCCAGCAGTTCAATCTGTATCCGCACAAGACAGCACTTGAGAATGTAACCCTCGCTCCCATTCATGTGCGTGGATTATCAAAAGCCGAAGCCGAGAAACGCGGCAGGGAACTGCTTGCCAAAGTAGGCCTCGCCGACCGCATGAATAATTATCCGAACCAGCTGTCGGGTGGTCAACAGCAGCGTGTCGCCATTGCGCGCTCACTTTGCATGCAGCCCCGGATAATGCTGTTCGATGAACCTACGTCAGCGCTTGATCCTGAAATGATCAACGAGGTGCTGGATGTCATGGTCAGCCTTGCCAAAGAAGGCATGACAATGATGGTTGTCACCCACGAAATGGGTTTCGCCCGAAGCGTTGCTGATCGTGTCGTATTCATGGATCGTGGTTCGATTATTGAAAGCGGCGAACCGGAAAACTTCTTCAAGAACCCGCAAAATGAGCGCACGCGCGATTTCCTGAGCAAAGTCCTCCACCACTGACGCGACCTTCGTCGCATAATTGAGATAGATCGATCCTCATGCAGCATCGTCAGCAAAACGGTGAACGACTTTCTGTTGCCATCATCGGCGCGGGAATTGTCGGATGTAGCGCCGCACTCACTCTTGCCAAAGAAGGTCACAGCGTCACGGTTTTTGGTGATGAGGAGCCGGGGGCCGGGACTTCCTATGGAAACGCGGGCGCTATTGTCACGGGTTCGATTACGCCTACCGCAACACCCGCGGTGGTCCGCTCTCTGCCAACCTATATGTTTAACTGCAACTCTCCGGCAGTCTTGCGCCTTCATCATACCGCGAAAGCGCTGCCTTGGATAAAGCGCTTCATCGCGGCGGGCACCACAACAGCGGTTGATCGCATTGCTGCAGCGATGCATCCTCTCGTTTCCCAAGCTCTGGTCGCGCATCAGGAACTGACGGCGATTGCTGCAGTCAAGGATCTGATCACGCAAGAAGGTTGGCTGAAAGTCTATGACAGCGCCAAGGATTTCCAAAGCTCTGCACTTGAACGCCAACTTATGGAACGTCACGACGTCTGCCACAAAATCCTTAGCCAATCCTCGCTTCTGGATCTTGAACCGGCGCTCAATCCCGCTTCGTGTTTTAAGGGCCTCTATCAGCCGAAAGCAGGAAATGTCCGCTTTCCGAAGAAACTCGCAAGCGTCTATCTGGAAACAGCACATACTTTTGGTGCGGCCTTCGTTCGCGAGCACGTCAGCTCAGTTCGACCTTCAGAACGGGGCGGCGTCGCGCTCCGGGTTTTCTCCGGAGAGCAGCACTTTGATCGTGTGGTCATTGCAGCGGGTGCATGGTCCTCCATTTTAACAAGGCAACTTGGAGACAAGGTTTCGCTTGAGAGCGAACGCGGATACCACATCAGCTTCGGTGAAGGGTCCCAGTCATTGTTACGTGGTCCGGTCGTCATTCCCGGCAAAGGCTTTGTTTTGTCTCCAATGCATGACGGGTTGCGCCTGATAAGCGGCGATGAACTGGCGGGACTGAAAGCACCACCAAACTACAAGCGCATTCGCGCGCTACTGCCGGAGGCTATGATGGCCGTACCAGCCCTCAAGGACTGGCGCCCGGCATCTGAATGGATGGGCCATAGACCCTCAACGCCCGACACATTACCGGTGATCGGCCGAGCCCATAAATGCCGCGACGTGATCTATGCGTTCGGACACGGGCATCTGGGAGTGACTCTCTCCGCTATAACCGCCCAGCTTGTTGCTGATCTGGTCGGCGAACGTACGCCTGCTATCGATATTACACCATACAGCCCCACGAGATTCTGAAATCCGATGTCTGCATTTCCTATTAATCTTGATAACACTCCGCAATTCGATGGCCCCCTTCCTGATGTTGTTGACGTAACAATCATCGGCGGTGGCATCATCGGAGTTATGGCGGCCTGGGAACTGCGGAAACGTGGATTGAAGGTCCTTCTCTGCGAGAAAGGTCGCATCGCTGGCGAGCAATCCAGCCGAAACTGGGGCTGGATCCGTCAACAGGGTCGTGATTACGCAGAACTGCCCATCATGATGGACACGATCCCTCTCTGGAAAAGCTTAAACGAGAAGATCCTCGAGCAGATCGGCTTTCGCCAGAAAGGCATCACTTATCTCGCACGCAGCAAAGCCAAGCTCGCAAAATTCGAGCAATGGCTCGACGGTGCGCGCCAATACGGCGTCGATACGCGCATGTTATCCCAACGCGAAGTTGGCGCGATGATATCCGAAGGTAGAGGCTGGATTGGCGGCATGACCACACCGTCCGATGCTATGGCTGAACCGTTCGTTGCGGTCCCGACATTGGCTCAGGCAGCCGCTGAAGACGGTGTCATCATTCGCGAAAATTGCGCCATTCGCACATTGGACATTACAGGCAATCACATTCAAGGTGTCGCCACTGAGAGCGGCTATGTAAAATGTGAGAGAGTGGTAGTTGCGGCTGGCGCGTGGAGCGCCCTGTTTTTGAAACGGCACGGCATTCATCTCCCCCAACTGTCCGTCCTATCTTCTGCCTTGCAGATAGAACTGGCGACAGCGCCGCACGATGCCGCTGCCGCCGATGACCGCATCGCGTTCCGGCGTCGCACTGACGGGAGCTACACATTAACACCTTGGTCCACACATGATTTCTTCATCGGTCCGGATGCCTTCAGAAACTTTTCAGCTTACATTCCACAGTTGCGCGAGGACTTTACAAGCACGCGGTTCCGGCTTTCCGCTCCGCAGAATTATCCAGATGCATGGCGAACGCCCCGACGCTGGTCGAAAATAGACGAAACGCCGTTTGAGCGGTGCCGTGTACTGGATCCGAAGCCCAACCAGAAAGAGCTCAGCCGGGTTCTCAAGCAATTCGCTGCGGCATTTCCGAAGATCGGGACACCGCGCATTATACGAAGTTGGGCTGGCATGATCGACACCATGCCAGACGTGTTGCCCGTCGTGGATCAAGCCAGTATAAGCGGGCTTACGATTGCCACAGGAATGAGCGGCCACGGTTTCGGCATAGGTCCGGGCATGGCTCGTATTATCGCGGATCTGGTAGAATTGCGCCAACCGTCCTGGTCAATAGAACAGTTCGCGTTGGCGCGATATTCAACATAGTCGGATTGGGAGTCAGAACCTGACCCCGCCACCCATCAGTTTCCGGCAAGCATCTTTGCAAGCATGAAGCCAGAGCCGGCGCCGGTGCCAGCACCGGGCCAGGTGGAGGCGCCGCACATATAAAGTGAGCGGACGGGCGTTTTGTAGCGCGAGTATCCTGCAATGGGGCGGAACAGGAAATTCTGATCGAGATGGTGTGAGCCGCTCAAATTGTCACCGCCGATAAGATTGGCGTTCTCACGTTCAAGGTCTGCGGGTGAAAAGACCGAGCGCGCCCGGATCATGCCGCTGATCCCGGGCGCATAGCGCTCAAGGATTCCGATGACCCGATCGGCATAGGCGTCCTTCGCACTGTTCCAATCCGCAACAGCGATCTCTCCCATCGCATCGCCCTTGATCTCCGCCGGGAGGACACGGACCTGCACCCAGAGAACATGCTTGCCTTCCGGTGCACGCGATGGATCAATGGCCGTGGGCTGGCCAACCACAAGGGCCGGTTCTCCAGGCAGCAATCCATCCATAGCTTCCGCGTAAACCCGCGCCATCATGGCAAGGTCCGGGGCAATATGAACATAAGCGAAGCGCTTGAGTTCAGCGCCCGCAGTCCAGTTTGGCAACTCGTCCATGGCGAGGTGGATCATCATCGTGCCGGGTCCGGCCCGAAAAGCATTCGTCGCCTTGTTAACTTTTTGGGGGACCGCCGACCGGGGCAACATGTCACTGCCAAACAGCACCTTGGGATTGAGGTTGGCGATCACCGCCCGCTTCGCACTCAACGTGCGTCCGTCGGACAACACCACGCCCGTCGCTCTTCCGGCCTTGTCGAGACTGATCTTTTCGACACGCTGACCGAGAATGAGTTGTCCACCCTTCTCCTGCAGGAGACCCGCCATCGCGCGAATGATCGTATCTGCGCCTCCCTTGCCAATAACCATGCCGAACGCCTGATTTGCCATTGACTCGAGATAGGGAAATAGTGCTCCGCCTGCAACGTCGGGCGCGAAATCAAGATGCAGACCCCAAGCGGCCATCATGGCCTTAAGTTTGGGACTTTCGAAATTCGCGTCAAGAAAATCACGTGGCGTCGCCAGCAGAAGCTGCGCGATACGCCAGAGATTATCCATGCCGAGCGACCTGTAGGCCTTCCAGACTGTCCTTACCGCGGCTAGAGAAGGCATCGGCGAGCCGAGTAGGCCGAAAATATGCGGCGCATTGCGCTCGAAATCAGAAAGCATAGTCGCCCACGCCTCGGCGTCGACGGGCGACAGTTCCGCAATCCTTGCATTCGTTACCGTCACATCGCTGGAAACGCCAAGATGAGTACCGTCGCGAAAGACACTGGCAAAGCAATTTTGCGCCGGTACGAATTCGAGACCCTGTGCAGCAAGATCCGCGGCATAGGTTGCGTGAAAAGCTGAGCCAGCGAACATCGAAAGGTTCATGGCAGCCCAGTCGTGACGGAAGCCCGGCTCTGTCAACTCCAGGGTCTTCACCGCCCCGCCAGGAGAAGCTGCCGCTTCGACAACAGCAACACGCCAACCCTTTGCCGCCAGATGCACCGCCGCAGCGAGGCCATTATGCCCCGCGCCTACGACCACCGCATCGAACTCAACGTCATGTCCACTCATTCAGGCCCCCATTATTTTCAAATGCATATAATAGTGTAGATCGATCTCGGCAGGCTTCTGACCTCGCAGATTTAAATCATCAGGTCATCGCGGATATTGAAGGCCCGATATGTTGTAAAGTTCACCTTTGAGAGCAGGCATTTCGTTGCATTCACATATGATATCTTTTAAGCTTCAAGAAAATTCATATCAAGCTTTTTTAAAAAGCGAATGAGGGGCGCCATGTCGCAAAATTCTCAGTTGGACTCGAGTGAACAGGCTCGCCGATACGCGCGCTAACACGGGTAATAAAGTAATCGGAATCGAGCCAGCGCGAGGCTATTTTTCGGGGAGCGACGACACTATGACAGCACATGACTATATCGTGGTCGGCAGCGGCATAAACGCACTGGTAGCGGCAGCCATGCTTGGCAAAAAGGGCAAAAAGGTTCTGCTGCTCGAGCGCAATGACCGGCTCGGCGGCTGCCTGCGCACGGAAGAGATCACTGCACCGGGCTTCCGTCACGACGTCATGGCAACAACCATGGTGCTATTCCTGACCTCGCCCGCCTATGCTGCGCTTGGCAAGGATCTGGAGGCGCGAGGCCTCGAATTCGCCCACGCAGACCTCCCCACCGGCGTCGTACTGGCGGATGGGCGACATGCAATCCTGTCCAAAGACCGTAAAGCCAACATCGCTGCCTTCGACGCGCTCGCCGAGGGCGACGGCAAGTCCTTTGCCCGTGAGATGGACCGGATGGGTGCCGACGCACCCTTCATGTTCTCGCTGCTAGGCGGCTCGCTCTGGTCCGGCGGCATATTCAAGACCGTGCTGAAGGAAGCCTGGAAACGCGGGCCCCGCAATCTCGCCGCGTGGTTCGGCGAGGCGCTCGTCAATGGCCGCCATCATCTTGAAACCACCTATCGGTCGGATGTGATGCGCGGGCTCTTTGCCCCTTGGGTCCTCCATTGCGGGCTCAATCCCGAAAGCACTTATTCTGCGGCAATGCTCCGGGTCATCGGTTTTGCCATCGAACTGGCGGGTTGTCCGATTGTCAAAGGCGGCGCCGAAAATCTCGTCAAGGCGTTCACGCAGCTCATTACGGATCAGGGCGGCACCATTCGCACCGGCGCGGATGTGGATGCAATACTGGAGGACCACAAAGGACAGGCCACGGGTGTTAAGCTTGCCGATGGCGAGGTGCTGGAGGCAGGCAAGGGTGTCATTGCATCGGTCACGCCCAACCAGCTTTATGGACACCTGCTGAAGGGCTCCAGCAGGCCGCTGCCCTCAGATATTGCGGATGGGCTGCGGGCTTATCGCTATGGCAAGGGCGACATGCAGATACACTACGCGCTCAAGTCGCCGCCGCGCTGGAAGGGCGGCGAGGACTTGTCGAAAGTTGCGCTCTTGCATCTTACACCGGGCCTCAACGGTGTGTCTCGTGCGGCGAATGAATGTGACCGTGGCATGCTGCCAGCGGTGCCAACCATCTGCGTCGGCCAGCCGACCGCGCTCGACCCATCCCGCGCGCCGGAAGGCCAGGCGATCCTCTGGCTACAATTGCCTGAAGCCCCGCGACACATCGAAGGCGATGCTGCCGGAGAACTCGCCACGCCTGCCGATGGCCGCTGGACCGACGAACTGCGCGAACACTATGCCGACCGTGTCGAGCGCATCCTCGCCCAGCACATCGAAGGCTTCGCCGAGACGATCATCGCCCGCAAGGCGTATTCACCAGCCGATCTTGAATCCATGAATATGAACCTCGTGGGCGGCGACCCCTACGGGGGCTTCTGCGGCGTCGATCAGTTTTTCATCTGGCGTCCGTTCAAGTCATCGGTCAACCACCGCACCCACGTTCCCGGTCTTTATCATATCGGCGCATCGACCCATCCCGGCCCGGGGCTGGGAGGCGGCTCGGGAATGCTGCTCGCGGCCTCGCTGAAATAGGATTGTCGTAAGACGGGTGCGCTCGCATCTGCGACTGCATCTTTGAACCCATGCAGAATCATATTTCTGGCTCTTCAAGTCCGCAAAACTGCAAATTAGGGCTGTTTGAGCTTGTACTTACTTAGGTCAAAGGGCGAAATTGATAAAGAAGTAATATGCGTAAGCATATAGTGCGACCTAAAATTGTTTCCTGACCGTACAATTCGCTTGCCAGTCAAACGCCGCTATTTTAAGATTAAAATATTCCGACCAATAAATAACCTTGGCGAGCGCGGGAACGCTCAAAAAAGCCGGGATCAGGGGAACGCGGAGCAAAACATGACTGAATTCACCCGTCGCCAGACGTTGGGTATGGGCGCTGCTGCCTTTTTGACGAGCATTCTGGCAGGGCGTCTGCCGGTGCAGGCGGCAGAAACCGACACGCTTACCATCGCTTTCAACGTCAATCTTCCGTCCTTCGATCCGACCGTCGGTCCGTCAGCGGTCAATCCGACGATTCAGGCAATCTACCGCTCGATTTTCGACCAGTATATCGGCCAGGACCCCGACCTCAAATTCGTTCCGGGCCTGCTGACAGGCTGGGGCTGGAACGACGACAAGACCAAGGTCTGGATGGATGTTCGCGAGGGTGTGACCTGGCATGACGGCTCGCCGTTCACCCCGGAAGATGTGGTCTGGGCGCTGGAGCGCGCCGCCGACGAAAAGACCGGCAACCCGATCCAGTTTGTCTGGTCCACTGTCGGCAACTACAAGATCGAAGGCAACAAGATCACTGGCGATGTGCTGCGCTTCGAACCCACCTATTTCATGTGGATGGCCTTCCTCACAGGCTACATCCTGCCCAAAGCCTATTATGAGAAAGTGGGCGCGGAGGGCTTCGAGAAGAAGCCTGTCGGCACAGGCCCCTATATGGTTGACGCCTATGAAGGCAATGCCTTCCTGCGCCTGAAGGCCAACCCAAATTATTGGGGCGGCAAGCCAGCTTTCGAAACTGTGATCTTCAAGTTCGTGCCGGATGGCACCAGCCGGGTTGCCGAGATCGAATCCGGCTCGTCCGACGTCACGCTTGAAATCCCGTATGAAGAATTCGACCGCCTGAAGGAAAAGAACGGTCTGGCAGGCGTCGCGACTCCGATCTCAGATATCGGCATGATCTTCCTTAACAATATCGAAGTCATGAACGACAAGAACGTGCGCCTGGCCGCCTGTCACGCCGTTGACAAGCAAGCTATCGTCAAGCGCCTGCTGCGTGGCTACGGCGTACCAATCGACACGCTCGAAGCGCCGGAATATTCGGCCTATGATCCATCAATCAAGGTTCCTTACGATCCCGAACTCGCCAAAAAACTGCTGGCCGACTCCGGCTATTCGACCGACAAACCCGTGAAGTTCAAGATTCAGACCACCCGTGGCCTGAAGCCGAAGGACTACGAAATGGTTCAGGCCATTGTGGGCATGTGGCGCAAGGTCGGCATCGAAGCCGAAATCGAGGTCTACGAGATAGCCAAGCACTATGAGCTGCGCGCCGCCGACCAGCTTGCACCAGCTGCCTTCTACAACTGGGGCAATGCGATCGGCGACCCGACCACCTCAACAGGCTTCGCCATGTTCGGCCCTTCGCCCCACTCGGTATGGAACACCGACGATCTGGATGGCATGATCGCTCCGCTTTGGGGTGAGAAAGACGAGGCCAAGCGCATCGCTGGCTGGAAAGCCGTCTGCAAGTATATTGCGGAGCAAGGTTACGTGCTGCCGTTGCTGCAATACGCACAGCCTATTGTCTATAAATCAACGCTGAAGGTCACCCCGAATGTTTCGGGCGCGCTGCAACCAACCTTGGTATCAAAGGCTTGATAGCATGTTGGCCGGGCACGCGCTGTGCCAGCCTTCCATTGCTTGATTGATGTCCGGCCTGCTTGGCCGGACACACCAGTATAGTGTCTACGTCTGCCTGCGCGAGACTCCATAACCATGCAATTGCTTGCTCTTTCTATCCTGAACCGTCTGGTTCTCGCGGCGGTGACCCTGTTTGGGGTTGCAGTTGTGGTTTTTGTCCTGTTGCGCGTCGTTCCCGGCGACCCTATCGCCATGATGATCTCGCCGGGCGCTACACCGGAACAGATCGCGCAGCTTCGCGCGAACTATGGACTCGATGGCAGTATCTTCAGCCAGTTCAGTATCTGGCTGACGTCACTGCTTTCAGGAGATTTCGGCACCTCCATCTCGCTGCGCCGCAATGTTCTGGAACTGTTGTCCGAACGCCTGCCAGCAACCCTTGAGCTCGCCTTCATCGCACTGATCTTCGCTATTCTGCTCGGCGCTGCCGTGGCGATTGCTGGCACGCTCGTGCGCCGCACCCCTGCCGAACCCGTCATCGATACCGTCAACGGCGTGGTGCTGGCTGTGCCCGACTTCGTCTGGGCACTGGCGCTTGTGTTGGTGTTGGGTGTGTTCTTCCCCATATTACCTCTCTCCGGGCGGATCGATCCGAGCGTGCAGAGCAATTTTGCAACCCCCTTCTATCTGTTCGAAAGCCTGCTACGCCTGCGCTTCGCGCAGTTCGCCGACATCGCCGCCCATATGACCATGCCAGTACTGGCGCTCGGTTTGCCACTCGCGGCGATTATCGCCCGCGTGCTGAAGGAGGCGCTGCTCGAAGCCATGGTGCAGGACTATGTGCTGCTCGCCAAGCTCAAGGGCATGTCCTCGTTACGGCTGGTGTTGCAAGAGGCACTGCGCAATGCCGTTGGCCCCACCATCGCGCTGACCGGAGTGCAGTTCACCTTCCTGATCGGCGGCACAGTCATCGTTGAGCGTATCTTCGCCTATCCCGGCATCGGCAATATGGCAATCGACGCTGTCATCAACCGCGACCTGCCACTCATTCAGGGCCTTGTCCTCGTCTTCGGCGCCCTGTTCATCGTTATCAATATTATGGTTGACGTCCTCGTCGCCGCATTCAATCCGAGGCTGCGCCATGGTTAAGTCACTGCGCGCGGCGCTTTCTGAACCCAAGGTAATTCTCGGCGGCGGCTTTATCCTCTGCCTTATATTGGTCGCGATCTTTGCGCCGTGGCTCGCGCCCAAGGATCCGCTCGAACAGGACCTGATGCTCGCCACGCTGCCGCCAGCAGGCTATTCTGGCACCGAGCCCGGTTACTGGTTCGGCACCGACGATCTTGGTCGCGACGTGCTTTCGCGCCTGATCCACGGCACGCGCGTCGCCTTGCTGGTCGCCTTCATCGCCGCAGGTCTTGCGGCGCTGGTTGGCACCGCGCTCGGGCTGCTCGCAGGCTGGTATCGCGGCTGGGTCGACTCCGTCATCTCGCGTCTCGTCGACATCTGGATGGCGTTCCCGCCGGTACTGTTATCGATCCTGCTGGTGGCAGTCTTCGGCGCGGGCGTGCATTCGGTCATCGCAGCCATCGTCATCATCGACTGGACGCGTTTCTGTCGTGTCGTCCGTTCGGAAACGATGGCGCAGGCGCGGATGGACTATGTAACGGCAGCGCAAGTTTTGGGCTTCTCCCGCTTCAAGATCCTGATCGGCCAGATCCTGCCGAATGTCGCCCCGGTCCTGATCGCGCTCATCAGCCTGGAAATGGGTATCGCCGTCATCGTCGAGGCTATTCTCTCATTCGTCGGTCTTTCCGTCTCGTCCGACACGCCAACCTGGGGCGGCATGATCGCGCAGGGCCGACAGATCATCTATCAGGGATGGTGGGTATTGGTGGCGCCTCTCGTGATGCTTTTCCTGACCGTTCTTGCCTTCAACCAGCTCGGCGACGGCCTGCGCCGCGCCCTTGACCCGATGATGCGCCGATGACCGAACCCCTTCTCTCCATCAACAGCCTGTCGGCGGTCTCGGATCGGGATGGCGGCTCGCCCGTTCTTCGTGATGTCGCATTGACACTCGGGCGCGGCGAGGTCCGCGGCCTCGTCGGTGAGAGCGGCGCCGGCAAATCGACCATCGCCAAGGCGCTGCTTGGTATCCTGCCGCACACGGTCCGCATTACCCGCGGCACCATCAATTTCGAGGGCCGCGACCTCCTGACCATACCGGCTCCCCAATTACGCCAGATTATGGGCAGTGAAATCTCGCTCATCCCGCAGGACCCGCAGACGGCGCTTAATCCAGGCCGTCGTATCGAGGCCCAACTGACCGACGGCTTGCGCCTCAAGCGCGGCCTGTCAAGCAAGGCGGCCCGTGAACGCGCGCTGACCCTGCTGGAGGAAGTGCATATCCGCGATCCGGAGCGGGTTTTGCGCGCTTATCCGCATGAGCTATCGGGCGGCATGCGCCAGCGCGTGCTGATTGCCTCGGCATTTGCGCTCGAACCCAAGCTCGTGATTGCCGACGAACCGACAACCGCGCTCGACGTGACCGTGCAAAAGCAGATCCTTCGCCTCATTCGCGGCATGCAGCGCACTCATGGCACGGGCGTCATATTCGTGACGCATGATCTGGGCGTCGTTGCCCAAATCTGTGACAGCGTAACGCTGCTCTACTCCGGTAAGGTGATCGAGCAGGGCAGCACCGCCGATGTCCTGCAGCGACCCAAGCACATCTACACTAAGGCGCTGATGGCCGCTGGCCCGCGTTACGACCGCCCCAATAGCGGCTTGGAACCGGTGCCACAATCGGTGTTCGAGCAACTGCGCGCCGAGATCGGAAAAAGCTGATGACCAACATGCTTCTCACAGCTCGCGGCATAGAAGTCGCTTACGGTGCGGGTGGCCTTTTCGGCAGGTCTGCTGGCCACAAGGTGCTGCATGGCATCGACATCGACATCGCGCGCGGAGAAACGATCGGCATCGTCGGCGAGTCCGGCTCGGGTAAGACAACGCTTGGCCGGGCGCTGCTGCGCCTCGTCGACATCTCCGCCGGCGAAATCCGGTTCGACGGTCAGGATATTACCAGTCTGCCCGATAACAGGATGCGACCACTGCGCCGACGTATGCAGATGATCTTCCAGGACCCGATGGCATCGCTCAATCCGCGCCATTCCATTCGCCGCATTCTGGTGGAGCCAATGCTGTTGCACAGATTGGCGGCCAACGCCGCTGAGGCCGAGGCGAAGGTTCTCAAAATTCTCGACCGCTTCACCCTGCCCGAGGTCGTGCTTGACCGCAATGCCCACGAACTCTCGGGCGGTCAGCGCCAGCGAGTGGGCATCGCCCGCGCCGCCCTTCTCGAACCGGACTTCGTTCTAGCTGACGAAATCGTCTCCGGCCTTGACGTTTCGACGCAGGCGCAGGTACTCAACTTGATGAAAGACCTGTCGCGTGATATGGGCCTTTCCATGGCCTTCATCAGTCACGATCTTAGCGTCATTCGGGCCATCTGCGACCGCGTCTATGTGCTTCGTTTCGGCAAGGTCGTCGAGGCGGGAGCGTGCGAACAAGTCTTCGCTGATCCGAAGTCAGCCTATACCCGCGCGCTGCTCGACGCGATCCCACTGCCGGAAATCGACCCGGAATGGCTCGAGCGCGAAGCACTGCCCGAACCCCACTGACGATCAGCGCCCGAGCAGCGTTTCGAGATTAATCGACTCGGCCATTGTCAGATTGCCCTTATCGCCGGGGTGAAGATGATCGCCGGAATCGAAAGCTGGCGCGATGCGGGCGTTATTGTCTGGATCGCGAAGAAGCGCATCAAAATCGACCACCGCGTCGAACGCACCGCTCTTGCGAATCCACTGATTGATCTCGTTGCGAAGCGCGTCCTTGTCGGCGTTGTAGTAGCCCTCGAGTGGGGTCCCAGAAAGCGCACCCTCGAATGGTGTCAGTGTTGCGCCAATGACACGGATGTTGTGCGCGTGTGCCAACGCGATGAGCTGCCCGTAGCTCTCGATCATAGCCTCAACGCTCGGTCGCTTGGAGTTCGGAGCAAAGGCAGTGCCTGGCCACGAAATATCGTTGATGCCGATGAATACGATGAGCGCCTTCACGTTGGGCTTGGACAGTACATCGCTCTCCAAACGGGCAACTGCGTTAACACCCATTTTGTCCTCGAGCAGGCGGGCGCCGGAAATACCCGCGTTAAGGACGGCGATGCGTCGGGGCGCAAGCCGCTTTGCAAGAAAATCGGGCCAGCGCGAGTCTGCATCCACTGTCGCTCCGTTACCATCGGTAATGGAATCGCCGATGATGGCGACTGCACCTTCGTTAGGGGTATCGACCAGAACGTCTGTTAAAAGAATGCGTGCATCGGTCGTGTCAAATGCCGTGAAGTCGCCCGCCGCAGTAAGGTTACCATGGCCGAACCATGCTGTCTGACGGCCATCCCAATGAAAGGTGTCCAGAGCCGTTTCATCCGGCAGAAAAATGGAAACCGCGAGCCGCGATTGCGCATCGGTTTGCAAATCCACCGGATCACTAACCACCGGTGCGCCGGGCAGCATGACGACGCTCGATTTACCGCCAAAAGTGAGCTTTCGGATAGTCGACGGGGCTACTGCCGCCTGCTGACCAGCGGGGGCAACGCTGGCTGCGCCAATTTTCAAAGGCTGTTTTCCATAGATGTTTGAGAAAACGAACCTCAGTCTCATGCCTCCAAGACTAATTCGAACAATCTGGCGGAAAGTACGATCTTTCACCCTTGCAGGGATTTTTGTCGGGAAGGCGAAATCCCCTCCCCAGACCGGTTGTGGACTGGCCGTCCACGTGCCGACCCACTGCCCATCATCGGCGATCGCGGGCGCTGGGCCGAGAAGGATGGCTCCCATAGCCAGGGCGCTTGCAATCCAGCCAGTAAATAGGAATTTCCGACCAGCTCGACGGCCAGTGCGCGCGCTGTTTAGTCGAAGCGACATTATCTTCTTATCCTCTCGTTACGAGCGCATCGCTTGGGCGATGCATTTTGCTCGCGATGTTTCGTTCGCGAGAGAATAGATCGTGTTACGATAGTGATATAGATTGCTCATTGTAATATCATTTGTGAATTCAAAGACCAATTCCAGCACCACCGTCGTCGCGCTTCCCTCATCAGCTAGTCGACGTATCTAAGGAAAGAAAATGGCGCGCGCTGAAATCAATCGCTCGGGTGAAATGGAAGTGTTTGTCTGCGTGGTCGAGCGGGGCGGATTTTCGGCGGCGGCACGCGCCTGTCGCATGACACCGTCCGCAGTCAGCAAGTTGATAACACGGTTAGAGACCCGCCTTGGCGCACGATTGGTGAACCGCTCCACACGAGCGTTCCAACTCACCCCGGAGGGATGCGTGTTCTACGAACGCGCCATGCGAATTCTCGCAGATATCGCCGACGCCGAGAGGGGCGCAGGCACAGGCGAAGAGCCCGTCGGTCGCATCCGCCTCAACACCAGCGCATCCTATGCCACCCATATCCTCGCTCCTATTCTTCCGGAGTTTCTGGCGCAATTTCCCGGCGTCTCGCTTGATCTTATACAAACTGATACCGTCGTGGATTTGCTTGCCGAAAGAACCGATGTAGCGGTGCGTGCGGGACCGCTGAAGAGTTCCAGCCTTGTTGCGCGAAAACTGGGCGACTCCGCCATGCTGATTGTTGCCGCCCCAGCCTATCTCGACCAATTGGGCGAACCGAAAACAATCGAAGACCTTGAAGGCTACAACAGGCTCGGCTTTGGCTATGTGCGCTCTGGAGATGGCTGGCCGCTCATGAGGAATGGCGAGACCGTCGTGGTGCCGGTCGTTGGACGTGTTCAAGCCAGCGACGGCGAAGCTCTGCGCCGACTGGCGCTGAGCGGCGTGGGCCTTGTCCGCGCGCCGAACTTCACCGTACGGGAGGACATTGCAAGTGGACGTCTCGTACCGGTTTTGGAGGAATTTAATCCCGGGGATCGGGAATCCTTCCACGCCATACATATCGGTCAGGGCGGCCCAGTGCCCTCCCGCGTGAGGGCACTTCTCGACTTTCTGGCCCTCCGAGGAAGAGTTTCGTAGCATCAACGCGCCTGAACACCTTATTTAGTGATGCTGGACCAATATGTCTTGTTACAGCTTCTCAGCAGTCATCATTCGAGCGAGAAAACCGCGGATGATCGGCAGCGCTTCGTCAAAATAGGTTTCCAACAACCAGTGGCCTGCTTGTTCCAGAAAATTAACCTCAGTGTCCGGCAGATCGCTTCGATAGGCGCGCGCAGAGTCTGCAGGCATATAGCCATCCTGCGGCCCCCACAAGATCAGGGTCGACGGCTGATCTGCACCAAACACCGCCCCCTCACATGCAGCAACAGAGAACTTTCCTCGATTCACGCTTCACGTTGATGCATTTCATCTTCCATACTAGTCTACCATCTGCTAGTTAAAGGATAAACTATGGAGGCAAAACGTGCGACAGACTTGGAGATGGTTCGGTCCAAAGGATCTGACGTCAATTGACGATATGCGGCAGGCCGGCGTGGAAGGTGTCGTTTCGGCCCTGCACCACATGCCGACCGGCGAGGTATGGACTGCGGACGAAATTGCGCTGCGGCAGGCTCAGATCGGACGCATGAATGACGGCGCACCCTCCCGCCTGGCATGGGAAGTGGTGGAAAGCCTGCCCGTATCTGAAGATATCAAGCGGCAGACTGGCGACTGGAAGACCCATATCGCCAACTGGAAAACCAGCATGACCAATCTCAGCCGCGCTGGCATAGAGGTCATCTGCTATAATTTCATGCCAGTGCTGGACTGGACGCGCACGGATCTCGCCTTCCGTCTGGACAGCGGCGCGACATGCATGCGCTTCGATCTCGTCGATTTTGCCGCTTTCGACATTTACATATTGCAACGCAAAGGCGCAGCGGAAAGCTTCCCTGCCGATGTGGCGCTTGCCGCAAAAGAGCGCTTTACAACGATGAGCGATGCGCGGCGCGAGGAACTCGCCGCCAATACCGTTTACGGTCTGCCGGGTGCAGCCGAAAACTTTACCCTTGCCGATGTGCGCGACCAACTGGCAAAATATGACAATATCAGCGCGGACAGGCTGCGTCGTCATCTTATTGATTTTCTATCGGAAGTGTCTCCGCTTGCCGAGGAACTCGGTATGCGTCTGTGCTGCCACCCGGACGACCCCCCTTTCCCACTGTTGGGCCTGCCCCGCATCATGTCCACCGAGGACGACTACCGTCAGATCATCGAGGCAGTCGATGTTCCAGCCAACGGCATCACGCTTTGCACCGGCTCGCTTGGCACACGGCGCGATAACGACCTGCCCGGAATGATGCAGCGTCTGGGCGACCGCGTCCATTTCCTGCATCTGCGCAATGTCACTATTGAAGATGCGGGCCAGTATGGCTCTTTCCACGAGGCAGGACATCTGGAAGGCGGCACCGATATGGTCGCCATGGTCGCGGCCATTCTGGCCGAAGAACGCCGCCGCAAGGCAGCAGGTCGCAAAGACTGGCAAATTCCGTTCCGCCCCGACCATGGGCAGGATATTCTGGATGATCTTGGACGACGCGGACAACCGGGTTATCCGTCCATCGGTCGCCTGAAAGGTCTGGCGGAACTGCGGGGAATCATGACCGCGCTGGAGCATCCGTTGACGACAGGAAACGCGTGATGAGACTGTCGGCCAAAAGCAGCCCAACGGATGGAGCCACATGGCCCGCTTATGATCCACAGGCTCTTGATGCAGGTATCCTGCATCTGGGTCTGGGCGCTTTTGCCCGTGCTCATCTGGCCGCCTATACCGACGCAGCCCTGACACAAACACCGTCTGACTGGCGGATCGTCGGCGTCTCGCTGCGTGGAACCGACGTGGCCGAGGCGCTTAATCCGCAGGATGGCTATTACACACTGATCGTGCGTGACGAGGAAAGCCGCGCCCACGTCATCGGCTCAGTAAGACAGGCGCTTGCCGGGCCGACGGCTGGCGCTGAAGCGCTGTCTTTTATGACAGAACCCAACTGCCGGATTGTCAGCATCACCGTGACGGAAAAAGGCTATGGCCTTTTGCGCAGCGGTGGTTGCGATCCCGCACATCCCGCGGTCATGGCCGATTTGCAAACGCCGGACCAGCCACGAGGCGTACTCGGCCTCATCGCATTGGGTCTCAAACGACGCTTCGAATTGGGCTTGCCTGCATTTACCGTCTTAAGCTGCGATAACCTGCCGGACAATGGCGCGTTGTTACGCGCTGCGGTCATCGATTTTGCGGCGCGCGCGCATGGCCCTGAACTGGCGAAACGCATCGCGCAAGAGGTCGCGTTTCCGGCAACCATGGTGGACCGGATCACACCGCAACCAACCGACCAGACCCGCGCCGACGCCGCGCGCGTTATCGGCTGCGAAGACGAAGCTGCAATCGAGACAGAACCGTTTTCGCAATGGGTGATCGAGGATCACTTTCCTGCCGGGCGTCCGGCATGGGAGGCGATGCGTGCCACCTTTACGAAAGACGTCCGCCCCTTTGAAAAAATGAAACTGCGCATGCTCAATGGCAGTCATTCAATGCTGGCCTATGCCGGGTTTCTCTCGAGCAAGACCTATGTACGCGATGTAATGGCGGACGCGGCGCTCAACAGGCTGGTGCAGCGCCATTTGCACGCCGCAGCACAGACCTTGACCGCGATGGAAACCGATCTCGACGCTTATGCGCAGGCACTGGCCATTCGTTTTGCGAATCCGGCCATTGCGCACGAAACCCGCCAGATTGCCATGGACGGCACCGAAAAAATGCCACAGCGCATCTTTGCGCCAGCCGTCGAATTGATTGAACAAGGCGGTGACACGAAAGCCTTCGCCTTCGCCACAGCGGCGTGGATGCGTTATGGTCTGGGCCAGCATGAGAACGGCCAGCCATATCCGCTGAATGATCCCCGTGATGAGGAAATCACCGCAGCACTGGCCAATACAAAGTCCGCATCGGATATATTTGCCGCTTTTGCCGCGTTGCCGGGTCTTATGCCGCCCAAGCTGAAAGAAGGGCCATTTGCCGAACAGGTGGTTTCACGTCTCAATCGAATGCTTGCCGATAGCATAGTCGCAGCCATACATCATGAAGCGGAGAGCTGTTGATCGAGCCGTTCAAAGATCGTTGACGATGAGATCGGAATAACGCTGGGCCAGATGTTCGGTGACTTTCAAAACTTCCGAAAGGTGAACATGCACGGCGGCTTCCGCCGCAATCGGATCGCGACGCTTAACCGCTGATAGCATGGCCTTGTGCTGCTCGATGAGCAATTCGACGGGGGTAACATTGGGCAGGCTCAGAAAGCGCAAGCGATCAAACTGGGCTTTTTCCCGTTCCAACAGGCTCCATATGTCGCCCATCCGGATTCCATTGGCGACAGTGCGATGAAAGGCATCGTCGGCGATGGTAAAATTCTCAGGAGAGTCCTTTGAGCCTTCCTGCATCGCGATAATGGCGTCGAGTTCATCCGATATAGACGCAGCAAGCCCTTCTTCGGCGGCACGTTTGAAAACCGCAACTTCCACCGCATTGCGCACGAAACGCGCGCGCTGTACTGCGGCCAGTGAAATCGGCATGATGAAGGTGCCGCGCTGCGGCCAGACCTCGACAAGCCCCTGATCGACCAGCCGCAACAGGGCCTCACGCACCGGCGTGCGGCTCGTACCGAAATGTCGGGCGAGTTCGTTTTCCGAAACCCGTTTGCCCGGCATGAGACGCAGGGTGATGATATCGTTACGAATGGCGTCGAGAATGCTCCCTACTGTGGGAGGAGCGCCCGCGCCAGGCACCGGCTTTTCGGGATTATGGGTCGATCCGGGAAGCACTGCCATGCGTCAGCCGTCCCAGCCGAGATGGCTCAGGAAATCCTTCGTGCGCGCAGTTTTCGGATTTTCGAAAATCTGCTCCGGCGGCCCCTGTTCGATGATCTGCCCATCGGCAAAGACCACGACCTGATCGGCAACGCGCCGGGCGAAGGTCATTTCGTGGGTCACGACAATCATGGTCATTCCGTCATCCGCCAGCCGTTTCATGACATTGAGCACCTCGCCGATGGTTTCGGGATCGAGCGCCGATGTCGGTTCGTCAAAGAGCATGACTTCCGGTTCCATTGCAAGGGCTCTGGCGATGGCGACCCGCTGCTGCTGCCCACCGGACAGGTTGGACGGGAAATTTTCCGCCTTGTCCGAAAGCCCCACCTTGGCAAGCAAAGCCAGAGCGCGTTCCTTTGCCTGACGTTCCGAGAGGCCCAAAACGGTGGTCGGCCCCATCATGATGTTGCCGAGCGCATTCTTATGCGGAAACAGCTCGAAATTCTGAAACACCATGCCCATGCGCTGGCGCATGGCACGAACCTGTTTGGGGTCCTGCGTTAGCACGGTGCCATCGATCCTGATCTCGCCGCTATTGATTGCTTCCAGACCATTGGTGCAGCGAAGCAGTGTGGATTTACCGGAGCCGGACGGGCCGATGAGACACACGACCTGTCCGCGATGCACTTTCAGGCTGACATTCTTGAGAGCTTCAAATGTGCCATAGGATTTGCAGACATTGCGATATTCAATGACGACATCGCCGGTCTTTACGGGTGCTGTGTTGGAAGATATCATTCGGTAACCCCGTATTTGCGGTGAATCCAGTCAACAATTTTGGCCTGCGGATAGCCCAGCAGCCAGTAAATCGCGGCCATTGCGGTCAGAAGTTCGATTACGCGGAAAGTCTGCGAGCGGATTTGCAGCGCCGTATGCGCCAGATCACCAACCGCAATCACCGACACCAGCGAGGTGTCCTTGAACAGCGTGACCCATGTGGTTGCCAGCACCGGTAAAACACGGCGCGAAGCCTGCGGCAGCACGATCTTGCGGAAAGCCGTCCATTCGCTCATTCCGAGCGCCAGCCCTGCCTCGGTCTGCCCCTTGCGGATTGAACGGATGCCAGAGCGGAACGTTTCCGAATTATAGGCGGCATTGTTGGCCACCAGCGCGAGAAGCCCAGTCAGAAATGGCGAAAGTGCAAGACCGCTCATCATGGGCAGCACATAGAACGCCCAATAGACGACCAGTATGATCGGCAAATTGCGCAACAGTTCCACATAACAGGTCGCAATCAGCGCGACGATTTTGAAGCGCGATTCCCGCATGACCGCGATCAGGATACCCAGCGGCGTGGCAAACAGCATTGTCAGCACGGTCAGCGCGATGGTGATCAAAGCACCATGCCCCAATGCGGGCAGGCTTTTCCAGATGATAGACCAGTCGAAACTCATGAGCGCCCCAGGAAGGAAATGCGGCGATAGAGCATGTCGACGCCTCGGGTGAGCGGGAAGATGATGATGAAGTAGAGGATCATGACGGTGGTGTAGGCCTCGACAGGCGCATATTTCTGCCCGGCGATAGCTTCGGCGCGGCGCATGAGTTCTGGTACGGCGATCACGGTGGCAATAGCCGTGTCCTTTACCGCGAGCGACAGCAGCGAGCCGAAGGATGGCAGCATGCGCACGAAAGCCTGCGGCAGCACGATCTTGCGCAGAACCTGCGCCTGCGACATGCCGAGCGCCAGACCGGCGCGAATCTGACCGGGGCGCACGGACTGAATGCCAGCGCGCATCACTTCGGCAACATAGGCGGCGAGATGCAGCGACAGCGAGAACAGCGCCGACCAGAATGGCGGCAGATTGATCCCCGTTGCGATTGGCAGCGCAAAATAAACCCAGACAAGAACCACCAGAACCGGAATGGCGCGCATGGTATCGATATAGAAGATCGTGATGCGGCTCAGCCAGTTGGGACCATAAAGGCGGGCGACGGTGAGCAGCAGCCCCAGGAAGAAGCTCAACGCGCTCACACTGGCAGCCAGCAAAAGCGTCACCACCAAGCCGCTGAGCAGGAACTGCCAGCTATCAAAAATAGCGCTGAAATTGAATTCCATGTGTCAATATCCAGAGATCCGGGACCCTGAAAGTTCTGCCTGAACAGAACATGATCTGCGCGCGCCGGGATCCGGCGCGCGCAAAGTCCATAATGGCTTACATTTTGGAGACTTCGGCTTCTTCTTCCTTGAGAAGTTCTGGAAGCATTGGCTCAGCCACGGCTTTCAGCCATGCGAGATATTCAGGCTGGTTCTTGTCGATAGCCAGACCAATTTCGTTGACGGCCTCGGTGCTGTCCTGACAGTTATTTTCACGCGGCAACGCTTCAAGGCCCTTCACATTGCGGCTGAGAGCCACGAAGGGAATGCGATTGATCGGCGCCACGTCCGCGCGCCCCGCCATGATTTCTTCCATCGGAGCCGCCGTTCCAGCGCTCGTCACACCGCGCAGCGTGGCCTTGGGGAAACGTTCCTTGACCCAGTTTTCCTCGCCGCCACCCGTGAAATAGGCAATGGTCACTTCCGGCTTGTCGAAATCGTCAACCGACTTGGCACCCGAAACCTTGGGGTTGGACGCCTTTCCGAACACGCACAAAGCCGTGCGCGAATAGGTGACGAAATCAACAACTTCCTGCCGCTGCTTGGTCATGGAGAGTGGCGAAATCGTCATATCCACCTGATTGGCGGCCAGAACGGGCACTTTGGTTTCGTGGGAAACGAGCACCGGAACCAGTTTGACGCCAAGCTTTTCGGCATAGGTCTGCGCAAGCGTCCAGGCCGGTCCGCGCCATGGCTGGCCGGAACCGGTGGTATCTTCCACAAGCCATGGCGGATTGGCCAGAACACCGGCACGCAATTCACCCGACTTCTTGATGGCGTCGATACGCGCACTCTTACCGGGTGCTGGAACTTCCTGCGCCTGCGCCATGCCAGGCAGAGACACCATATTCATAGCTGTGGCGGCCACCACTGCCCATAGCAACTTTTTCATTGAAATCACTCCTCCCATACAACGGCCAGCACTCCCTCCGGCCTGATATATTCTAGTATACAAGTTGCGATACACTTGCAAGGACTACGTGAAAATATCTCTGAGCCCCGTTGAGGGTTCGCCGCAATTCTTTGATTAGATGCCGGGAAGTCCGGTTATTGGCAGTCCGGCGAGAAGGTCGCAGAACTCAATTGACAATGACCACGATAAGAAACGGAGCAGGCGTTTGTGGCGTGTTTTAGCCGTCGCATTTCGACACCAAACGCATGGAGCGCCTCTAACCGCGCTCCATGCGTCGGGGTGAGTTATCAACTCCAGGCATGAAGCGGCGGCTTTTCGTCGTTCAGGAAATAATTGCCGAGTATCGCATATTTCCATCGCACCGGATCATGCAGCGTATGCGTCCGGGCATTGCGCCAATGGCGGTCGAGCTGATGTTCGGCGAGCGTCGAGCGCGTACCCGCAAGTTCGAACAGTTTGTTGGTCGCAGCGATCGCGATTTCCGTCGACAATATTTTCGCCTCAGCCGTCACAATCTGCGCTTCTGCGACGGTCTCTGCGTTGGGGTTCTCAATGGCGCGATCGATGGCATAACCCGCCTTTTCGAGCAGCGCCTGAGCCGCATGAAGGCGAAGCGTGAGATCGCCGATAGCGTGGATCGTATAAGGATCGTCCGAAGCGCGTTCGAGACCGCTATCCACCCATGCACGGCTTTTGGTTCGCACGAAAGAGATCGTTTCGGCGATAGCCGCACTGGCGATACCCGTATCCACGGCGACCTGAATGATCTGGAAAATGGCCCCATCGGCAGTCGGCACTTCATAACCCTTGTAACCCGGCACCAGATGGGTTTTCGGGACCTTCACATCATTGAGGATGACGGTGCCCGACAGGGTTGTGCGCTGGCCGAAGGATGACCAATCGTCGATAACGTTCAGACCCGGAGCATCCCGCTCGGCAATTGCATACCAGGCTCGGCCCTGTTCATCGAGCGCGACGATAGGCACCAGATGCGCCAGCAAAGCACCAGACGAATAGAACTTCTGGCCATTGACCACAACATGATCACCGGCATCGACGAATTTCGTTTCAAAATCGGCGGCACGCTTGGACCCGAACTCGGAAAACGCGTTGCCGAAGCGGGTGCCGCGCAGTGCTTCGCCGAAGAGCAACTTCTGCTGCGCCTCGTCAGAAACCGTACGCACGGCGGCGAGAACACCAAGATGGTTTTGCGCAATCTGCCCTATGGAGGAATCGGCAGCGGAGACAATTTCGATCATCTTGGCGAGCGTCGCGTAAGAGACCTCCGGACCGCCAAATTTCCTCGGCACGTTAATCGACCACAGACCGCTTTGCGAAAAGGAATCCAGTTCCTTGACCGGCCAGATGCGGTCGCGGTCGCGGATGGCTGCACCCGGAGCGATTTCTGCCGCCAGCTTCTTCGCAATCTCGATGGCCTCCGCATCGCTTTTAATGACATAGGCGGGTTTGCCCGGTCGTGGCACAGCGGGCACGCCCTGGCTCACGTCCTTCGTATTCACATTGGAAATGGTCATCGCATGTCTCCTCGTTTTCGTTGAATTTCAATGGGCGAGCGCCACAGAACCCGAGACCGGTTTCTGTCCGAGATAAAAAGCCTTCACGTCGTCACGCGCTTTGAGATCGGCGGCACTGCCGGAGAGTACGCTGACACCGTTTTCAAGAATGACGGCCTTGTCGGCGTAGGTAAGCGCCACTGCCGAATTCTGTTCCGCGACAAGAATGGAAAGCCCGTCTTCGCGATTAAGCTTGCGCAATGTGCGGAAAATATCCTGTACGACACGCGGTGCCAGACCCATCGACGGCTCGTCAAGCACCAGCAATCGGGGGCGTGACATCAAGGCGCGTCCGATGGCGGTCATCTGCTGTTCGCCGCCGGAAGTGAGACCGGAAAGCGCCTGGCGCTTATCACGCAGCCGTGGAAAATAGGTATAGACTCGCTCAAGGTCCGTCGCGATTTCAGACCGTGAACCGCTCCGCCCGATCCCGCCCGTGACGAGGTTTTCCTCGACGCTCAAGCTTTTGAAGCAATGGCGGCCTTCGAGCACCTGCACCAGACCGAGCCGCACGAGACCTGCCGGCGTTTCGCGGGTGACATCCCGCCCCTCGAAGAAAATGCGCCCCGCGTTGACCTGCCC
>NZ_JABXGB010000109.1:0-459 GCF_022627935.1 Ochrobactrum sp. C6C9 | reverse complement strand
ATCTGGCTTTCAAACAGAAGTTTTCAGCGATGCCGCTTATATTGCTGCGGTTCCACGTGACCACCATCTCGCGAGCCACGAAAAAATTGAACCACCGGATCTTCGAAACGTACCATTTGTATCATTTGCATCATTCACTGCAGCTGGCCCGATTATTGCGCAGGCATTCCGCGCTGCAGGTGAAAAACTAGACCCAGCTTATGAAACAACGATTTCCGCTGCGGCATATGAATTTGCCAAAATTGGCTTGGGGGTCGCGCTTATAGACCCTTACACGGCCATTCACCAACTTGATGATCGGGTAACGCTGGTGCCATTCCTGCCTAAAATACCGTTCAACGTGGCGCTTCTTCGCCCTTATTCCCGTCCACAAAGCCGCGTATCGGAAGCGCTTCTGGACCTTCTTTTCAGCGAGCGAGACGCAGTGTTGGCGAAGTTGCCGCACTTTTGACGGATAGG
>NZ_JABXGB010000108.1:0-473 GCF_022627935.1 Ochrobactrum sp. C6C9 | reverse complement strand
CAAACCTGATTGAGGACATAGGTCATTTCTGGAACGGCGATAACATAAGCAAGCGAGGTTGTTTTGGCCAAACTCACCAGGTTATTCGTCAAAGCTGGCAGGCTAATGCGAAACGCCAGTGGAAGTGTCACATACATATAGATTTGCCAGCTCGAAAAGCTGAGGCTTTCAGCGGCTTCTTTTGTCGTTTCAGGAACGGCTTCCAGGCCGGCCCGAAATATCTCGACGTTGAACGCCCCCCCAAAGATACCAAGCGAGATTACAGCCCAACCAAAAGAAGAGATAATGGGCTCGTAATATCCCCCCATGTCCACGGCTGGCGTGAACGCGCCCAGGCCGAAGTAGAAGAACAAAAGCTGGATCAGCGGAGGTGTATTTCGAAACGCCTGGATATAGGCATCAACCGCCACGCGAATTATCGCGCTTTTTGACGTTTGTGCCCAAGCTCCCAACACGCCGATCACCAGCGACAG
>NZ_JABXGB010000107.1:0-546 GCF_022627935.1 Ochrobactrum sp. C6C9 | reverse complement strand
AGTATATTGCAGCCCGATATTGGCAATGCGGGTGGTTTCGCGGAAGTCCATAAAATATCAGCGATGGCTGACGCCTATGGTTTGAAGGTGCAGCCGCATGTGTGCGGAAGTTCTATCGCAGCCAACATCGCGACCCACATGAGCGCCTGTTTGCCCAATTTTTATGTTCAAGAACATTTCCCATATTGGGCTAACATACCCGGATATATTGAAGTGGCTACCGTGCCCTTCGAGGAAACGGTCAGGAACGGACGCCTTCCGATCTCAGAACACATTGGGTTTGGAGTCGAGCTGCATGAGGATGTAATGAAGGAACATCTTTGGGCTGTTATCCGATAAAGGCCGTTACTTCATACTGACGGGTGAACTGCAATCTAACATCGCTATTGTCTGCTATTTCGTTTGCCCTTGGCACTGTTGTAGGCGAGTGTGTGCCACAACTGAAGTGCTGGGATTAAATTTGATGAAAAAGCCAGGGAAACAAAACTGGGAAGTAGGGATGAACCTCATCTACTTTTCAGCCTTCCGGGCAGTGATGCTAACTGG
>NZ_JABXGB010000106.1:0-563 GCF_022627935.1 Ochrobactrum sp. C6C9 | reverse complement strand
ATTGATGGAGAAGAGACTGATGATATCGCCAAGTGCTTTTGAGATGGCGTCGAAGCTGCGTGCTGCTCGCTTTCTCAGAAGTGCCTTGAGTTTTGAGAAAGCCATTTCGATTGGGTTCAGGTCCGGCGAATAGGGCGGCAGGAAGAGAAACCAAGCGCCCTTTGCCTTGACCAGTTGCTCAGCCTTCCGGCTTTTGTGGAAGCCGACATTGTCGAGGATGACTATATCACCGGCTGACAGTGTCGGCACAAGCTGTGTCTCGATCCAGGTTTCGAAGATGCGGCTGTTCATCGGTGCATCGACGATCCATGGCGCGGTCAGGCCATGGCAGCGCAGTCCGGCAATGAAGGTCTGTGTCTTCCATTTTCCGAAGGGCGCATAGGCGGCAAAGCGCCTGCCTTTGGCAGACCATCCGGTGCGTTTTGTCAGGCGCGTATTCGTGGAAGTCTCATCGATAAAGATGAGACGCGACAAGGCCTTGTTGAAGAACCGCTTTCGGCGATTGATCCAAAGATCACGCGCCTTGGCGATCTCTGGTCTACGCTGCTCGCTTGCCTTGAGGC
>NZ_JABXGB010000105.1:0-575 GCF_022627935.1 Ochrobactrum sp. C6C9 | reverse complement strand
CTGTCGAATAAGATATCGTTCGGACGGCTTGCCGGGTCACTCGTGCCGGGTTTCTTGATTTGCACATAGTCACGCAATCCATCATTGCCACGGAAGATGACCTGATTGCCGCCCGTCGATTTCGGCTGGTCATCCACGTTGAAGACGACGTACCGCAGGTCAACCGCGTCTTTCTCAGAATTGTAGAACGTGATGCTGTTGCCTGACACGGCATAGGACAGCTGCCAAGTTCCCGCCGCCGTTGTATCGGTCAGCAGCCCAGGTACGCGCCACGTTTGCCCGGAGACACGAAACATCACGTCAACAACCGCCCTTTGCGAGAGAATGACGCCAGCCGGTGCTGCAATCGTTCTCGATCCATTGGCCGGGATACTATTTTCAGTTCCGTTCATGACGCAGAGAGCCGGTGAACGATTGTTGGAGCTTATGATCGTGCCGAACTCATTGGTCGTGTTCACATCATAGCCTGGTCTGGACAGCACAAACCGGCTGGAACTCGCCTCCAGCGACAGGAGGTTCGGAGCAGATGTATAAGTCCGCATGGCCGATGCGTCGGCGGGCAAGTCCCATACACT
>NZ_JABXGB010000104.1:0-606 GCF_022627935.1 Ochrobactrum sp. C6C9 | reverse complement strand
ACGGGCAGCGCAAAAGCGACGGTTGCTTTCATCCAGCCAGGAAACGGTATCACAATCCCGCCCGGAAGACGAAAATCCTCTGGCATCATATACATGGCGATGAAGAGAATAACGAGCCAAGGCGAGTTTCTCAGGAGATGCGTCACCAAGCGCGCAATGGCTCTTACCGGCCAGAACAAGCTGATCTGCATGAGACCGAGCAGAATTCCGAGAACCGTCGCCAAAGCCATCGCTAAAAAACTCATATAGAGGTTCAGCAAAAAGCCACGCAAGATAAATGGAACCCACCCGAAAAGTGTCTCGACTGCGGTCGGCGTTCCGGCACTCATTGTTTGCGCATAAGCAACACACAATGATCCGAAAAACATTGCAACGAGAACAATTCCGTATCGCAACGACAGAGCGGTAGAGAATGCCGTTACGCCGTAGTGCGAAGGAACGATTGTGAAAGCGCGCTTATTCATGTCCATACCCCGGTAATGCCAAACGGCGTTCGAGAGCGTGGAGGCCCCAGGCGAGAATACTCACGACCGCGACATAGAACACAAAAAGCACGAGGATCATCTCAGGCACGTTGATGTTGTCCGACCAAACCTGATTGAGGAC
>NZ_JABXGB010000103.1:0-654 GCF_022627935.1 Ochrobactrum sp. C6C9 | reverse complement strand
TTGACGTGTTCGGGCGACAATAGATCGCCTCGATACCCATCTTCTTCATCAGCGTGGCGACGTGCAGCCGCCCAGTTTCCAGGCCTTCTCCCTTCAAAAGCCCTTGCAACATCCGACTTCCCGCGAACGGATATTCGAGATGCAGCTCGTCGATCCGGCGCATCAGGGCAAGATCGCCATCAGATACTGTACGCGGCGAATAGTAGACGCTGCCACGGCTGAAGCCGAGGAGCCTGGCCTGCCTCACGACCGACAGCTTGTGCTCGCGGTCGATCATTTCTTTCCGCCCAGCAATCCCGCCTTGCCGAGCGCACTGGACAAAAAATCGTTTTCCAAGGTCAGTTCGCCGATCTTGGCGTGAAGCGTTTTCACATCGATGCTCGGTCCGGCCGGTTCCGCCTTCGCTTCATCACCACCCTCAAGAAGCTGGTCTTTCCACTGCTTGATCTGATTGGCATGCACGTCGAACTGCTGGGACAGTTCCACCAGAGTCCGCTCGCCTCGTATGGCGGCGAGCGCCACTTTTGCCTTGAAAGCCGGGCTGTGGTTCCGGCGTGGTCGTCTCGTCATGGTATCTCCTGTTCCTGGCATCCAAGCCGAAGTCAGGCAGAAATTCCACTTATCCTAGCTGTGCAGATTTCCCGAGCCAGCTCT
>NZ_JABXGB010000102.1:0-683 GCF_022627935.1 Ochrobactrum sp. C6C9 | reverse complement strand
CAGATCAGAGGGCATACAGCCGTCAACGACGTTGAGCATGTAAACGGAGCGCCATTCCTGACCTTTGGCGGAATGAATGGTGGAAAGGATGAGATAGTCCTCATCAAGAAGCGGTACGCCAGCCTGATCGCTCGTTGCATCCGGTGGATCAAGCGTAAGCTCGGTGAGAAAGCGTTCACGGTTCGGATAGCCGTTGGCGATCTGTTCGAGCTGAACCAGATCCGCCTTGCGTGTATCGTGGTCTTCATGAAGACGTTCAAGATGGGGCTCGTACCAGACGCGCGCCAGGCCGATTTCTCCTGGCCAACCGCCTTCGGCTTTTCGAAGGCTGGAGAGGAGATCAATAAAAGCTGGCCAGTCGTCCCCAATTCTTGGCGGTGGCGGAATTTCTGCAAGCGACTGCAAAGGTTCCGGGTCCAGGGCAATGGTGTCAAGAATCCTGCCAGCCGTTTGCGGGCCAACGCCGGGTAGCATCTGCAAAAGGCGGAAGCCCGCAACACGGTCGCGTGGATTCTGCGCAAACCTCAATGTAGCGAGCAGGTCTTTCACATGCGCACTGTCGAGGAATTTCAGTCCGCCGAATTTCACGAAGGGGATGTTGCGACGGGTAAGTTCGACTTCCAAAGCGCCACTATGGCTCGACGTGCGAAACAGCACCGCCTGCTGTTTGAGCCTGACGCCCA
>NZ_JABXGB010000101.1:0-734 GCF_022627935.1 Ochrobactrum sp. C6C9 | reverse complement strand
TGCTTGGCGTCGGCAAAGGAGCATTCCACCGTTTCCTTGCGCCGCTTGTAGATCGCTTTTCCCCAAGCTGTGAGCCGGTGGGCGTCAGTGCGTTCGCGGGCGTCCTGCCAGACATGGCGGGTGATGGTACGGATGGACTTGGCGTTGGCCGTGCAGGATGCGAGCAGCGGGCAGGTCCGGCAGATGGCCGGATCAGATACATAATGCTTGTAACCGTTGCGGTCGGTCGTGGCATAGGGGAGCAATTGGCCCTCAGGGCAGCGATAGCCATCGGCATCCGCTTCGAATGCGAACTTCGACTTGCGCATCATGCCGTCCCTGGGCGGCGTTGGAGTGCGGTAGCCGGTAACGCCGAGGATATGGCGATCTTCCAAACCCCGGGCAATGGCCGCTGTCGCATAGCCAGCATCCAGCCCGACCGCGCCAACCTCGAAGTCAAAGCGCCGGCGTTGCCGATCCAGACGGTCGAGATAGACGCGACTGTCATGCACATTGGCCGGCGTGACGTGGATATCGGTGATGATGGCCAGCTTTCCATCCACCGTGCGGTGGTCGAGATAGTAGAAGCCCTTCGGCTTGCCGTCGCGCACCATATAGCCGCTTTCCGGATCGGTGCGGCTGACCTTGGTTTCCTTCACCTCCCGCTCACGCGGCTTGTCCCTCATCGGCTTCTGGCCGTGCAGTGCCCGTTCCGCATCAATGGCCCGATCAAGATCAGCCCAATAGTCGGCCCG
>NZ_JABXGB010000100.1:0-747 GCF_022627935.1 Ochrobactrum sp. C6C9 | reverse complement strand
TGGGTTCGCTGGAATAGCGCCAAGTATGGCGACCGCACGTTTCAGGTTCTGACGCGCCAGCTTGGCGGGATCAATACCGATGGCGCTCGCGATATCTCGCTGTCTTTGCAGCAGATCAGCAACGGTGTGTTTGATCCGACAGCCTACGAGACCAACCCGCCGAACATCATCGTAATCCCACCCCCGCAATATCTGGCCGAAGTGCAAAATTTCTTCGCCATTCCAATTGTTGTTGTTGCAGATGGACAAGGCGAACTGCCCGGTGTGCGGCTGATCTGGGATCCGATTGATGATATCTCGGTCGTCGGCGTCGATATCGAATATTGGCCAGCGAATGACCCGTCGCAGGTGTTTACCAAGTTCGTGACTTGGGACGTGATCAACGTCCCAATAGTTGAAGGCCTGACCTCGCTGACTGACTGGTTTGTCCGGACACGCTTGCGCGTGGACAATGGCCGGTCGGTGGCTTGGTCGACAGAAACGCCATTCACGACACTTAAGGCGGCAGGTGATGATAGCCCGGTCGATTACGAGCGCCTCGACGGTGACGTGAAGGGCCTCATCAACTGGATGACTGACGACCGGCGCGAGATTATTCGGCAAGCGCAGGAAAACGCCACCAAGACCGCCGACGGAATGCTGGCCGGTTATGCCGATAGTCGGTCACTTCGCCGCGAGCTTGCCAGCACCTACGGCAAGGCAAAGGCTTCGTGGTCGGAGGATATCTATGTAGCGACCGGGCCCAAC